>JANQLP010000075.1 GCA_028280515.1 Hyphomicrobiales bacterium
CCGAAAGGGTTTCCGATTGGCGGACGCCCGCCGGCGAAACGGCCTTGCCCGATGCGCTAACATCGCGCCGCGCCCGTTTCGGCGACGGATCGCACACGCAAATCGAGAAACAGAATTGACTCGGATTTAACCGAATAGGCTCTAGCGGGCCGGATGGGCCTGCGTGATCCATGTCGGGTCCTGCGTCGCGATAACGAACCCGCGCTCGGTCCGCGTTTCGGGGTGCGCCGGGGCATCGGTCATCACGAGAACCAGGCCCGGATGCATCAGGCTGGCGATCTTCTTTGCCAGGGCCGGGTCCGACTGAATACGGCCGATGACCGAGGCGTCGGAGGCGTGTAACTGTACGCCGGTGTCCGCAGGTGTATAGCCAACAGCCTTCCATTGCAGCGCGCTGGCCTTTTTTGCCGATCCCATCAACATGAATGTATGCGAGCCGAGTGGTTCGTTCGGACGCAGAAACTCGACCCTGTTCTGCGATAGAACGCTTCCGTCGCGCATGATGTAGAGGGTTTGATCGGCGCGGCTGACGAGCAGAGAAACCGCGTGCTGCATTCCCTCGTGCCGCTTTTTGGGCGGCAGCTTTTTCTTCGCCAGTCTGGCGACTGCAGCGTCCAGTTCGCTCTTCGCCAGTGCCGAAAGCGCGGGGCCGGGATGGGTAACGATGCCGGGCTGGCTGTGTTGGTCGGCGACGATCACCGGCGTGCCAACATGCGTGATGCCAAACAGCAACTCGGAAAATCTCATCGGCAGCCGGATGCACCCGTGCGAGGCCGGATATCCGGGCAAGTGTCCCGCATGCAGGGCTACACCGGACCAGGTCAGACGGTTCATGTTGGGCATTGGTGCATTGTTGTAGGTGCTCGAATGGTGGTGCTTGTCCTTCTGCAGGATGGTGAAGACCCCGGTGGGCGTTCGGTGGCCCGGTTTTCCGGTCGAGCAGGTCGAAAGACCGATACGGAGGCCATTGCGATAGACGTTCACCCGCTGATCGGACAGCGAAACGATGATCGCCACCGGTCCTTCCGGCGACAGTTCCGGGTTCCACGTGAATTGTCCAGGTTTCAGTCCGTCATTTGCGCCGCGTTTCGCGGCCAGGGCCGGAAGCCGCAGGCCGGCAAGCCCGGCACCCGCAAATGCCGCGGTGCCTCGTAGGAACAGACGTCGTGATGATCCGTTTTTCATGTGTCACCTTCCACTCGCATGGCTGCACGGACGCACACATATTGGTGGGAACAGGCCGGAATAAGGCAAGTTACAATTGCCTCGGCCGCCGGCTCACCGATCACAAATCAGATGCCGATAGGCGGTTTGCCGAGGCGCCGGCGTGACGTGCCGAGGACGCTTTCAAAGGCGCGGGCGATCGAGAGCAGTCTTTCCTCCCGGCGCGGGCCGGCCATGCATTGCAGCCCAACGGGAATGCCCGTCTTGTCGAGGCCGACGGGCAGCGTGATCGCGCACAGTTTCAGGAGATTGGCGATACAGGTGTTGCTGAGCGTTGCGAGGTTTGCCGCCGAATAGGACTTGGGATCGGCAATATCGGCGAGTTTCGGCGCGGTAAACGGCACGGTCGGCGAGACGATCACATCCACTTCGTCCATGCGCGCCGCGGCGGATGCGCCGACTTCGGCGATGCGCACGCGCCGCGTTGTGATCTCGTCGCTGTCCAGGCCGAGAGCGCCGGACATGCGAAAGGCAATATTCGGGTCGAGCGTGTCGTTCCACGCCGGCAAATCCCCGTCGAGAAACGCGCGGAGTTCGGACGACACGACACTGCCCATCCGGAACAGCTCATAGGCTTGTTCCGTCTCCGGCAGGCTGAAATCCTCAACCTGCGCTCCGGCCGCTTCGAGTTCACCAATGGCGGTCCGCACGGGTTCGGCGATATCGTCGGGGCAGTTCGAGAAGAAATGGTCTTCGCAGATACCGATCCGCAGTCCTTCGATGCTGCAGGCCTGCGCCGGCGCGCCGGGCTCGCGCCCCGCGCACGAGGCGTCGATCACTTCGAACGCAAGCGCGGCGTCGGCGGCGGTACGGGTCAGTATCCCGGGCGTATCGAATGTCGGGCTGAGGGGGACGAGGCCCTCAAGCGGCCATCGTCCCGCGGTTACCTTGAGGCCGACCGTGCCTGTGACGCTCGCGGGAACACGTACCGATCCGGCCGTGTCCGAGCCGAGGGCAACCAAAGCGGAACCTTCGATGAGTGAAACGCCGGCGCCGGAACTCGATCCGCCCGGAGTGCGATGATGTGCCGCATCCCACGGATTGCGCGGAACGGGCCAGTGCGTGTTTGTTCCGAGCCCGCCGAACGCGAACTCGACCATATGGGTCTTGCCCGTGATCACCGCGCCCTGCTCGATCACGGCGCGCATGACGGGCCCTTCGCTGGACCAGCTCTCCGGCAAAGGTTTTGGCGACCCCGCAAAGGTCTCCAGATAGGGCACGCCGAAGAGGTCTTTCACCGATATCGGGATGCCCTGGAGCGGGCCTGCATCGCGGCCGGCACGAAAGGCCGCGTCGGCGGCCTCCGCCTGGCCGCGTGCGCGTTCCCCGTCCCAGACATGATAGGCGCAAAGGGCATCGCCGTGAGCGTCGTGCGCCCGTTGCGCCTCCTCAAACAGATCGCACGCCGAAACCTCGGCCGAACGCAGGGCCTCGCCGATTTCCTGTAAGGACTTCTCGTGCCAGGCGGTGGCCATGACCGGCAGGCTTAGCCAAGCTTGCCCATGGCGACGGCGGTATCGCTCATGCGATTGGAGAAGCCCCACTCATTGTCATACCAGCTCATGACGCGCACCAGCGTGCCGTCCATGACCTTTGTTTGATCGAGGTGAAACACCGACGAGTGGGGATCGTGATTGAAATCGATGGACACGTTCGGCATGTCCGTAACGCCAAGAATGCCCTTCAGTTGTTGAGATGCGGCGACTTTCACGGCCTCGTTGACCTCGTCCGGCGTCGTCTCGCGCTTGGCGACAAACTTCAGGTCAATCACCGACACGTTGGGCGTGGGTACGCGCACGGACACACCGTCGAGCTTGCCGTTGAGTTCCGGAAGCACCAGCCCGACGGCCTTCGCCGCCCCCGTCGAAGTCGGGATCATCGACATGGCCGCCGCGCGGGCCCGATAGAGATCCTTGTGCATGGTGTCGAGGGTCGGCTGATCGCCGGTATAGGCGTGAATGGTGGTCATGAAGCCGTGTTCGATGCCGATGGCGTCGTTCAGCACCTTCGCGACAGGCGCCAGGCAATTGGTGGTGCACGACGCGTTGGAAACCACCGTGTGGCTATCCTCCAGCTTGTCGTGGTTGACGCCATAGACGACCGTCAGGTCGGCACCGCTTGCGGGAGCGGAGACAAGCACGCGCTTCGCACCCGCTTCCAGGTGGGCAGATGCCTTCTCCTTGTCGGCGAAGATGCCCGTGCATTCGAGCGCGATATCGACTTTCAATTCCTTGTGCGGCAGCTCTTTCGGGTCGCGAACGGCGGTCACCCTGATCGGCCCCTTGCCGACATCGATGGAGTCGCCGTCGACCTTGACCTCGCCGGGAAAGCGCCCGTGCACGGAATCGAAGCGCAGCAGATGGGCGTTCGTCTCGACCGGCCCGAGGTCATTGATTCCCACGACCTCGATATCATCGCGTCCCGACTCGATGATTGCGCGAAGGACGTTGCGGCCGATGCGGCCAAACCCATTGATTGCTACACGAACTGCCATCATTCCACTCCACTGGCGTCTGTCATTTCCCAAAAACGGCGCCATGGTGGCGCCGCCCGGTCTCAACGCGAGACCGGAATCCACGCCTTAATGGGCGCAGGACCACTTGGAGTCAATTGAAAGGCGGATTTTCAGGTGTTTGTTCCGTCAAACAACCGTCAAACTGTTGACGCCCAGTTCTCGCCACGCCTAATCTTTGACTTGTCTACGGTCGGTGCGAATCACCGCCAGATGCTGCAAATGTGGCATTTTTTCCACAAAGTACGAGTATCGGGGGATGTGTATTTATGGGCGACAAAGACGAACTGACCGCCGCGACAGAACGGCTCGACTCGGCCTTGAAAGTGATGGAGGAAAAGGTCGCGTCCCGGCGACAGGAAGACCTGCAGCGGGAGTCTCTTGAGGAGCAGGTACAGACTCTTGAGGCGCGGCTTGACGCGGAGCGTGAGCGTAGTGAGAAGCTGGTCGCTGCGAGCGAAGATGCGGCGCAACGGATCGATAAGGTCATGAATTCGATCGAAGGAATGCTGCAGAGCAAGTAGTCGCCGGCTCAACCTGGAAAGGGCAGGAATGGCTGACGTCAACGTTACTCTGAATGGCCGGACCTATCGTCTCGAATGCGATGACGGCGAAGAAGACCATCTGGTCGAACTGTCCGAGATGGTGCAGGTGCGCCATGACAAGCTCCAGAAAAAATTCGGCCAGGTGGGCGATGACCGTCTGCTGCTCATGACCGCCCTGATGGTGGCGGACGAACTGACCGAGATGGAAAAAAAGCTGGAGGAAGTCGAAGCCGCGCAGGCCTCATCCGATCAGCAGGTCAAGTCCACCGAGTCGCGTGCAGCAAGCGAAATCACCGCGGTTGCCGACCGCATCGAAGTCCTAAACGCGGCGCTCGGCGACGAAAAGGCGGCGGCCGCGAAAGGCTGAAGGGCGGCCTGTCGCAACCTCAATCACAAACGTTTTCTTCGTCCGCTACTGGACTCTTAACGAATGTTTCCTAAATTGCCCTTCGCAGGGCTGCGAAGTGCGTCAGGAGTTTCATTCCCGGGGCCGATACGACTCCTGAGGGAGCTGACCCTGACCGGGATCGTGGTCCCGGTCACTCGGCGCCCACCTACTTTTCGTAGGGACCCAGGGGATCGCACCTCCGACGGCTTGCGCGGCCTTGCGTCCGTTTTCTACACCGCGTGAAATCCGCGACCCATGACCTCAGAGCACTCCATCGATGCAGCGAAACGATCGCTGCGCGAGGACATGCGCGCCCGGCGCCGCGGTTTGAGCGCGCCTGCGCGTCGTGAAGGCGCCGCTGCCATCGCCGAACAGGCGCTCGATTTCACACGTCCCGCGCCCGGAGCCGTGGTTGCGGGCTACGCCGCGATCCGCGATGAACTCGACCCGGCCGCGTTGCTTGTCCGGCTTGCCGATGCAGGCCACCCGATTGCGCTTCCCGTGATCGCGGCACGTGGCAAACCCCTTCGGTTTCACCGCTGGACGCCGGGCGCGCCGTTGCAGCCGGGAGAATACGCCGTGCCGGTTCCCGGTGCCGACGCGCCCGCGGTCGTTCCCGACATTCTGCTCGTTCCGTTGCTTGCCTACGACGCGCACGGTTACCGGTTGGGCTATGGCGCGGGATATTACGACCGCACGATTGCGGAACTCCGCAGCGAACGCGGTGTCCTTGCCGTTGGTCTCGCATTCGACATTCAGCAGGTGGAAAACGTGCCCCATGACGGGTATGACGAACGCCTCGACTGGGTGCTGACGCCCGCTGGACCGTCAGAAATCGAAAGGTAGCGCATGCGCGTACTGTTCATTGGCGACGTCGTCGGTCGGGCGGGGCGTACAATCGTCGTCGACGAGTTGCCGCGGCTGCGCGAACGCTACAAGGCGGATTTTGTCATCCTGAACGGCGAGAACGCCGCCGGGGGGTTCGGTATCACCGAGGTCATCTGCCAGCAGTTCCTCGACGCCGGCGTCGATGTCATCACCACGGGAAACCACGTTTGGGACCAGCGCGAGGCGCTGGTGTTCATCGAGCGTCAGGACCGTCTGTTGCGTCCGATGAACTATCCGCCCGGAACGCCCGGGCGCGGCAGCGGCCACTTCAAGGCGGCGAACGGCGCCGATGTCCTGGTGATGAACCCGATGGGTCTGGTGTTCATGCCCGATCTGGCGTGTCCGTTCCGCGCGGTTGAGGAGGAGTTGGCGGCGTGCGGCCTTGGTGAGGGCGCGGACGCCATCATCATCGATTTTCACGCCGAGGCGACGTCCGAAAAGCAGGCCATGGGCCATTTCGCCGACGGACGGGCGTCGGCCGTCATCGGCACGCACACCCATGTTCCGACGTCGGACGACATGATCCTGCCCGGCGGCACCGCCTACATCTCCGACGCGGGCATGACCGGCAACTACGATTCGATCCTCGGCATGGAAAAGCGGGAACCGCTGAACCGGTTCCTAACGCGCATCCCGGAGGGCCGTTACGAGGCAGCCAAGGGAGAGGCGACGCTGTGCGGCGTCGCCTTCGAGACCGACGACAAGACCGGCCTCGCGAAGGCGGTCTCGCCGGTGCGGATCGGCGAGCAGTTGCGGCCGATCGAGCCTGCGTTCTGGCTGGAGTGACTAGAGCTCTAGGCGCTTTTTGCGCGGCGCTGCTTCTTGGTCGCCTTCTTTGCTTTCGTGGTCCGGCGGGTGCCTTCCACTTCGACCTTCCTGAGGCATTGAAGCGCTGCATCGAGATGCTCGATGGCAGCTTCGCCGCCTTCCTCGCCGTTGAACAGCTTGCGGTGGGCTTTCGACATGTGGTCGGCCGCCTGCTCGCACAACTGGGTGAGTTGAGCAATTGTGGTAACGGTTCCTGCCGAGTCCGAGCCGTCTTTCGCCTCTGCCACCAGACGCAACACCCTGCCGGTGGCGGACGCGGTGGCCTCTTTCAGGCTATCAGACAGTGATTGTGAGTCCTTGGCCTTCGATGCGCGCGCCATGCCAGTCTCCTTGTACGATTTGTGCGCCGGTCCTCGCAGTGCCGGCGCTTCGCAAGCGCCAAGGCTAGGCACTTGATGGTTAACGCTTTGTTAACCACGATCCCGCGTGCACGGCGTTCGGTGTCATCGTGGGCGCGATCTGGATTCTCCCGGTGCACGACCGTATAAGATGCGCAAAGGTCTGACGGCTGACTGCGGGAACCCGACTGATAACGGCGGACGAGAGCTATGGCAGGGCATTCAAAATTCAAGAACATCATGCACCGCAAGGGTGCGCAGGACAAAAAGCGGTCGAAGATATTCTCCAAGCTTGCGAAGGAGATCACCGTCGCGGCGAAGCTCGGCACACCTGATCCTGACATGAATCCCCGGTTGCGAACGGCCGTTCAGGCGGCCAAGGCGCAGAACATGCCCAACGCCAATATCGAGCGGGCGATCAAGCGCAGCCAGGATGCAGGCGGCGAGAACTACGAAGAGGTCCGCTACGAGGGCTTCGGCACGGGCGGTGTCGGTGTGATCGTCGAAACGCTGACCGACAATCGCAACCGGACAGCGGGAGAGGTCCGGGCCACATTCTCCAAACATGGCGGCAACCTCGGCGAGACCGGTGCGGTCTCCTTCATGTTTGACCGCGTCGGTGCGATCGAATTTGCAGGTGAGGCAGGATCGGCGGAAGAGGTGTTTGAGGCGGCCATCGAAGCTGGCGCCGACGACGTGGAATCGTCCGACGACGGCCACACGATCTATTGCGACGCCGACGCGCTGCACGAAGTCGCCAAGGCCCTGGAAGCATCGCTTGGCGAGCCGAGATCGGCGGCGATCGCCTGGCGGCCGCAGAATGCCATCGAGCTCGATGACAAGAGCGGCGAGACGCTTCTGAAGATGCTCGAGGCGCTTGAGGATTCAGACGACGTGCAGAGCGTGTACGCCAATTTCGAGGTCTCCGACGCGCTGATGGAGAAGCTCGGCGGATAGCCTTGCCCGGGCGCTGGCGCCAGCCCGGCAAGATTTGCCGGTTCTGCTTGACTTTTTGCGAATCACATTGGCAATCCAGCCGCAGGGATCACTGTTCAAACTCCGATTATAGCTGAAAAATCCCGGATTTCTGCAAAAAATTTACAGTTAAGGGCTCGTTAAAGTCTCAGGCTCATAGTCCCGATATGAAACAGTTCGGCATCCGCACGCTGCTGCGCGTGAATGCCTGGACTGCGAAATTGAGGGTACAAAATGAGCAAGTTCCGCAAAGCGATCATTGTTGCAGCCGCCCTGACCTTGGGCCAAACCGTCACCGCGAATGCCGCCGACCTCCTGCCGCCGCCGGTCGTCGCGCCTGTGCCGATTCCGGAACCCATTTCGGCGCCGGGTGCATTCTATCTGCGCAGCTTCATCGGCATGACCAATCAGGAAGTCGATGACATTACCAACGAGTTCATCGCGCAAGGCAATTTTACGATCATCGATCTCGACTTCGACAGCTCGCCGTTCATCGGCCTCGGCTTCGGTTACGAGTATTCCGATAAGTTCCGTTTTGACGTGACCGGTGAATATCGCGGCAAGTCCGATTTCACGGGGCTGGATACTTACACCGACGGGGTAAATTTCTTTACCAATGAATATACGGCCCGAAAGTCGGAGTGGCTGTTCCTGGCCAACGGCTATTGGGACATCGGAACCTGGCATGGCTTCACGCCGTATGTCGGCGCCGGTATCGGCACGGCCGCCATATCTATCGACGGCTTCAAGGACGTCAACCTGGTCAACAACGGACTGGCCTTCGCCAGCGATAACACAGAGTGGAACTTCGCCTGGGCGTTGCACGCCGGTTTCTCGTACGATCTCACGGACGATCTGAAGTTCGACTTCGGTTACCGCTATACCGATCTCGGCGATGCCAAGACGGGAACGGTCCGCACCTACGATCCATCGGTCGGCCCGTTCGGTCCGACGAAGTTCAAGGACATCACCTCGCACGACGTGCACGTCGGTCTGCGCTGGAGCTTCGGCGGAGGATGCTGCGCGGTCCCGGTCCACGAACCGGTTCCGATCAGCTACAAATAGTCTCGATTGGGCGCATAGTTTCGGTTAGGCGCATAGTCTGACGGCCGGGTGCGGGAAACCGCGCCCGGCCGTTTTGCGTGGCTGACCTGAGCGAAGCTACCCCGTTAACCTCTCCCGTGGCACACTCGCCGGGTGATTCGTTCCGGGTTTGTCCGCTTCATCGCTCCGAGGGGTTCAGCGCTTGAACAGTTCCGTCCGCATCATCGGCATCGACCCGGGCCTGCGGCGCACCGGGTGGGGCGTTATCGAGAGTGACGGCCACAGGCTGGCCTATGTCGCGAGCGGAACGGTGGTTTCCATCGCAAAGGACACGCTTGCCGAACGCCTCGTTCAGCTCTTCGAGGGCATGAACACGGTGCTCGCGGCATGGGTGCCCGCGGAAGCCGCGGTCGAGAACACGTTCGTCAACAAGGATGCGGGAGCCACCCTGAAACTCGGTCAGGCGCGGGGGATCGCGCTTGTCAGCCCGGCGCTGGCGGGTCTCCCGGTGAGCGAGTATGCGCCCAACATGGTCAAGAAGACGGTGGTCGGAACGGGCCATGCCGGAAAGGACCAGATCCGCGCCATGATCGGCCACCTCTTGCCCCGGGCGACGCCGGACAGCGAGGACGAGGCGGATGCGCTGGCGATCGCCATCACCCATGCCCATCACCGCACGCGGGCCAGTCTGGAGGCGGCGGAATGATCGGCAAGCTGAAAGGCCTGATCGACGCCTTCGGCGAGGACTGGGTGCTCCTCGACGTGGGCGGCGTGTGCTACGAGGTGCATTGCTCGCCGCGCACCCTTGGCAGTCTGCCGCAGGTGGGCGAGGCGGCGACGCTCGCCATCGAAACCCACGTCCGCGAAGACCAGATCAAGCTGTTCGGCTTTGCGACCGATGCGGAGCGCGCCTGGTTTCGCTTGCTGCAGAGCGTACAGGGCGTCGGTGCCAAGGTGGCGCTGGCCGTGCTCGGCACGCTGTCGCCGCAGGATATGGCGAACGCGGTCGCCCTGCAGGACAAGGCACAGGTTGCGCGTTCACCGGGCGTTGGGCCGAAGGTTGCGCAGCGCATCGTCTCCGAACTCAAGGACAAGATTCCGAACATGGTCTTGTCCGGCCAGCCGGGTGCGGCCATCGCCGAGGTCGGCGCGGAGCCCGCGCCGGAAGCGCCGGCAGCCGCCGACGCGGTCTCGGCGCTCACCAATCTCGGCTACGCCCATGCCCAGGCCGCCGCGGCCATCGCCGCCGCGCAGCGCAAGGTGGGTGAGGAAAGCGAAACCGCCGAGCTTATCCGGCTCGGTCTGAAGGAGCTGGCCTCATGACCGACCGTCCTGTTGAAATGGCGCGCACGCCAGGGGACGAAGGGGAAATGTCCCTGCGTCCTCAGATGCTTGGCGAGTTTATCGGCCAGCGGCGTGTTTGCGACAATCTGAAAGTGTTTATCGAGTCCGCGAAGACGCGGGGCGAATCCATGGACCATGTGCTGTTCGCCGGTCCGCCAGGTCTCGGCAAGACGACGCTGGCCCAGATCGTCGCCCGCGAACTCGGCGTGAACTTCCGTGCCACCTCTGGTCCGGTCATCGCCAAGGCGGGCGATCTGGCGGCCTTGCTCACCAACCTGGAAGAGCGCGACGTGTTGTTCATCGACGAGATTCACCGTCTCAACCCGGCGGTCGAGGAAATCCTCTATCCGGCCATGGAGGATTTCGAGCTCGATCTCATTATCGGCGAAGGGCCGGCCGCGCGCTCGGTCCGGATCGACCTGGCGAAGTTCACCCTGGTTGGCGCCACCACGCGCGCGGGACTGTTGACCACGCCGCTGCGTGACCGCTTCGGAATTCCGGTCAGACTCAATTTCTACGAACCGCACGAACTGGAAGAGGTGGTGCAGCGCGGCAGCCGTGTGCTCGGCCTGCCCATGAACGACGCAGGCGCGCGCGAGATCGCGCGGCGCTCACGCGGAACGCCGCGTATCGCCGGGCGCTTGCTGCGCCGCGTGCGGGACTTCGCCACCCACGAAGACGCGCAACTCGTCGACGCGAAGGTCGCGGACCGCGCCCTGCGGCAGCTTGAGGTGGACGCGGCGGGCCTCGATGCCCTCGATCACCGGTATCTGCGGTGCATCGCCGAGAATTACGCGGGCGGACCTGTCGGGATCGAGACGATCTCCGCTGCTTTGTCGGAACCGCGCGATGCGCTGGAGGAGATTGTCGAGCCGTTTCTGCTGCAGCAGGGGTTCATTTCGCGCACGCCGCGCGGACGCATGCTCACCCAACAGGCCTTCGTCCATATCGGTCTCGCCGCGCCGAAGGGATTTGAAGGAACGCAAATGGGCATGTTCCCGAATGACGAGGCCGAACGCTGACGCCGCCATCTCCTTAACCGTTGCAGCTTATCTGCTGGCGAACAGCAAGCGGGCCTCCTAAATACCACCCATGATTTCCCGCCGGACCTTCCTCAGAGCTTTTGGCGCGATGCTGGTCGCCGGTGTCGGGCTCGGCGGCTATGCCTTCGGCGTCGAGCCCCTTGTGCGGATGAGCGTGACCCGCTACCGGCTCACACCGCCGCGCTGGCCGCGCGACCTGAAGCTGCGCATGGCCGTCCTTGCCGACATACATGCGTGCGACCCGTGGATGACCTTGCAGCGCGTCGAGAAGATCGTCACGGCGACGAACCGCTTGACGCCGGATATGGTCTTTCTCCTTGGCGACTATGTCGCCGGCATGCGCTGGGTCACCGAGTACGTTCCGTCCAGCCAGTGGTCTGCGGCACTTGCCGAACTGAAAGCGCCGCTCGGCGTGCATGCGGTGCTCGGCAATCACGACTGGTGGGAGGACAGGGCCGCGCAACAACGCCAACAGGGCCCGACAATCGCAGGCAAGGCACTGGAGGATGTGGGAATACCGGTCTACGAGAACGACGCGGTGCGGCTGGAAAAAGACGGACAGGCCTTCTGGCTTGCGGGACTTGGCGATCAACTGGCTTTCCTGACGCGCAACAAGCTGGGACAGCGATGCTGTCGCGGGGTCGACGATCTGCCGGGCACGCTGGCCAAGGTTACGGACGACGCGCCGGTCGTTCTGCTTGCGCACGAGCCCGACATTTTCCCAAAGGTACCGGATCGGGTTTCACTCACGATCGCCGGTCACACCCATGCCGGACAGGTCCGGCTTTTCGGCTATTCGCCTGTCGTTCCGTCGCGCTACGGCAATCGTTACGCCTACGGTCATGTGGTAGAGGAGGGGCGGAACCTGATCGTATCGGGTGGGCTCGGCACGAGCATCATGCCGGTGCGCTTCGGCGCGCCGCCCGAGATTGTCATGGTCGAGCTTGGGGAGGCCTGAAGGACCCGTGGACGAGATTAAGGGAACTGCGCAGACGCGCTGGCCCGATCTGGCCGGCCGGATCGAAGGCGGGCACCACATTCTGCCCGTTCGCGTCTACCACGAGGACACGGACTTCACCGGCCTCGTCTATCACGCGAATTTCCTGAAGTTCTGCGAGCGCGCGCGCTCCGACATGGTGCGGCTCGCCGGCGTCAGCCAGACCGCCCTTTTTTCCGGCGAGGGGGATGTGGAGCCGGCAGCCTTCGTCGTCCGGCACATGGATATCGATTTCCTCAAGCCCGCCCGCATGAACGATCTCCTGGAGGTTGTCACCTCGGTCGCCGATCTCGGCGGCGCGACGATGACCCTGCTTCAGGAGGTCATGCGCGAGGATAGCGTCATCGCCCGGCTTCACGTGAAAATCGTGTTGGTCAGCGCGTCGGGCAAGGTGATGCGTTTGGACACGCTGGTTCGTGCCGCGTTTGAACGTTTCGTTAACGAAGAAGTCTGACCCTGCGAATGATCAGGATTTCTGGTCGCGCGCGGGGGTGCGCGCACTTGGGTCGTGCCACAAGTCCTAGTTTGGTCACAAAAGCGTTTCACACCTCGCCCGCGTGAGGCACGCGCGTTCGGGAGGGGCGGGACGCAGCAAAAAACCAGCGGGAAGCCCTATGAATCCGGTGGAAGTAACCACAGCGGCAGCGCCTGCCATGCAGGCGGATCTGTCCATTGTCGGACTTTTTCTCCAGGCCCATTTCGTCGTGCAACTTGTCATGGTCGGGCTCGTTGCGGCGTCGGTCTGGAGTTGGGCGATCATTGCCGACAAGCTCGTCCTGTTCTCGCGCACGCGCGACGAAACCGACAGCTTCGAAGAGGTGTTCTGGTCCGGACAGTCGCTTGAGGAGCTCTATCAGAACATCGGCAACAATCCGGTTCGTTCCATGGCGGCGTTGTTCGTCGCGGCCATGCGCGAATGGAAGCGCACGGTGGAGGCTTCACCGAAACCGCTTGCCGGTCTGCAGATGCGGGTCGAGAAGGTGCTCGACGTGGCGATGTCGCGCGAGGTCGACCGGCTGGAACGGCGATTGCTGTTTCTGGCGACGGTCGGCGCCACGGCGCCCTTTATCGGCCTGTTCGGCACGGTTTGGGGCATTATGACCTCGTTTCAGGCGATCGCCGCGGCCAAGACCACCAACCTCGCCGTCGTGGCGCCCGGCATTGCCGAGGCACTGTTCGCAACCGCGCTCGGGCTGCTCGCTGCGATCCCGGCGGTCATTTTCTACAACAAGTTCACCCATGAAGTGGCGCGCCACGCGCAACGCCTGGAAGGCTTCGCAGATGAGTTTTCCGCAATCTTGTCGCGCCAGATGGACGCGAGGAACTGACCCGTGAACGGAGGTGAATGATGGGTGCGATGTTCGGTGGCGGATATCTCCGGCGGCGCAGCCGGGCGGGCCGCAACTACAAACCGATGGCGGAGATCAACGTCACGCCGTTTGTCGACGTCATGCTCGTGCTGCTGGTGATTTTCATGGTTGCGGCGCCACTTCTGACGGTCGGTGTGCCGGTCGATTTGCCCAAGGCCGACGCCAAACAGTTGCAGGGGGACAAGGAGCCATTGACCGTATCGATCACCGGTTCCGGCACCGTGTTCCTGCAGGAGACGGAAATCGGCTTGAACGAAATTGTGCCAAAACTCGTTGCTATCACCAACGCCGGGTACGAGGAGCGCATATTCGTGCGCGGGGATCGCGGGACGGACTACGGCACGATCATGAAGGTGATGGGCACCATCGCCGAAGCCGGATTTCGCCGGATTGCGCTCGTCACGGAAGCGGAAGACCAGCTTTAGAGATGTGGCTTGATGGGAAACGGCCTGATCATATCGCTTATTCTGCACCTGGCTGTCCTTTTCAGCATCGTTGCCGTGTTTCCGTCGTCGTCCCCGCTGCCGGCGAAGTCGACACCGTTGCCGGTTGATCTCGTCACGCAGGCCGAGTTGACGAAGACAAAGGCTGGCGACCGCAAGGCCAAGGCCGATGCCGGAAAGGTTGAGAAGAAGCCTGAACCGGCGAAAAAGCAGGCGGAAAAGAAGACGAAGAAGACCAAGGCCACGCAGACCAAGACGGCGAAGGCGCCGGTGCCCGTACGCAAACCGAAGCCGAAGAAGGCGGAAGCCGCGCCCAAGCCGGTCAAAAAGCCGGCGAAAGCCAAGCCGAAACCGAAGCCCAAGCCCAAAAAGGTGGTCAAGAAACCGGTGAAGAAGCCGGCGAAGGTCGCGTCCAAGCCAAATCCCAGGCCCAAGGCGAAAAAGAACTTCGATCCCGACAAGATCGCCGCACTCCTGAACAAGGTACCGGACGCCGGACCGCAGACAACCGCATCGACGCAGCCGGCGGACAAGCCGGAACCGGCGCGGGGCCGTGCATCCGGACAGGACCTTACAATGAGCTACAACGAGCTCGACGCGCTGCGCTCGCGGATCTCGCAGTGCTGGAACCCGCCGGTCGGCGGGCTCGGTGCCGAAGCCATTCGTGTAAGGCTGCGTTTGCAGTTGAGCCAGGACGGAACGCTGACGACGACACCGCAGGTGGTTAACACGATGGCGTCGCCGTTCTTTCAGGCAGCGGCCGACGCCGCGGTGCGCGCGGTCATGCTGTGTCAGCCCTATAGGGAGCTGCCCGCGAGAAAGTATGCGTTGTGGCGCGATATGATCCTGAACTTTGATCCACGGGAGATGTTTGGCGGATGATGCATGTCACTGAAACGACGGGACGTCTCGATTTGGCGACGGCGATTGCCGGCGCGCTCCTGGTCCTCATGGCGATTGCGTGGCCGTTGCGCGCCGCGCACGCGGTGCTGGAAGTGGACATCACCAGGGGCAACCTGAAGCCGATCCCGATCGCCATTCCGACATTCAACGGCGACAGCCTGAACGACCAGAAGCTGGGCAACGATATTGCCGGCGTGGTGATTGCCGATCTTGAACGGTCGGGACTGTTCAAGCTGGTGGACCCTGCCGCCTATATCGAGCGCATCACCAATCTGAGCCAGGCCCCGCGTTTCGGCGACTGGCGCACGATCAAGGCGGAGGCTTTGCTCGTCGGCCGCATCACCCATGAGGCGAGCGGCCGGCTCAAGGCCGAGTTCCGCCTTTGGGATATCTTCGCCGGACGGCAGCTTGCCGGCCAGCAGTTCTTCACCAATTCCCGCAACTGGCGGCGCGTGGGGCATCTCATTGCCGATGCCGTCTACGAACGGCTGACCGGCGAAAAGGGCTATTTCGACACGCGCATCGTCTTCGTCGACGAGACGGGCCCGAAGAACGCGCGCGTGAAGCGTCTCGCGATCATGGATCAGGACGGGCACAATGTGCGCATGCTGACCAACGGGCAGGCGCTCGTGCTGACACCTCGGTTCAGCCCGTCGAGCCAGGAAGTGACCTACCTTTCCTATGAAGACGGGCGTCCGCGCGTCTATTTGTTGAACATCGACACCGGACAGCGGGAGATTGTCGGGGACTTCCCGAACATGTCGTTTGCCCCGCGCTTCTCGCCGAGCGGGCAGCAGATCATCATGAGCCTGCAGGAGGGCGGCAACGCCAACATCTACAAGATGGATCTGCGCACACGCCGGACGACACGGCTGACGAATAGCCCGGCGATCGATACCGCGCCGAGCTTTTCACCGGACGGGCGGCGAATCGTATTCGAGTCGGATCGAACAGGGAATCAGCAGCTTTTTGTCATGAATGCAGACGGCAGCGGCCAAAAACGCGTCAGCTTCGGCGAAGGACGGTATTCGACCCCTGTTTGGTCGCCGCGGGGTGACCTGATTGCATTCACCAAGAAGCTCGGCCCGAATTTCCTGATTGGCGTGATGAGGCCGGACGGATCCGGGGAGCGCATCCTGACAGAGGGTTTCCACAATGAGGGGCCGACCTGGTCGCCGAATGGACGTGTTCTCATGTTTTTCCGCGAGTCACCGGGCGAAACCGGAGGCGCGCGTCTCTATACCATTGATTTAACTGGATATAATGAGCGCCCGGTCGCCACGCCGTCATTTGGCTCGGATCCGGCCTGGTCACCGCTAATCAATTGACTTCTCGACACTTGTCCATCCGGGCGCCGTTTTCCCCCGATTTCGGCTTGATCGCATGTGGGGCGATCATTAACGTTCCCGATTGGGGTTGAGATTCGGGCGTTGCATTTTGGCACCATGTGTCACGTAAAAAACCTTCTGAAGTGCAGTCCGTCCTTGATCTGAAGCCTCCACGTCGGTACACGCGAAGGTGGCTTTTGCCGATTTAGACAAGAGGAGAGAAGACCATGCAGGGTTTGAAAGGCGTGATCGTTGTCACTGCTATCGTGGCAACCGCCGCTGCTCTGGGTGCTTGCCGTAAGCATGTGGGTGGCGCGCCGATGAAAATCGGCGCTGCGGACGTCACGGTTGAGCAGGCTGTCCGCAAGTAATTGCGGGCGATCACAATAAGAAAGCCTCTCAAGCGGGGGGAATCCTCGCGAAGATGGATTAGCTGGATGCCGTGTCGCCAGAGCCTTCTGCGAAGGCGTCCACGGCGTTCCAGCGCCGTCTTCCAGAGTTAACGGAACTCCGGTTCCTGCTGCTGAATATGATTGCGAGACCTCGAATTTGGCGCGCCGACGCGCAATAAGGTTTCGTTAAGACTTTGCGATCTACGCTGATCTCAGGGTCCACAGCAGATCAGGAGTATGGGGTATGCGCTGTGAGAACAGCTGGGCGCGCGCCGCGACCGTGGCGGGCGTTTTTCTTTTTGCGGCCGGGGTCGCCGCATGTTCCAAAAAACCAACACAATCGCCGAACATGGCGATCGGGCAAGCCGGCCTTGGGCCGGCACAGCCGGGATCGGCGCGCGACTTTGCCGTCAATGCCGGCGACAAGGTGTATTTCACGGTCGACAGCTCTTCGCTGAGCGCTCAGGCCAAATCGACGCTGCGCGCGCAGGCCACCTGGCTCAACCGCTATCCGCAATACGGTGTGACAATTGAGGGACACGCCGATGAGCGCGGCACGCGCGAGTACAATATCGCGCTCGGTGCGCGGCGCGCCGCCGCGGTCCGCTCCTATCTGGCCAGCCTCGGCGTCAATGCGCGCCGTCTGAGGACGATTTCCTATGGCAAGGAACGCCCGGTCGCGGTGTGCAACAACGCTTCCTGCTGGTCGCAGAACCGCCGTGCGGTCACCGTGCTGAACGGGCGCGCGGGCAGCTGAGCGCAGCCAATTCGCTTCATGCAATTCTGATGGTGCGGCATGTGTGGCCGCACCATTCGTCACGAATGCCACCGCGACACTTCTCCATGCCGTCTCGTGAATGCTATTTGCGTGGAGCGTCTTGCCGTGTTCCGCGCATCACCTTAGTTTAGCCCCAAAATTTCCGAACGGTATTGCGTGAGGCACGGCGCGTTGCGAGCGCGCCCATTTCGCAACGGGTTTTCCATATTCGAACTGACATGACCTGCAGCACGTCACTCCGGTTTCTTCCGATTGCAGTCCTGGTCGCCGCGCTTCTGACCATGGGCAGTAGTTTTGTTCTCTCACATGCCGCCTCGGCGCAGCAGGACCCAGCGCCGGCGGCGGGGGGCGGTCTGCAGGAGCGGATTTCCCAGCTTGAACAACGCATTGTCGATATGCAGGGCGTGATTGCCACGCTCCAGTCCTTCGTGCAGCAGGGCGGTGCGGCTCCGGCTTCGGGCGCGGCATTGCCGCCCAGTGGCGCGGCCGGCACAGGCGGCGGTCCGAGCGAACTCTCGATCCGGGTGCTTGCTCTTGAAACACAGATTCGGGCGCTGACCGGCCAGATGGAGCAAATCAACAGCCGGCTTGGCGGCGCGGCCGCGCCCGGAAGCAGCGCAGCGGTGGCACCGGTGGTTCCGCCGGCGGCTCCGCCGGTTCAGTCGGGCTCCGATTTTGGCGGCGCACCGGTGCCGTTGGCGACACCGACGCCCGCGGCACCGTACGGCACTGCACCGCCGGCCCCCGCGCAGCAAGTGGCACCATTGCAACAGGAACGCCCGCCATGGCAGGCCGATCCGAATGCCGTTGCCCCGTCGCCGATCCCCACGCCGCTGCCACAAGGCGGACAGGCAGCACTGCCCCAGGGCCAGGGAGGCGGCGGCGCGCAGGCGGCCTATGACGCGTCCTACCAGAGTTTCCTGCGCAACGATCTGCAGGCGGCGGAGCGCGGCTTCAGCTCGTTTGTCGAGACCTATCCGAACGACCGGCTCGCCAGCAACGCCTACTATTGGCTCGGGCGCACCCATTTCGCCAACCAACGGTTCGAGCCGGCGGCCAAGGCTTTCCTTGCCGGCTACAGGAAGGACAAGAAGAGCGCGGTTGCGCCGGACAGCCTGTTGCATCTCGGCAAGGCGCTCGCCGCGCTTGGCGAAAAAGACGCCGCCTGCTCCACGCTGAAGGCCGTGGGCAAGCAGTTCCCCGCGGCACCTGGCCAGCTCAGGCAGGATGTCAGTGCGGAGATGAAGCGCACAGGGTGTTGAGGCGGCGCGCCTGCACCCCTATACGGTGACTCATGACAATGCCGGTCCGAGAGTCCGATTTCAGGCGGATTTTCGCCTGCCTTGACGGTGTGCGCCATGCGGGCCTTGCTGTCTCGGGCGGCGCGGACTCCACCGCGCTCATGCACATGGCGCGCAGATGGCAGGTTGCCGCCGGTCCGTCCGCGCCGGGCCTGAGCGTGCTCAGTGTCGATCACGGCCTGCGCGATGGTTCAGCGAGGGAGGCGGAATGGGTCGCGGAGCAAGCGCGGAGCCTCGGTCTGGACGCCGCAATTCTGAGATGGAGCGGAAAAAAGGGGGGCAGCGCGCTTCAGGAGCGCGCCCGGCAGGCCCGCTACGGGCTGATGGCGGGTTACGCCCATGCAAACGGCCTCGATGCGCTGGCGACCGCCCATCACCTCGACGATCAGGCGGAGACGTTTCTGATGCGCCTCGCGCGCGGCAGCGGTGTCGACGGTCTGGCCGGCATCCCGAAGTCCGGCCAATGGGCGGGTCTTGCCGTTCATCGGCCGCTGCTCGGCCTGTCCAAGGCGTGTCTGGTGGCGACGCTCAAGCAGTTCGGCGTGGACTGGCTTGAGGACCCAAGCAACGATGACGCCCGGTTCGAGCGCGTCCGGATTCGGGCGGCGATGGAGGAGCTGGAAAGCCTCGGACTTGGTGCGGAGGCACTGGCGCGCAGCGCGTACCGTTTGCGCCGGGCCCAGGACGCGCTGGAAGTGACCACCGACCGGTTTCTTGGGAGCCATGCGTCCCTGAACGATCTCGGGTTCGGTCAGATCCGGACCGACGCGTTGCATGAGGTTGCCGAAGACATTGCGTTGCGTGCACTGGCGCGTGTGATTCAGGCCGTCGGGGGCCACGTGAGCGCCCCGAACATGGCCAGTTTGGAGTCACTGGTAGCAGCCATCCGGTCGGGCGATGAAGCAGCCCGGACCCTTGGCGGTTGCCGGGTTGTGCCCGACACTGACGATGTGCTCGTGCTGCGTGAAACGGGCCGTTCCGCACTCGAGACACTGGTTCTGAAGCCAGGCGAGAGCGGCCTGTGGGACAACCGGTTTCACGTCAGCCTGGATGCGGGCGTCCGCGCACCGGTCGAGGTGCGCGCTCTGGGAGAGGCGGCTTATGGAACGGTCCGTGCCCGGCTCGGCGCACCGGTCAATTTGCCGGCTCGTGCCGCGGACGGCCTAGTATCTTTTTGGCGGGACAACGCCGTATTGTGCGTCCCGGCAATCGGATTTTATGCCGCATCGCGCCAGGATTGCGGATGCCGGGCCCGGTTCGTCAATCACCTTGGATTGTGATCCGTCCGTTAAGACCAATCGTTGATCATACTCGCATGTTGTGCAAAAGCAGGTTAGAGATGACCGCAACAGGCGGAAATCCTGGAAAGATGCGGCAATTCGATCACCGGGAAATGACCAGTATGCCGCTTGGCAAATTGCGCGCGGATACCTATGTTTCCAAGGAGCACTCTGAGCCGACACGCCCGGCTCGCGCCGCAATTCCCCACTAGCGTGAAATTGCAAGTACGATCAGCGCCGTAACGGCACATTGAGGCACTTTTTATGAACTCCAATTTCCGGAACTTCGCCATCTGGGTCATCATCGCATTGCTGCTGATCACCCTGTTCAATCTGTTCCAGAGCCCGTCTCAGCGGGTGGGTGCCAACGAAATCAGCTTCTCGCAACTGCTGAATGACGTAGACACCGGCAAGGTCAGCGAGGTGACGATTTCCGGATCGCAGATTACAGGGCAGGACACGGACGGGCGTTCGTTCCAGACCTACGCGCCGAACGATCCGACGCTTGTGAGCCGGTTGCACGACAAGGGCGTGAAGATCACCGCCAAGCCGTCTGACGAAGACGTGCCCTCGCTGATGGGCGTGCTCGTGTCCTGGTTCCCGATGCTGCTGCTGATCGCGGTCTGGATTTTCTTCATGCGGCAAATGCAGTCCGGCGGCGGCCGTGCCATGGGCTTCGGCAAGTCCAAGGCCAAACTGCTGACCGAACGGCAGGGCCGGGTCACGTTCGAGGATGTGGCCGGCGTCGACGAGGCCAAGGAAGATCTTCAGGAAATTGTTGAGTTCCTGCAGGACCCGCAGAAGTTCCAGAAGCTCGGCGGGCGCATCCCGCGTGGTGCGCTTCTGGTCGGCCCTCCCGGCACCGGTAAAACCCTGCTGGCGCGCGCCATCGCGGGCGAGGCGAACGTGCCGTTCTTCACGATTTCGGGCTCCGACTTCGTCGAAATGTTCGTCGGTGTCGGCGCAAGCCGTGTCCGCGACATGTTTGAGCAGGCCAAGAAGAATGCGCCATGCATCATTTTCATCGACGAGATCGACGCCGTCGGCCGTCATCGCGGCGCGGGCCTCGGCGGCGGTAACGACGAACGCGAACAGACCCTCAACCAGTTGCTCGTCGAGATGGACGGCTTCGAGGCGAATGAGGGCATCATCCTGATCGCCGCCACCAACCGGCCCGACGTGCTCGACCCCGCGCTTCTGCGCCCGGGCCGTTTCGACCGGCAGGTTGTTGTGCCGCGCCCCGATATCATCGGGCGCGAAAAGATCCTCAAGGTCCACGTCCGCAAGGTGCCGCTTGCACCGGACGTCGATATGCGCGTGATCGCGCGCGGCACGCCCGGTTTCTCGGGTGCCGACCTCGCCAATCTGGTGAACGAGGCGGCCTTGCTCGCCGCGCGCCGCTCCAAGCGGCTGGTCACGCAGCAGGAGTTCGAGGACGCCAAGGACAAGGTGATGATGGGCGCCGAGCGCCGCTCGATGGTGATGAGCGAGGAAGAGAAGAAGCTCACCGCCTATCACGAGGGCGGTCATGCGCTGGTGACACTGCACCAGCCGGCATCGGACCCGATCCACAAGGCGACGATCATTCCGCGCGGCCGCGCGCTGGGCATGGTCATGCGTTTGCCTGAGCGCGACCAGCTCTCGGTCACGCGCGCGAAGATGAAGGCTGACCTTGCCGTTGCCATGGGCGGGCGGGTCGCCGAGGAACTGATTTTCGGCCACGACAAGGTGACGTCAGGCGCATCGCAGGACATCAAGATGGCAACGCAGATGGCACGGGCGATGGTCACCCAGTACGGCATGTCCGACAAGCTCGGGCCGCTGGCGTATGGCGACAACGAGGAAGAGGTCTTCCTCGGCCATTCGGTGGCGCGCACGCAGAACCTCTCCGATGAAACGCAGAAGCTCGTGGACGACGAGATTCACGCCATCGTCGATGAGGCCTATGCGACGGCGACGAAGATCTGCAAGAAGTACATCAAGCAGCTCCACACCATCGCCGAAGGGCTCCTCGAATACGAGTCGCTGACCGGTGAGGAGATCAAGAATCTGCTCAAGGGCAAACCGCCGATCCGTGACTTCGACGACGACACGGGCGGAGCGAAGGCGGCCTCGTCTGCAGTGCCGTCGGCGGGTGGCGCAAAGAAGGCCAAGACGGACAAGGGCGATGAGCCCGACACCGGCGGCATGGAGCCCCAGCCGCAGTCGTAAGACCTGCGTCGAGCGCATTGAACATCGGGAGCGGCAGTCATGCCGCTCCTTTTTTTGTGGGCTGGATCAACCCGTTTGTGGGCTGGACCAACGTGCTTTGGCCTCTTCAGCGAGGCTGGTAGCTGTGATCTTTCTGCAGGTTGTTCATTATGAGCGCGCCAGTCCCGGCGAGTTGATCCACCTCGATATCAAGAAACTCGGGCGCTTCGAACGCGTCGGCCACCGTATCACCTAGTCGTTGCGGTTGGACCGCATTTTCCGATCAGCTAAAGTGTCCGCGATCATACTGATTCTGTCAGTTTGTTTCGGTTGGACTGCAACCAACACATGGAGACGAAGATGTCGGTTTCTTCGATTACGGGCTATAGTGGTTCTCTGGGGCATTCGAAACCTGCCGACGTCGAAGCGGAACAATCGCAGACGCCGGCCAAATCCCGGACTGACACCGCCGACAAGCAGGGGCAAGGCCAGCCGTCGGCCTCCGAGGCGGTCACTGTCTCGATTTCCGCCGAGGCGCTGCTCGCCCTGTCGAAGAGCAAAGAAAACGCGAGCGTTGTTCCCAGCTATTACGAACAGTTCTTCCCGACCCGGGAGGGGTTCTCAGCTCACAATCTGGCTGCGGCTGTCGAAGATCCCGGCGCTCAACCATTCTCGCAAAACCGCACCTTTGCGGAAGTGGCTCAGGCAGCCCGCGCGAATCTGGACGGCAAGTACGAACAGATGCGCGACAGCGGCCAGCCATTTGATAAGGACAGCTTCGAGGGTGTTGATTGGAGTTCGCTCCTCGGCGAGCTCGATCGAAGGGCGCTTTATGCGGTGGCCAGCAATGAGGGCGGCCTGTTCTCCGAGGATGAGCAAGATATCGCAAAAAGTTTCATGGGCAACCAACAGGGGCTGGCCATGGGGGCTTACGCTGGACCGCAAAGCGTAAGAGGTAACTATTCGCATCCGGGAATGCTGGATCACGCCCAATCAATGAAGTCTGGAATACAGTTTATGGATGGTGTCAGCAACGAGGAAAAGGCCAGCTCGTTCCAATGGGCCGAACAAAGGGCAGTAATGCAGTGGAGCTATGAAAACGAAATGGCGGAGCGAGGAGAGACTCCCGAGGAAATTGACACAGAACACCCATTGGTCAAATTGATCAAAGCCGCTTATGAGACTTGGGAACACAGGCCCGGAGTGATGGGCAACGGCAACATAGAAAACGAAGAAGATTTGCGCGCGCAGCCTTGGTTCAAGGGATTTAAAGGCCAGCTCGACAGTGCGATCGCTAAAACCCGTGAACTTTACGGTGTTTCGTAAGGACACGCCCGCATTGCTCAAATTGTGTCAAACGAGCTTTTGGATGGGGTTTGCAAATCCACACACCACACCCTGTCCTCTTCGGTCGCTTGATCAGCGGCGCTAATCTGGTCGGGCCTGGCGACAACCGTGGCGGTCGCAGGACCTGGCACGCCTGGCCGGTTACCTTGTCGGTCACGGTCAAATGACAGATCAGCTTTATCTTCGCCCGATCGGGTTTCTTTACGGCAATACGGCGCGCGATGCGGTATCCGAGGGTGAGGCCGCACCGCTCGGCGGCGGGACGGTCGCCTTTTCGATGGTCGAGGTCATCGAGGGTGCGCCCGGCAAGAGCAAAAGCCGTCGTCATGCCTTCGCCACGCTCGGCGCCAGCGCGGATGCGTCTCTGCAGGCGCTGCTGGAGCGGATAACCGCCGCTCGCGCGCCGCTTGCCGGGCTGACGCTCGATACGCCGCGCATCATGGGTGTGGTCAATGTCACGCCCGACAGTTTCTCCGACGGCGGCCTCTACGATACGGCCGAAGCGGCCATTGCCCATGCGGCGCGTCTTGCGGAAGAGGGCGCGGATATTCTCGATATCGGCGGCGAATCGACCCGACCCGGCGCAGATGCGGTCGAGGCCGCATACGAGGCGGAGCGGATCGTCCCTGTCATCGAGGGACTGCGCGGCACGAAGGCGGTCCTTTCGGCGGATACGCGCAAGGCCGAGGTTATGCGCGCAGCGGCTGCTGCCGGTGCACATGTGCTGAACGACGTGTCCGCGCTGACATACGATTCAGAGAGCCTGAAGGCCGCCAAGGCATCCGGCCTGCCGGTCGTGCTCATGCATGCGCAAGGCGATCCCAGGACCATGCAGGACGATCCCACCTATGACGATGTGCTGCTGGAGGTCTTCGACTATCTCGCGGCCCGCATTGCCGCGTGCGAACAGGCAGGCGTTCCGCGCGCGCGTCTTGTCTGCGATCCGGGAATCGGGTTCGGCAAGACGCTGGAGCACAATCTGAAGCTGCTGCAGGGCTTGAGCCTGTTGCACGGCCTCGGCGTGCCTTTGCTGCTCGGGGCCTCGCGAAAGCGCTTCATCGGCACGCTTGCCGGGCAACCGGATGCGCAGAGACGCGCGCCGGGCTCCATCGCGGCGGCGCTTGCGGGTGTCGCGCAGGGCGTGCAGATCGTTCGTGTTCACGATGTGGCCGAGACGCGCCAGGCCCTGACCGTGTGGAACGCGATCAACGGGTGAGTGCGCCGGGCGGGAGCGATGCGTTGCCGGTGTAATTTTTGCTCATATTTTTTGAAACCATTTCCACAGGTCCGCGAGGCATAATGTTATGGTCCCGGGTGCGTGGCAGGACATTTCCGGCCAATATCTGAATATGGCCATTCTCTGAAGGAGTGACGGGGGCAAATGGCGCGACAGCTGTTTGGAACGGATGGAATCCGGGGCCTGGCGAATGCCAGTCCCATGACATCCGAGATAGCGCTCAAGGTGGGTATGGCCGCCGGCAAGCTGTTTACCAATGGCGACCACCGCCATCGCGTGGTGATCGGCAAGGATACCCGTTTGTCAGGCTACATGATCGAGTCCGCGCTGGTTTCCGGGTTCACCTCGGTCGGCATGGACGTATTCCAGCTCGGGCCGATGCCGACCCCCGCCGTCGCCATGCTGACGCGCTCGCTCCGCGCCGACCTCGGCGTCATGATCTCCGCGTCCCACAACCCCTATTTCGACAACGGCATCAAGCTGTTCGGCCCGGAAGGCTACAAGCTGTCCGATGAAACCGAAGCGGAGATCGAGGCCCTGATGGCGCAGGGCAGCGAAGATCTGCTCGCGGAACCGGAGGCGATCGGCCGGGCGAAACGCATCGACAGCGCCCAGGAACGCTATATCGAATTTGCCAAGCGCACGCTGCCGCGCAAGGTTCGCTTCGACGGCCTGCGCATCGTCATCGATTGCGCCAATGGCTCCGCCTACAAGGTGGCACCCGCGGCCTTGTGGGAACTTGGTGCCGAGGTCATTCCCATCGGCGTCGACCCCAACGGCTTCAACATCAACAAGGACTGCGGTTCGACCGCGCCGTCCACACTGTGCAAGAAGGTGCGCGAGGTTCGCGCGGACATCGGTATCGGGCTCGACGGCGATGCGGACCGGGTCCTGATTGCCGATGAGAAGGGACGGCTGATTGATGGCGACCAGCTCATGGCGGCCATCGCCGAATCCTGGCAGAGCCGTGGTCGTCTGGCCGGTGGCGGCGTCGTCGCCACGGTTATGTCGAACCTCGGTCTGGAGAGATATCTCGAAGGGTTAGGACTTTCGCTTGTGCGGACGCCGGTCGGCGACCGGTACGTCGTCGATCACATGCGCAAGCACGGCTACAACATCGGCGGCGAGCAGTCGGGACATATCGTCCTGTCCGACTACGCGACCACCGGCGACGGTCTCGTTTCGGCGCTGCAGATCCTCGGCATCGTCACGTCCAAAGACAAGCCGGTCAGCGAGGTGTGCAGCCAGTTCGATGCCCTGCCGCAGGTGCTCAAGAACGTCCGGTTCAAGAAGGGTCAGCCGCTGGACGACAAGAAGGTCCTGAAGGTCATCGATGAGAGCAAAGGCCGGCTTGGACAGGCCGGACGGCTTGTGATTCGACCGTCGGGAACGGAACCGGTCATCCGCGTGATGGCGGAGGGCGATGACGAACGGCTCGTCGGCAGCGTCGTGAACGATATTGTCGATGCGCTGAAGTCGTCCGCTGCGTGAAAGAACACCGCAGCGGGAGTCCTCCCGAGTTTTAGAGCCTCTTCGATCAAATCGGAGCCATTCCGGCCGCCTGCCACGCGATCGCCGTCAGGGTTAAGCATCTCTTAAATAATCTCCTCTATTGTCCCGAAATGAAACGCTTTCATCAGCAAAGCGACATGTAAGCCCTGAATATTGTTGACGGCGAAGGGGACACACATGGGCAATCTGCGCCTAACGACTGCGCTTGCGGGCGCCCTCATCTTTTCATCTGTAACAACGGCCCAGGCGGCGGACTTCTCGTTCCCGCCACAACCGGTGGTATCGGTTCCATCCCCAATACCGGTTCCGGAATACACCAACGGCTGGTATGTGCGCGGCGACATCGCCTACGGATTGATGGAAGATCCCGACCTCAGCCAGTCGGGTGCAAGCTTCAGCCGGGAGAGCCTCGACGACACATGGGGCTTTGGCGCCGGTTTCGGTTACATTTTCGACGAGCACTTTCGCGCGGATCTAACGATCGACTATCGGTTGGACGCCGACGTGAAAGGTACCGACGGACTGACTGGCTCCGTATACGATACCGGAGTTCAAAGCACGGTCGGGCTGGCGAACATCTACTATGACTTCGCCGCGGGCGCAGACTTCAGACCGTATATCGGCGCCGGCATCGGCTTCTCCGTGAACGAAACCGACAGCCTGTCGGTCTTCAACGGTGGCGCGCTGGTCGGCAATGTTGCGGGTAAGACGGAAACGAGCCTGGCGGCCGCCGGCATGGCGGGTTTCAGCTACAAGTTGGACGGCGGATGGCTGGTCGATGCGGGCTACCGCTACCTGTATCTGGGCGACGCCAAGACCGGCAACATAAACCCCACCCTTCCCGAAGTGAGCATCGACGATATCAGCTCGCACGAGATTCGCTTCGGGCTGCGTTACGAATTCAGATAGGGCTGAACAACCGAAGACCGGGTTGGCATCGAACGAAAAGAAAATCGCACCCCCAATTGACCTGAACGGCGGGAAACATCCCGCCGTTTTTTTGTCGCGGCATCGTGCCGCGCAACTAAGCGCACGTTCGCTCCCATTGTTCTACGTCGACTGTATGCGTCACTGGAATTCCGGGCCAATGGTGCAAATTGGACAGAAGACTGCGGCTAGGTGGAACTGCAAGAAAAACTGAAGTTTTTTTTGACTTCCTCTGGGATTGCACAATCGGTGTTCGTCGGCGTAGAGGCGATCATAGAATTGAAAATCTTAGGTCGATATTTCTGCATGAATACCAACTTCCAATACGTTGAAGTGTTTATCAGCGCTTTAAATTCTCGATCATTAATGCTTCACTTAAGCGAATTGGGAGTTCCACATTTGTCAGGGTCTGACAAACCTACTGCTGCATCGTCTCCGTCAACAAATTCTGCCTTCATACAGTTGGCAACTGTGTTGCGTGGAGTACGGCCCCTAGCCGAAAAGGGAGTCAATGATTCCTTTCGCGGCCAGCTTGTACTTGATAACGGGTCAGTAAGGTCGGCCATTATCAAGGACTTGGATGCTAAGCAACTTGCGAATGAGCTAATGGCTGCGGCCCTAGCCGATGCTGCCAAATTGCCGATTCCCAAAGCGCATATTGCCAAGGTACCGCCTGGGATAATGAGAGTGAAAAAAGGACCTTCGCTGAATGATGGTTCGCGACTCGTTTTTGGCAGCGAGGATGCTCGGACTCCGCCCGTGGCGCAGCTTTACGTCGGAAAGGATGCAACCGTTCAAAGGAAAGTACGTGAACGGTTATCCAAATGGAGTCGCATTGGTGATCTGTATGGGTTCGATTCATGGATCGCCAACACGGATCGCCACGAACACAATCTTCTGTTCAGCGGTGACAAGGATGTTTGGCTAATCGACCATGGCCATTGCTTTACCGGGCCAAAATGGACGCCCACAAATTTCGACCCGACCAAAGTCTATTCCAACAAGCTAAAAGGTTGGCTGACCCCTGCGATGTCTGATGATCGTCGCAACGAGGTAGTGACTGCGGCGGCTGAAATCTGTGAACGCATTAAACACGTAAATCTGCAGCGCATAGGAGAACTAAATCGAGTTGTCGACATCCTCGACAGTGGCGACTTTAATGCTCTTGTCGACTTTCTTGCTAAACGCAATGCGCACGTGCCTCGACTCGCCGCGGATGCACTTAACTTCATCGTCTAGCTATGCCGAACTTTAAGCCAGAGCAATTTCCAAGCTTAAAACGGTCAGTACAGGCAAAATGGGCACCGATCTACCTATCGCCGGTCTTGGGCTCCCCGGAGCGTTTTGTAATTGGCGTTGTTGCAATGAATGATTCCGGATTCTACGTCGAACGGGCAAATGCACTGCGCAGATTCGAGTGCCTTTACGGTACCGCAGCCGAGACAGTTGTCTTTGCGGCCGAGCTAGCGTTGGACGAAATGGAGACTGACTGCGCAAATCGCGGTATGGAAGCACTCAACGACCCACTGCCAGGATTCTCTGGCGTGTCAGTTGGCGAATTGGCCGATGGTGAATCCCATTCTTTGGCAGATGTCGCGCAAACGTGGTTGGCTTCTATTTCGTCGGTTTATGATGCGGACAGTGCGCGTTTGAACAAAAGCCCAACTGTCCATACCCTCGTTGATATCGATGCAGTTGGAACGGTCGAACGGCTACCTTCTTTAGTACTCGACTACGTCAAGACCCGGCGTGTTGGTTTAGAGAAGTTTTTTAGCGAGGACATCCGGACTGGCCGCAAGAGTCGAAGACGGTCTAATTACCATGCCGTCGTTATTGATTTTTCTG
This sequence comes from Hyphomicrobiales bacterium, assembly GCA_028280515.1. Taxonomy (GTDB): domain Bacteria; phylum Pseudomonadota; class Alphaproteobacteria; order Rhizobiales; family Methyloligellaceae; genus UBA2767. The sequence goes on from JANQLP010000075.1 coordinate 28,980, forward strand.
GCTCACATTTGGTTGCCAACTTTGGAACGCTTAGACCACGCGCCGCGTCCGCCGATGCAATTAAAATCCGTATGTGGAATCTAATTGCTAACCGCGAAATGGAGAAAGGCACAATCGGGACACGTGTTCACGAAATGATCGTTCAGCATCCAACTGCTGTTGATCCACAAATCTCCGAGCATCAGTTCAACGCTATTCAGGAAGCGATTGAAGGCCTCACCGAACAGGCCAAAAATGAAGGCGTTAAGTTCAATCCAATGTCAAACGTCGATCAAATCGGTAAGCATATCCTCGATGTTGAAGCTGCGTAGGCAGATTCCTTTGCATCTTTCTGGCGGTAGCATGCCATAAATCGCCAGTTTCCTCCTGTGCAGTCAAAATTAGTCTATACAAAAGACGGTCTACTTTTGAGGAAATGAGACTGCCGCGAACCCAAACAGGATGTGCAAACTCGGCTGCCGCAATTGCCGCCAACCAGCGGTGTATTTCGTTGTGAGTTCTGCGGCATTTTGTAGGAACCGATAAACTGGCTTGCTTGTCATTGTAAAATTTTATAACCCTCCGGGTGGGACACCCCTCCCCAACGAGGGGCGGCTATCTGTAAGGGTAGGAGAACATGACAGAGCAAGCGAAACCGGCCGTGCGGCCGGCAAATCCCCGATTCTCGTCCGGTCCGTGCGCCAAGCATCCCGGACATTCTCTGGAAAACCTCAAGTCAGCGTTCCTCGGCCGCTCGCACAGGGCTGCCGAAGGCAAGGCGCGGCTCGCGGCAGCGATCGACCGGACCGCAGCGCTTCTCGGCCTGCCTGAGGACTACCGGTTGGCGATCGTGCCCGCATCGGATACCGGTGCCGTCGAAATGGCGCTCTGGTCGCTTCTGGGCGCGCGCGGCGTCGACATGCTGGCGTGGGAGAGCTTCGGCAAGGGCTGGATCACGGACGTGGTCAAACAGCTCAAGCTCGACGACGTACGGCTGCTCGAAGCGCCGTATGGGGAATTGCCTGACCTTTCGCAGGTCGATTTTGCCCGCGATGTGGTCTTCACCTGGAACGGCACGACGTCTGGCGTACGCGTGCCCGATGGCGACTGGATCGCCGCGGACCGTGAGGGGCTGACGATCTGTGACGCCACGTCGGCGGCGTTCGCACAGGCACTCGACTGGCCGAAGCTGGATGTCGCGACCTTCTCCTGGCAGAAGGCGCTTGGCGGCGAGGCTGCCCACGGCATGCTCGCGCTGTCGCCCCGCGCGGTGGAGCGGCTTGAGAGCTACACGCCGCCCTGGCCGTTGCCGAAGATCTTCCGGCTGACGAAGAACGGCGAACTGATCGAGGGCGTGTTTCGGGGCGCGACCATCAACACGCCGTCCATGCTGTGCGTCGAGGACTGGCTCGATACGCTGGACTGGGCGGAGAGCATCGGTGGACTGGACAAGCTGATGGCGCGCGCCGATGAGAACGCGGATGTGCTCGCGCGCTGGGTTGAAAACACGCCGTGGGTCGATTTTCTCGCCCGCGTGCCCGAAACCCGTTCGAACACGTCCGTATGTCTGAAGATCACCGATCCGGCCATCAGCGCGCTTTCCGCCGATGAACAATCGGCGTTCGTCAAGCGCTTGACGGCGCTGCTCGAAACAGAGGGCGTGGCATTCGACATCGCGGCTTATCGCGATGCGCCGCCGGGCCTGCGCATCTGGGCCGGAGCCACGGTCGAAAAGTCGGATCTCGAGGCGCTCACCTCCTGGCTCGACTGGGGTTTCGAGCAGGCCCGCTCCGCCGACGCCGAAGCGGCCTGACGTTCCGGTTCATCTCAAACAACCGATTGCAAGATGGCCGGCAGTGCAAACCCGGCCGATGAATGGAGAGAAAAATGGCTCCACGTGTTCTCATTTCAGACAAGCTCAGCCCGCTCGCGGAGAAGGTGTTTGCCGAACGCGGCATCGACGTCGACAAGAAGGTCGGCCTCAGCAAGGAAGAGCTGGCCGACATCATCGCCGACTATGACGGGCTTGCGGTGCGCTCCGCGACCAAGTTGACGGAGAAGATCATTGCCAGGGCCGACAGGCTGAAGGTCGTCGGCCGCGCCGGCATCGGCGTCGACAACATCGATGTGCCCGCCGCGACCGCGCGCGGCATCATCGTGATGAACACCCCCTTCGGCAATTCCATCACCACGGCCGAACACGCCATATCGCTGCTGTTGGCGCTGGCGCGGCAGATCCCGGCCGCCGACGCCTCGACGCGTGCGGGCAAGTGGGAGAAATCGGCCTTCATGGGTGTTGAGGTCACCGGGAAAACGCTCGGCATCATCGGCTGCGGAAATATCGGTTCGATCGTCGCGGAACGCGCCATCGGGTTGCGTATGAAAGTAGTGGCCTATGATCCGTTTCTCTCGCCCGAGCGCGCCATCGAGCTCGGCGTCGAGAAGGTTGAACTCGAAGACCTTCTCAAACGGTCCGACTTCATCTCGCTGCACACACCTCTCACGGACAAGACACGCAACATCCTCGATGCAAAGGCGCTCAAGATCGCGAAAAAGGGCGTCCGCATCATCAACTGCGCGCGTGGCGGGCTGATCGTCGAGGAGGCGCTGAAGGCGGCTCTCGAGGAGGGCCAGGTTGCGGGCGCCGCCCTCGACGTCTTCGCCGAAGAACCGGCAAAGGAAAACGCGCTGTTCGGTGTTCCGAATGTGGTTTGCACCCCGCATCTTGGCGCCGCGACGACCGAGGCGCAGGAGAACGTGGCCGTACAGGTTGCCGAGCAGATGGCCGATTACCTGCTGACCGGCGCTATCTCCAACGCGATCAACTTTCCCTCCATTTCCGCTGAAGAGGCCCCGCGTCTCAAACCCTATATCAAGCTGGCGGAGCAACTCGGCTCTTTTGCGGGTCAGTTGACGGAAACCGGACTGAAGGGCGTCCGGCTTGAATATGCGGGTGAGATCTCGGAGCTGAATACAAAGGCGCTCACGGCCGCTGCGATGGCCGGTGTGCTGCGCCCGCTTCTGCATCATGTCAACATGGTCAGCGCGCCGGAAATGGCGCGTGAGCGCGGCATCGGCATCGAGGAGGTGACGCGCGGCCAGGAGGGCGCCTACGAGACCTACATCCGCCTGAGCGTCATCACCGAACGTCAGGAGCGGTCGGTGGCCGGTACGGTCTTTTCCGATGGAAAGCCGCGCATCATACAGGTCAAGGGCATCAACATGGAAGCGGAACTCGGCCCGCACATGCTCTACACGACCAACGCCGACAAGCCCGGCTATATCGGCGCTGTGGGAACATTGTTCGGCCAGAACGATGTGAACGTCGCCACGTTCAGTCTCGGGCGCGACACGCCGGGTGGAAACGCCATCGCGCTGATCGAGACGGACGGACCCATCACCGACGACGTCCTGTCGCAAGTTCGCGGTCTTCCCCACGTCGTCCAGGCCGCGCGACTGAGTTTCTGAGCAAAAAATGCCGCCTGGAGGGTGGGGCGACGGGTTTGAGGCGCATAATCCTGCGGCGTTTTTTGCAGGCGAATTTTGGGGTGTTCGCCCTTGTTGAGAGGGTCTAACGCCTGATATTCTAAAGATTGCGGCGGTTGCGGGAGTATCGTGTATGGAGTTCTACCGTGACACGCGAAAAATTGGCGAGTGGGGATATCGCACTCCTCGGACGGCTCTCCTATGGGCCGTGTGAGGTGGGCGATGTTCCAGTTGATGAGTTGGAAAGATTGACGGCACTGGGCCTGGCGAAAAGAGTGTTGGGCTGTTGCGAAATCACGCGTGCCGGTCAATTGACATTTCACCGGCACCAATACACACGGCGGCTGCACAGACGCACCCTCCGTGTGACTGGAAGCGATCCGGCCTTGCGTGAGCAAATTGCCGGTTCCGCGCTCCAGTATCGCAGTCAGCTCCTCACATTTCTCAATGCCCGGCGCAAACGTGACGCACGCTCGGGTGGCATGCCGCTCATGCCGGAACGGTTCAAACAGCTGTTGCTGCAGACTGCTAACAAGATGCGGGAACGCGGCCGTGCGGTCTTTCCAAGCAGCCGTCCGACACGCGCAGCTCCACCGAATGAAAACAAACCTCAACGAGGAAGCCGCACAAGATGAGAGACGAAGACGACAAGAAGGAGCGATCCACGATAGGCGAGGATCTGGTCGTCGATGGCAACATCACCTGCAAGAGTGACCTTCTGATCGAGGGCAATGTCGAGGGCAACGTGACGTGCGTGGCGCTTCACGTCGGAAAATCCGGCTATGTCACGGGCGACATCAAGAGCGAGGAGACCCGAATAGAGGGCAGGGTCATCGGCATGATCAGGTCGAGAAGCGTCGAACTCAAGGATGGATGCACGCTCGAGGGGGATATTGAGAGCCAGACCCTCGCGGTCGATCACGGTGCCGGTTTCACCGGGTCGGTCAAGCCCACCGGCGATGCCCGCGTTCTTCAGCTCAAGGAAGCGGCGGAGTAGGCAGCAGCTCGCGCGCCACTGCCCCGGAAATTCCAGAAAAACCAATAATATGACGATAGCGCCGCGTGCCCGAAGCCATTCGGGCTTGTCGAAAGGTCCTCTCGTGGACTGCCCGTGTGAGCAGCGGCGCCGCGGCGATCTGCTGATCCCGGACGCGGCGCAACGGGCCATGTCGGTTATGGTGTACACGGGCGCTGGTATAATGTATACAAAGCGAAAATCCGCGCGACACCTCTTGTCACGAAACAAGAAACCTGGGGGGAGATTATGACAATTGACCTTGAAATCGCCCGTGCGGCGAATCTCAAACCGATTACCGAGATATCCGGCAAACTGGGCATTCCCGATGACGCGGTGCTGCAGCACGGCCCGCATATCGCGAAGGTCTCGCTCGACTATTGTGAAAAGGTCGCGGCCACACCCAAAGGCAAGCTGATCCTCGTCACCGCGATTACCCCCACGCCGAGCGGTGAAGGCAAGACGACCACGACCGTCGGTCTCGGCGATGCTCTTAACCGCATCGGCAAGAAAGCTATGATCTGCATTCGCGAACCTTCACTTGGTCCGGTCTTCGGCATGAAGGGCGGCGCGGCCGGCGGCGGCCATGCCCAGGTCGTGCCGATGGAGCAGATCAACCTGCATTTCACGGGTGACTTCCACGCCATCGGGGCCGCGAACAATCTCTTGGCGGCCATGATCGACAACCATGTCTACTGGGGCAACGAACTGGGTCTCGACACGAGGCGCATCACGTGGAAGCGCGTCGTCGACATGAACGACCGCGCCTTGCGGCAGATCGTCAACTCCCTTGGCGGACGCGTGAACGGGTTCCCCCGTGAAGATGGCTTCGACATCGTCGTGGCGTCGGAGGTCATGGCGATCTTCTGCCTTGCGACCGGCATGAAGGATCTCGAGGAGCGTCTCGGCAACATCATCGTGGGCTACACGCGCAAGAACAAACCCGTGACCGCGCGCGAAATTCAGGCGCAGGGCTCAATGGCGGTGCTTCTGATGGACGCGCTCGCTCCGAACTTGGTCCAGACTCTGGAAAACAATCCGGCCTTTATCCATGGCGGGCCGTTCGCCAATATCGCCCATGGCTGCAACTCGGTGATCGCCACCAAGACAGCCCTCGGCCTTTCCGACTATGTGGTGACGGAGGCGGGTTTCGGCGCCGATCTCGGCGCGGAGAAGTTCTTCGACATCAAGTGCCGGAAGGCGGACCTGTCGCCGGCAGCGGTGGTGCTGGTCGCAACCGCGCAGGCGCTTAAATGGCACGGTGGGGCGGAAAAGGGCGACCTCAAGAGCGAAAGTGTGGAGGCCATCAAGAAGGGCGCGCCGAACATCGCCCGGCATATCCAGAACCTGAACAAGTTCGGCGTGCCGGTTGTCGTCGCGGTCAACCGGTTCCCGACGGACACGGACGCAGAGCTCGAGGCCATTGCGGAAATCGCCAAGGAGAACGGGGCGGACGTGGCCATCTGTTCGCACTGGGCCGATGGCGGTGCGGGGGCCGAGGAGCTCGCCGAGAAGATTTCGGCGCTGGCCGATTCCGGCACTGCAAAGTTCAAGACGCTTTACGGCGACGACATGCCGTTGTGGGACAAGGTGAAGACGATCGCCACCGAGCTCTACCAGGCCGACGACATCATCGCCGACAAGCCGGTGCGGGCCCAGATCAAGCGGCTTCAGGACAACGGCTTCGGCAATCTGCCGGTCTGCATGGCGAAGACGCAGTACAGCTTCTCCACCGACCCGACCCTGAGGGCGGCGCCCAAGGGACATGTCGTCCCGATCCGCGAGGTGCGTCTCTCCGCTGGCGCCGGATTCGTCGTGGTGATCGCCGGAGACATCATGACCATGCCGGGTCTGCCGCGCGAGCCTGCCTCGTTCCACATCAAGATCGGCGACGACGGCCTGATCGCCGGCCTCTCATAGAACCGGTCGCATGCCTGTCACTGGGTGTTGACGTGGAAGTGGTGGGTGCCTTCCGGTGAGACATACGTGATCGTGTCTTCGATCTCAGGCTCGATTTCGGGGCTGCCGGGCTCAAACAGGCCGCAGCGGTAGAGCGCCTTCTTGACGCTGAGCTGACGGCCGAGCGAATCCAGCACGACGCGCGCGCAAAGCGGCTCGCGCCGGCTGCCTGTCGACACGCCGAGCTTGAGGCCGGATAGGCGCGTCAGCCGGTGCTGGTAGTTCGGATAAAGCACGGTCTGACTGATCTCGTTGCCCGTCAGGCTGTCGTAATCGATCAGGAATATCCGGTCGTTGAGGTAGAACGCCATACCCTGGTACTTGCATTTCACACGGGGCTCAGCAGGATCGATCCGCGCCACGTTCTCGATCCGCTGATAGGTCATCGTGCCGGCATCGCCCGTGATTTTCAGCAAGGACCGCAGGATCAGTCCCGGCCGTGTCATCGAGAAGGTGTATTCGAAGTAGTAGCCTTCATAGTCGGCGAGATCGCTGCGTGAACGCCGGACGAGCTGATCGAGGTAGGCGATATAGGGCCGCGCGTTGGTATCGGGGCCGCTGCCGGACGGCTTCAGATTCACGATCTTCCGGAAATCCCCATGCGGGAGCTGAATCTCGTATTCCTCGACGCCAAAGAAATTGCAGATGGTTTGCAGCGTGTGCCGGGAAGGGGCGGCCCGTCCACTCAGATACTTGTTGAATTGCGACCGGTTGATACCGAGCCGGCGGCAGACTTCCGCAACGGATTTGTAGTGGTCCGTCAGCAGCCGCAGGTTTCGTTGAAAATCCGAGTGCAAAATCCGCCCCCCCGGTGAACGCGGAACTCGGGCTTGAGGTTAACGGGCGCTTCGCCATCACACAACAAGATTGGCGCTTTGTGATGCTCTTTGAGCATCACTTCCAGCCAAATCGCGCCGTTCGGCCAAATTGATCTCACATATTGCCAGTTCTACGGTCATTCCTGCTGCGGTCCGCGCCTCGCGCGCATTGCGGCGTGGGAGGGATTGGCACGTTGGCAACTCTGCAAAACGAGATGTGGGCGGCGCTTCACGTCGGCGCCCCTATGGATGTGGATTGAGGCACGCCGGGCTTTCTGGCCCTCGGTGACCACATCCACACATCTCACCCCCCGTTCCGCGTGACCGCAGCGAATTGACGTTAGCTCGACCGCCTTGGCCGATCGCTTGGCCGAATATCTGAAGCGGCGAGAGAAAAAGGGGGACGGTCATGGAATTCATAGAAGGCATCTTTGGCATAATCGGGGATCTGACCTGGGGTTGGGCTCTCATTCCGATCCTGGTCATATTCGGCGTGTTTTTCACCATCGCGTCGGATTTTGTTCAGTTCCGATTTTTCGGACGCATGTTTCGCGTTCTGTTCGGGAAGCAGGAAGGCGCCGAAGGTCACATCAGCTCGCGGGAAGCTCTGTTCGTCAGCGTCGGCGGACGGGTCGGCGGCGGCAACATCGCCGGCGTCGCCGTGGCCATCACGCTCGGCGGACCGGGTGCGGTGTTCTGGATGTGGATGATCGCGCTGGTCGGCATGGCGACCAGCCTGATTGAGTGCACGCTCGCACAAATCTACAAGCGTTCGGACGAGGACGGGACCTATCGCGGCGGTCCGGCGCAGTACATCCTGCATGGGCTGGGTCAGCACTACAACTGGCTCGCGATCATCTACGCGATCTCCCTGATTGCCGCGTTCGCGCTCGGCTTCAACGCGTTCCAGGGCAATACCGTGGCCGGTGCCGTGAAGGACAGCCTGGGCATCGACCGGATCTGGACCGGGATGTTGCTCGCGGCGCTGACCGGCGTCGTCGTCTATGGCGGCATCAAGCGCATCGCCCACGTTGCCGACGTGGTCGTTCCCGTCATGGCGCTCGGCTATATCGGAATGGCCATTTTGATCATCCTGTTCAATATCGCCGACGTTCCGGCTGTGTTTGCAATGATCGTCTCGAACGCGTTTGGCTTTGAGGAGGCTGTCGGCGGCGGCATGGGCGCCGCAATCGCGCAGGGCCTGCGTCGGGGCCTGTTTTCGAACGAAGCAGGTCTTGGCAGCGCACCCAACGTGGCGGCGGTGGCCTATGTGCCGCACCCGGTCAGTCAGGGTATCGTTCAGTCGCTCTCCGTTTTCATCGATACGATCATCATCTGCTCCTGCACGGCGTTCATGATCCTGCTGGGCGACGTCTATGTTGCGGGCGCGCAGAACGTTGACGGCGTCGTGTTGACGCAGAACTCACTGGCCTCTCACGTTGGCGGGTGGTCCGAGTATTTCCTCACCACAGCCATCCTGCTGTTCGCGTTCAGCTCCATCATCTACAACTATTATCTCGGTGAGAACGCGCTGACGGTCTTCACCGAGTCGGAGACGTCGCGGCACGTCCTGCGCATTCTGATCATCATCCTGGTGTTCGTCGGATCATCTGCGCCGGGTGCCACGTCCGTGTTCTTCTTCTCCGATCCGATGATGGGTGTTCTTGCCTTGATCAACCTGCTGGCGATCATGTTGCTTTTCCCGGTGTGCATGCGGGTCCTGAAGGACTTCAAGGATCAGTTGAACGAGGGCACGGACCCGCCGAAGTTCGATCCGAAGAAGTTCAAGGATCTCGATATTGACGCAAGCGCCTGGAAATGAGCACCGGCACGTCACTTGGGTCGACCGCGATTGATCGAAACGCCCGCATCGGGTACGCCGATCAATTGTGAGCCAAAGGAGGGCGGCCTGACGGGGCCGCCCTTTCTTCGTGCGTCGGTCACTTGTCTCGAATGCGTGTGAGTGGGATGGCAGAGAACAAGACAGTTTCCATCATTTATACCGGTGGTACGCTCGGAATGCGCCCATCGGAGAAGGGATACGTGCCGGCGAGTGACCTCGATGGTTTGCTGCGCGAACGTCTCCCCGAACTGGGCTTGGGCGCGCTCCCCCGTTACGAGCTGACCGAGTACGAACATCCGCTTGAAAGCTCCAATGCCACGCCGCGGCACTGGTACGAGCTCGCGGACCGGATACGCGACAGGGGCGAGGCGTTCGACGGGTTCGTGGTGATCCATGGCACCGATACGCTAACCTATACCTCCTCGGCGCTCTCCTTCCTGCTGAGCGGATTTGGCAGGCCGGTCGTCGTTACAGGCGCCCAGATTCCGTTGTACGAGGTGCGCAGCGACGCGTCGGGCAATCTGATCGGCGCCATGCAGGCCATTGCGACGGGAAAGCTCCACGACGTTTCCGTCTGTTTCGGCCGCTATTTGCTGCGCGGCAACCGCAGCACCAAGGTCAAGTCAACCGAACTCGATGCCTTTGAATCTCCGAACCATCCACCGGTCGCCGAAATCGGGACCGACTTTCAATTCAACGAGGTAAACGCGCTTCCGCCACCGCCGGGCGTGCTCGCGAAGCCGCCTTCATACCGGGACTGCAACATTGCGGTTCTGCCCATCTATCCGGGCATGCCTGAGGGCGTGATTGATGCGATTGTCGGTGCCGGCGCAGCAGGCATCGTTTTGCGATGCTACGGCGTAGGGACCGCCCCGACGGCGGATGAGGATTTCCTGGCCGCCCTGCACCGGGCATGTGACGCGGGCGTTGTCGTCGTTGCCGTGTCCCAATGCCTGGAAGGGCGCGTGACGCTGGCGCGCTATGCGGCAGGTTCCGCGCTGGCGGATGTGGGTGTCGTGAGCGGTTTTGACATGACTACGGAAGCGGCTTTCGCGAAACTCCATGCCTTGTTCGCGCTCGGGCTCGATGCCGGGGCCGTCGCCGGTCTGATGCAGGAAAATCTGCGCGGTGAACTCACACCGGCATAGAGTGCTCAGGAGGCGTTGAGCATGCGCTCGTATCCGGCAAGATTCAGCTCCTGCGTGCCGCGAGGCTGACCCCTGCGAGGATCAGGGCGATGCCGATCGCGTGGTAGAGGCGCGGTTCTTCTCCGAGAAGCGTAATTGCCATCACCGCACCGAACAAGGGCACGAGGTAGAGGCAGATTCCGGCCCGATTTGCGCCGATGAGGTGCACACCGCGGTTGAAAAAGATATAGGCGAGGATGCTCGGGAACAGGGCAACGTAGAGGACGGCAAACAGGGTCTGCCAGGTTGGCTGAAGCTGCCAGCCGGAAAGATGCTCGACCGCGAAGAACGGCGTGGTGAAAAGCAGAGCGGCCATGAATGTCGTGGCAATGAAGCTGAGTTCGCCCATAGCCGGGCGTTTGCGCAGGAAGGCGGTGTAGATGGCCCAGGACACCATGGCCGCCACGACGCCGAGATCGCCGATGTTGAAGGAAACGGATGCCAGCGTGCCCGGATCGCCTCGTGCAATCATGATGAGAACGCCGACGAGCGCAACCGAAATCCCCAACGTCTGGTTCCGTGTGAGGCGATCGCCAAAAAGCGTGGCCGTTGCAATCACGATCAGCACGGGGCCGCTGGTTTGGATAACCAGTGCGTTCAGGGCTTCCGTGTAGTGCAGCCCGAAATAGAAGCTCATATTGAAGAGCCCGGCGCCGGTCACGCCGAAAAAGGCGAGCCACTTCCAGTGCGCGCGGACGGTTGGCCAATCATTCTTGACGCTCCGCCATACGAACGGCAGCAGGATGAGCAGGGACAGGACGAGCCGCCACCAGGCAAGCGCCATGGGCGGTACATCTTCGTGCACGCCGCGGCCCACCACGGCGTTTCCGGCCCAGAACAGCGCCGTCAGCGCGAGCAACAGATAGGCGTTGGCATAAAGGGCGTTGAACAGGCGGGAGATCATGCGCCCCGTGTAGGTGAGTTGGTGGTGTGCGTAAAGCACAGTTATCGCGCTCGATTCATTCGTGAATTCACGCTATAGTGGCTTACGGCCCCCACGGATGTGCGGGGCCGTTTGGTTTTTCGGGGGGCGATTAGAAAAAGTCATGGCAAATGTCGTAGTCGTCGGGTCCCAGTGGGGCGACGAAGGTAAGGGAAAGATCGTCGATTGGCTGTCGGAGCGCGCCAACGTTGTGGTGCGGTTTCAGGGCGGGCACAATGCCGGCCATACGCTCGTCATCGACGGGAATGTCTACAAATTGTCATTGCTTCCGTCCGGCGTCGTCCGGCCCGGCAAGCTCTCTGTCATCGGCAATGGCGTGGTGATCGACCCTTGGGCGCTTGCCGACGAGATCGACGCGCTCAAGGCGCAAGGGGTGGAGATATCGCGCGAGAACTTCCGTATCGCCGAGAACGCCACACTGATCCTGCCGTTGCACCGGGAACTCGACGCCTTGCGCGAGGCGGCCGCGGGCGCGGGCAAGATCGGGACCACGCGGCGCGGGATCGGACCGGCCTACGAGGACAAGGTCGGCCGGCGGGCGATCCGGGTGATGGACTTGCAGAGGCTCAACACCCTCAAACCAAAGATCGAGCGTATCCTGACCCACCACAACGCGTTGCGGCGGGGCCTTGGCGAGCCTGAAGTTGCCGCGGACGAATTGTGCGCACAGCTCGGCGAGATCGCACCCAAGCTCCTGCCGCTGGTCGATACCGTCTGGGAACTCCTCGACCGTCAGCGCCGTGAGGGAAAACGCATCCTCTTCGAAGGCGCGCAGGGCGCGTTGCTCGACATCGACCACGGAACCTATCCGTATGTCACCTCGTCGAACACGGTGGCCGCCCAGGCGGCGACGGGAACGGGTCTCGGGCCCGGCGTGCTCAACTATGTGCTCGGCATCACCAAGGCCTACACGACCCGCGTCGGGGAGGGGCCGTTCCCGACCGAACTCACGGACGACGTGGGCCAGACGCTCGGTGAACGGGGACGGGAATTCGGCACCGTGACCGGGCGCGCGCGCCGCTGCGGCTGGTTTGACGCGTGCCTCGTGCGCCAGACGATCAAGGTTGCGGGCATCAACGGCATCGCGCTGACCAAGCTCGATGTTCTGGACGGGCTGGAAGAGCTCAAGGTTTGCATCGGCTACCGGCTCGATGGCGAACCGGTCGACCATCTGCCGGCAAGCCAGGGTGCGCAGGCACGGGTCGAACCGATTTACGAAACCCACGAAGGCTGGAGCGAGTCGACGGCGGGTGCGCGGTCCTGGGCCGATCTGCCGGCGAATTGCATCAAGTATGTTCGCCGGGTGGAGGAGTTGATCGAGACGCCGGTGGCGATGCTCTCGACGAGTCCGGAGCGCGACGACACCATTCTGGTGCACGACCCGTTCCAGGACTGATAAACTTCGCCAAGTTGCAACAAAGAAGGCGGGCGGTCCCATGCCTCAGGATTCCTTCGGGCTTGAACTGACGACCGTATCCGATGAGGCCGTGCGGGCCTGGGACCGGGCAGTGACTGAGTCGCTCGAACACCGCCTGTCCGCGTCCGAGCGCGTCAAGGAAGCGCTCGACGCCGATCCCGACTGCGCCATGGCGCTGGTGTTTCGCGGCGCGATGATGCTGATGATCGGCACCAACCGGGTGTACGGTAAGGTCGGGGACGTTCTGGCGCATGCAAAGCGGGTTTCGAAAGGCACGACCCGGCGGGAACAGATGCATGTCTCGGCGCTTGAGCATTGGCTCGCGGGCGAGACGGGCAGGGCCCGCAATGTGTGGCGGGAAATCGTTGCGGAGTGGCCCGGCGATCTGGTGGCGTTGCGCATGCATCACCATGCGAGTTTCTGGAGCGGCAATCGCGAGGAACTGCTTGCCGGCCCGCTTTCAGCCTATGAAGCGCTTGGCGAAAACGCGCCCGGCGCCGGTTTCGTGAAAGGCATGTTGGCGTTCGGCTACGAAGAAAGCGGGGACTACGCGCAGGCGGAGAAATTCGGGCGGGAAGCGATGGCGGCCAACGAGAACGACCTCTGGTCGCTTCATGCCGTTGCCCATGTTCTGGAGATGCAGTGCCGGCACGGCGAGGGCCGCGAACTCCTGGATTATCCGTTCGGAACGTGGGACGACCGCACGCCCTTCAAGGATCATCTGTGGTGGCACTCCGCTCTGTTCGCGCTCGAGCAGGGCGACGCGCCGCGCGTTCTGGAGCTTTACGACCGGGAAGTGCGGATTGACGAGAACGGTTTCTACCTCGACGTCCAGAATGCGGCCTCACTCCTCGCGCGGCTGGAACTGGTCGGTATCGATGTCGGCGACCGCTGGGAGGAACTGGCGGATCTCGCCGTCAGCCGGACCGGGGATCACGTGATGCCGTTTACCGACGTGCATTTCATGCTGGCGCTCACGGGTGCCGGTCGCCTCGACGCTGCGCGCAACTATCTGGCGTCGCTCAAGACGTTTGCCGGTGCGGGGGGAAACGACGCAGCGGCCGTCACCGGTAATGTGGCCGTACCCTTGTGCGAAGGGCTGCTGGCTTATGCGGAAGACCGGTTCGCGGACGCCGCCGACATTCTTTGCGCTTTCGACCATGACCTCTCCCCGCTCGGTGCCAGCCATGCGCAGCGGGACATCTTTCAGCAACTCAAGATCGACGCCGTGACGCGTGCCGGGCGCACCGAAATCGCCCGGCAGTTGCTCGAGGCGCGTCACCGGCAACGCCCGGAGAGCACGTGGGCCGGGCAAAGGCTGCAAAGGCTGCCGAACTAGAGTCTATTCAGCTAAATCCGAGTCAATTCTGTTTCTCGATTGGCGTGTGCGATCCGTCGCCGAAACGGGCGCGGCGCGATGTTAGCGCATCGGGCAAGGCCGTTTCGCCGGCGGGCGTCCGCCAATCGGAAACCCTTTCGG
>JANQLP010000081.1 GCA_028280515.1 Hyphomicrobiales bacterium
TCTCCGACTTATCCTGAAAGTAATCGGGATCGAAGACGTGACAATTGTGGCTGGCGGCGGAGCAAAGGCGGTTGACCTCGGTGATACGACCATGGCCGCCTTTGTGGAGACCCTGGCCAATGAGATCAAGCAGGCGGCAACACCACGTGAACTGGCTGCCTGATGTCCGAGAGAATGGGCCCGGACTATCGCGCTCCCCCTGGAACGAGGATCGGCCATGTGCATTTGCGCGTGGCCGACCTCAACCGCTCTATCGCGTTCTATCGTGATGTGCTCGGCTTTGAACTCCAAGCACGCATAGCTGACGAGGCGGCCTTTCTCGGTGCGTCGTTACCGGACAGCGATCGAACAGTTTATCACCATCATATCGGCCTCAATACGTGGCAATCCCGCGGCGGCTATGCACCGCCGCCAGGCCATACTGGTCTTTACCACATGGCTATTGTTTATCCTGATCGCAGAGCACTTGCTGTAGCGGTGGAGCGGGTCATGCAAGCGGGCATTGCGCTTACAGGCGCCACTGATCACGGAATCTCGGAGGCCGTCTATTTTGACGATCCTGATCACAATGGCATCGAGCTCTACAGAGATCGGCCAATCGAGCAGTGGCCGCGCGATCGTTCTGGGCGGCTTGTCTTGGCGCTCAGGCGCCTCGACCTGTCCGGTCTCCTAGGTGAGCGTGCGGACTGAGGAATACGGTTTGCAAGATGCCGGGTGCCAATAAGTGCAGCGGGTCGTCCCGGCAATGCGAACGTGACTCGAGACAAAACAGGAAACCGGACGAATGGCTGTGCAAGATGAGATCAGAGCTTTCTTCGCGGTATATGTTGAAGCGTTTGCCAGCGGTGATGCTGTCGCTATAACCGAGCTATGGGAGCCGGTAGGACTCTTTCCGTCACCGACTGGCAACTTTGCTATGGAGCGGGATGCTTTTCGCGAACACTGCGTAGGACTGTTGGATTTCTATCGTAAACAGGGTGTCGCAAAGCCGACCGGTGAACTGCTGTCCGCCGATGAGCTGTTTCCGAACGTCGTTCAAGCGCGCATGGCCTATCGCATGCTCGATGCACAAGGCGGCAGCGTTGCCGAATGGGAACACGTGTATATTCTTCGCAAAACCGACCAATGGCGCGTGTCGCTGGCAATCGCCGACGAGGAGATGGCGGCGTGGGCCAGAAGGGATGCGCAATCCTAGAAGCCGCTATCGGCGGGCGCGTTGAAAGTCCGTGTCATTGTAAACTGCTTCGCCTTCAGTCCGACAAAGGAACCGGTCGTCGATCATTGAGTGTCTGGAAAGTTTGTCTTGATCGGTCCGTCGAACACAACATAGGCGGTGCACCGCTCCGCTATGCAATTGGCGGCGTGGAGCTCCTCAGCCGGCTGGTGCACATATGAACCGGGACGCAGGACGGGCGCAGATTCCTCGCTGCCATCCGCACCCCAGTGCTTCAGCGCGCCTTCGATAAGCCAGAGTCGGTAGTCGTGGGTATGAGTATGTAGCCTACCGCTTCCCGAGTAGTCCGGCACGAAACGGAACAGGGTCAGAGATGGCCCGCTGGCGGGGTCGCCTTCCAGCACGACGATCTGCGGGCCATCGGGCATCCAAGCATGAAGCGGGCGGAACGTCCGATCAAGCGCTTCACTCAACGGTATCAGCGTCATGGCTTTATTGCTTTCAACGGCGGCAGATCCGTTGACCGCCTCGGTTTTGTTCGTCAATTGAGCGCCCAACAGTGAAGGCCAGAAGACCAACAAACAGGCGATGACCGGAAGGCGACCGATATGTCGTTGCATGATAGTTCGCTCCTTACTCAGATCGCGTGTCGAAATAGCCCGCGTTGTGCATGGTCTCGATCAAAGTTCCTTCGCGTGGTGCCCAACCGGTCGTGACGCGCGTCCATTCGCTCGATGTGGGGTTATCGATCGCCGCGAACATTGCCAGCCAGCCGAAATGAAACCCGGCCCGGTCGTTCGGGACACTCTCCACGGGCACGCCCAAACCCTGACCGATGGCTTCAGCAACCGTCCGGAATGGGATGCCGCCTTCGGCGACCGCATGATATCGCGCACCAGGCCGGGGCTGTTCGACGGCATCGCAGAAAAGCCGTGCGGCGTCGTCACGATGGACCGCGGGCCAGCGGTTCGTGCCGCTGCCGATATAGCCCGACATTCCGTGCTCCCGCGCCAGAGCGATCAGCGCGGGAACGAAGGCGGTGTCGCCCGCCCCGTGGACGGTCGGCGGAAGGCGAACGACGCTCGTCTGAACGCCCGTATCGGCATAGCCCAGAAACGCTTCCGAAGCGCTGCGCGGAATCTGGTCTACGGCGCCTTCGTGCTCGGTGGAGAGTTCGCCTGTCGGCGTCACAATGGTTACCGATGTCGCGACAAGCGCCTTGCTCGTGCCTTCCAACGCCCGGGCCAACGCATCCAGCAATTGGCTGTCGGCCTCGCAGTTTTCCACGTACCGGGAGAAGTCATGGTCGAAAGCCGTATGGATCACCGCGTCCACCCGGAGGAGTGCGGATACCACGCTCTCAGGATCGGCGATATCGCCACAATGGACGTCCAGCCCCCTTTCGCGCAGCGCGTTGGCCGAACTTTCGCTGCGCGCCAACCCGACGATGTCATGGCCCCGCTGGCGCAGCTCATTTGTGACGGCGGAGCCGACAAAACCTGTTGCGCCGGTGACGAGTATTCTCATGGATGATCCTCCGCATTGCCAGCGGAGGCAATTTCATCCATGATTATATCATGTTAAAGATGAGACTTTATGGTGGTATAAAACTCACCAGGATCGACGGGTCATGGACGAAGAAAACCGCCTCAGTACATTTCTGAAAGATCGTCGCAAGCGGCTTGATCCGGCGGCATTCGGATTCTCAGGAAGGCGGCGCACCCCTGGGCTCAGACGCGAGGAAGTTGCCCAGAGGGCGAATATCAGCACGACCTGGTATACTTGGCTTGAACAGGGCCGCGGCGGCGCGCCCTCGCCGCGGGTTCTCGAAAGCCTTTCTGAAGCGCTGATGCTCACGGAGGCCGAGCGAGAGCACCTCTTCCTGGTCGGTATCGGACGGCCGCCCAAGGCCTCGCCTGCTTCGCGAGACGGGGTTACACCGCGGCTCCAGCGGTTTCTCGACGCGCTGATACTCATTCCCGCGATCATAGCGACCCCGCAGTGGGACATCATCGCCTGGAATGATGCCGCTCGTGTCGCGCTGACCGATTACACCAAGCTCTCAAAAGACGAACGCAACATATTGCGGAGAATGTTCCTGGACCCTGAGACACGTGCCGCCCAGGAGGATTGGGAAAGCGTCGCGCGCTTTCTGGTTGCGACGTTTCGTGCAGAGACCGCCCGCGCCGGAGAGAACGACCGGGCTACGGAATTGCTCGCCGAACTCTCCGCGAAGAGTGCCGAATTCACCGCAATGTGGGCTGACAACGAAGTGCGATCGACGGGAGAGGGCGTCAAACGGATCCGGCATGCCTTGGCAGGGCCCATCGCATTCGAATTCTCTTCCTTCGCGGTCGATGGACGTCCCGACCTGAAGCTCTTGACCTACACGCCGGCTGAAGAGGGCGACGCAAACAAAATGCGGCAGCTGTGCAAGAGTCCAAAGGGGATAGAGCTTGACCGTGAGCGGTCATCACGGTCGTAGCACAATGGCGAGGACACGGTTTGTGTTTTCGTCGCGCGCGGGTGCCAGCAGGGAAGGTCGGCCCGCAGGTTTCAGGAGGTCATTCGCTGAGGCGGCTTGCAAGCATGAGAGTTGGAAAGCCGCAGATCGGTCCAATGACGTGCGACACCGCAACCTTCTTTTTCTAGCACGGCCGTGATCGTCCACCCACAGGCGTTCTCCCGCGCAACATCTGTGATCTTCCGGTGCCGCCAGCCATGGCCGGGGTCGTAACAAACGCGCTCGTGCCAGACAATCCTAGTAAAAATTATACCTGTATAAAGTCACGACTTTAATGGGATGTGACGATGGAGAAAACTGCCTGCATTGGAAGTGAGGCAGGAAAATCCATGACCATTACGATCAACGGACAACCATACGATCTGCCAACTGACGCGCGTGTCTCGCTGCTCGATTTCATGCGCGAGCGGCTCGATCTCTTCGGCACGAAGAAGGGTTGCAATCAAGGCGCATGCGGGGCTTGCACCGTACTGATCGATGGAGAGCGCGTCCTCGCCTGCCTCGCCCTTGCCGCGCAATACGATGGGCGTTCGGTGACGACGATCGAGGGGCTCGCCGATGGCGAGGATCTGCATCCGTTGCAGGCGCTCTTCGTCAAGCACGACGGACTGCAGTGCGGCTACTGCACGCCCGGTCAGATCATGAGTGCTATTGCCCTCAGCAACGAGTTTTCGCGTGGCGCGCCCAGCAGCGTGACGACCGACCTCGATGTCCCGGCCACACCTAACCGCGAAGAGATCCGCGAACGGATGAGCGGCAATCTTTGCCGGTGCGGTGCGCACAACGGGATGATCGAAGCGATCACCTCCTATCTCTCGGAGCACAGCTGATGACGCCCTTCGATTATGCTAGGGCGAGGTCCGAGCAGGACGCGGTCGCCCGAGTGAAAGATGCCGGCACCAAATACCTCGGCGCGGGCACGAACCTGGTCGATCTGATGCGCGAAGGTGTCGAGGTTCCAAGCCGGCTGGTCGACGTGACCCGTCTCTCCAGCCGTATCGAACCGACCGACGGCGGTGGCCTCCTGATAGGTGCTGCGGCCAGCAACACCGCGGTGGCCGAGGATGCCGCTGTCCGCGCCCGCTACCCGGCTCTCGCCCGCGCGATCCTATCCGGTGCCTCGGCCCAGATCCGCAACATGGCGACCGTGGGCGGCAACATCCTGCAGCGGACGCGTTGCACTTACTTCCTCGATGTCGAGGGGGCGCGTTGCAACAAGCGTCAGCCCGGGCAGGGCTGCGATGCACTGGAGGGGTTCAATCGCGGCCACGGGGTCCTCGGCGTGTCGCCAGCCTGCATCGCGACCCATCCGTCCGACATGTGCGTGGCCCTCGCGGCGTTCGATGCGGTGGTGCATATCGCCGGGGCAAATGGGCGACGACACGTGCCACTTGTCGATCTCCATCGTCTCCCCGGCGACACGCCGCATCTTGAAACTGTTCTGGAGCTCGGCGAGCTGATTACCGCCGTCGAACTGCCATCACAAACCATCACCGCCCGTTCCACGTACCGCAAGGTGCGTGACCGGGCGAGCTACGCGTTCGCGCTGGTCTCGGTAGCGGCCGCGCTCGAGGTGGCGGAGGGGCGCATCGCGGATGTGCGCATTGCGCTCGGAGGCGTGGCGCCGAAACCGTGGCGCG
Source organism: Hyphomicrobiales bacterium (assembly GCA_028280515.1). Lineage (GTDB taxonomy): Bacteria > Pseudomonadota > Alphaproteobacteria > Rhizobiales > Methyloligellaceae > UBA2767. The sequence goes on from JANQLP010000081.1 coordinate 5,339, forward strand.
CGCGCGAGGCCGAGGCCACGCTGATCGGTGCGGTTCCAGGGCAGAGCGCCTTCGTCGCGGCTGCTGAGCTCGCGCTTGCGGGAGCGAGGACGCGTCCCGGCAACGCCTTCAAACCAGAGCTCGCACGCCGGACGATCGTCGCGGTGCTCTCTGACCTCGCAGGAGCCGGGCAATGACCATGCGGACTAAAGACCACCACATGCCCTTCGTCAGCAGCCCTTTCGTAACGCGCCGTGACGTACTTGTTGGCTCTGCAGCGACGGCTGCCGGCCTTTTCCTTGCAGAGCCGGGCCTCGCCACGTCCCTCCCGAACGCACCGGCAAGAAGCGGTCTCGGGACGGCTTACCCGAGACGGGACGGTCCGCTGAAGGTGCGCGGCGCGGCCCGCTTTGCTGCCGAGCACCGCTTTCCGGGCATGGTCTACGGCGCGCTCGTCTTCTCTACCATCGCCCGCGGCACGATCCGCAGGATCGAGACCGAGGCCGCGCGCGCTGCATCCGGCGTCGTCCTCGTCATGACGCACGAGAACATGCCGCGCCTGGCGCCGCCCGAGCCCTTCTATGCCTCGCCGACCGGAATGGCCGGCAGTGCCATCCCGGTTATGCAGGACGCCTCGGTCCACTGGAACGGTCAGCCGGTCGCCGTGATCCTCGCTTCCACGCAGGAGGAGGCCGACCATGCCGCGCGCCTCGTCCGTGTTGACTACGAGGTAGCTGAGGCGGTCACTCGCTTCGACGACGCAGCGGTGGGGGCTCCGGTCGCATTCTATGCGGGCCGCGACCTGCAATACCGCGACGGCGACGCCGAGGCGGCGTTGGCCGAGGCAGAGGCGTCAGTCGATCTCGAATTCAGTACGCCGCAACAGAACCACAACCAAATCGAGCTGCATGCCGTCACTGTCGCATGGCAGGGTGGTGTCCTGCGGATGCACGACTGCACCCAGGGCGTCGATCTTTCGGCGATCACCATCGCGAAGGTCTTCGGGCTCGACCCGTCCCAAGTCCACCTAACGGCCGAGTTCGTTGGAGGCGGCTTCGGCGGCAAGACGCTCTGGCAATATCATATCCTCGCCGCGGCTGCCGCGCGCCTCGCAGGTAGGCCGGTCCGGATGACCCTGACACGAGAGGGCGTCTACCGCATCTGCGGCGGCCGCGCGCCGACCCGTCAGCGCGTCGCCCTCGGTGCGCGGCTGGACGGACGGCTGACTGCGCTGATCCATACCGGCACCACCATGAAGATTGCGCAGAACTCCATGACCGAGCCGTTCATGGAGGCCGCGGAGCACATGTACCGCACAGACACCATGCATCTCGAGATCCGCGCCGGCGTTCGGGACATGTTGGCCAACACCTTTATGCGCGCGCCCGGCGCTGCGGTCGGAACCTTCCCGCTTGAGGTCGCGCTCGATGCCCTGGCTGAACGGTTGGCGATAGACCCTATCGAGCTCCGCATCCGGAACGAGCCTGAGGTTGATCCGACGACAGGCAAGGCCTTCTCGCAGCGCGCGTTGGTTGGGGCACTACGGGAGGGCGCGCACCGCTTTGGCTGGCAGCCACGGTCGGGTGAGCGGCTCGGCCGGCGCGAGGGCGAATGGCTGGTCGGCACTGGTATGGCGGCTGCTTACTATCCCTACAAGCGTTTCCCCGGCGGGGCCGCGCGGATCACGCTCGGCCAGGACGGCCGGGCGGTGGTCGAGCTCGCAGTGCACGACATGGGCATGGGTACGGGCACGGCAACGGCGGCGGTCGCCGCGGATCGGCTCGGCCTTCCTTACGAAGACATCGAAATCCGATATGGTGACAACCGGTTACCCGGAAACATGATCGCCGCCGGATCACAGCAGATGGCTGCGATCGGCGCAGCGCTGACGGCTGCGCGCGACGCACTGGTTGCCGAACTCGCTGCTCTCGTACCGGCGGGTGCGGCCCTGCACGGTCGCCCAGCTGAGGCGCTGACGACCCGCGACGGCGCGCTTGTCCTGGCCAGCGATCCCGCCACACGTATGCCTCTTGCGGACTTGCTGGCCAGGGCGGAAAGACGGGAGGTTTCGGCGGAGGCTGCAGCGCCGCCACCGTCGGAAGCGAAGGAGTGGTCGATGCACTCTACCGGTGCCGTCTTCGCTGAGGTGCGCGTCAACGCCGTCACGGGTGAACTCCGCGTCTCGCGCATTACGGGCGTCTACGATTGCGGCAGGATCCTCAATTCCACCCTTGCCGCCAGCCAGTTCCGAAGCGGCATCGTCATGGCACTCGGCATGGCGCTTATGGAGAATACGCTCTTCGACGAGCGCAGTGGCCGGATCGCGAACCCCAGCCTTGCCGCCTATTACATACCGGCTCATCTTGATGCGCCCGAGATTGACGTCGCCTGGACCGGCATCCCCGACCCTGAGGCTCCTTCGGGCGCCCGTGGGATCGGCGAAATCTCCATGACTGGTGTCGCGGCGTCGGTTGCCAACGCGGTCTACGATGCCACGGGCAAACGCATTCACGATCTACCGATCACGTTGGACAAGCTCCTTTAGTCCTCGTTCCAAAAAACTGATTTGGCTCGGGTCCCGTATCCTGCTGGCGCTCTCCTCAGGAGCCACCCATCTGCCCTTTCGTCAGGCCGCGCGGCACGCCGGCGCTTGCCCAAGCCCTGAGACCACGTCATCCGACAGCGATGCTGCGTGCGAGGATTGCGCGAGAGGATAGCGACAGAAGCTCTTTGCGCTCAAACGTTCGTTTCGCGCGCACCGGGAATTCTGACCGGTTTGACATGGCCGCGGTTGGATAGGTATGGACTGCGGCTATGGCTAAGATCTCCCAAACATACAGCCAAGTAGACCGGCGTTTCTCCGTGGCGCCGATGATGGGTGGGCGTATTATTTCTATATTTTAGATAGTTATGAAGTCGCGTGTGCACTCAGGGATCAACGGGAATCGACGGCAATCTCGCTTGGTCAACTGAGGATTATGGGTGCTTTCGCAGGGACGAAAACCGCACTCAAGCTTTTGTGCGGTATGTTAGTTGATGGGCGGGACGGGGTGCATTGTGCGACGTACTCTGGTGTCTGCCACTGACCCGATGCGCAAACAAGCGTTGGTGCCGTTGTCCCGTAGTGACCCGCATCTGGTCATTGATGTCGCGCATTAGCGGCGCAACGAACAGACGACTGTATTCCGATCTGAACTGCCTGGGTGTCACAATCAACCTTTTTCGCTTTGGCAACATCATGGCGCTCAAAAAAAAATTGCGAGCTCCAGTTACAAAGCGGGTACTTAGACCGACGGCGAAATTTCCCCACGCCGACCTCGCGAATGAGATTTTTCGCTCTCTCGCTCAATTTGGCGGGCGACGTCTCCGGGTGAACCAGTGCGACGCGCCAACAACGCATAAGCCACCGGCACGAGATAGAGCGTCAGAAATGTTGCTGCTGCGACCCCCGATGCAATCACCACGCCGACCACGAACCGCGTCTCGGCGCCGGCACCAAAAGACAAAATCAGCGGAACGCTGCCAGCGACCGTTGTAATCCCGGTCATGATGATCGGTCTGAGACGGACCTCGGCGGCTTCTGTGATCGCTTCATCGAATGGCTTGCCTTCATCACGCAGCTGGTTGGCGAACTCGACGATCAGAATTCCGTTCTTGGCTGCCAACCCGACAAGCATGATCAAGCCGATCTGGCTGTAAATGTTCAGAGTTGCGCCGGTAAGCCACAATCCGACCAGTGCCCCCGCAATAGCGAGGGGGACCGTGAACATAATCACCAGCGGGTGAATCCAACTTTCGAACTGCGCCGCCAGTACCAGGAACACGACGACGACGCCCAGCAGCATGACGAATATGATCGACTGCCCAGCATTCTTGAAATCGAGCGACTGTCCCTTGTAGTCGATGATCACCGACGGCGGCAGCACCTCGTCCGCCAGCTTCTCGACATGGGCCAACGCCTCTCCGAGCGAAGTGCCGCTATCAAGATTTGCCTCCAGCGTAATGGCCCGGATCCGGTTATAGCGATTGAGCGATGTCGATCCGGCCTCCTCCCGAAGCGTCACGAAGTTCGACAGCGGAATGAGTTCGTTCGACCGGGCCGAGCGCACATAGATGTTCTGAAGGCTCGCAGGTGTGCGCTGCCTGTCGCGTTCGGCCTCAAGGATCACATCATACTCCTCGCCTTCATCGAGGTATGTTGTCACCTGTCGTGAACCAAGCATCGTCTCTAGCGTGCGCCCGATTTGAACTACGGTCACGCCAAGTTCGGCGGCGCGATCGTAGTCGATCTCGACCCGCAGTTGAGGCTGTGTTTCCTTGTAGTCCCAATCAAGCCCGATGAGCCCGGGATTGTTCTTCTCAATCGCTTCTACGAGCGCATCACGCCAGGCCGCAAGCTGTTCCCAGCTCCCGCCCCCGATCGTCATCTGAAACGGTTTTTGAATGCGTCCACCAAACCCTTGGCGCATCACTGGAAATGCGCGGACTCCAGGCAGATCAGCAAGTTTTGTCCTGACTTCGTTCATGATCGGCCAGGCCGCGCGCCGGTTCGCCCAATCGCTCAAGACAACAATCACCACGCCCGTGTTGAAGGTTTCGTAGTTGGAGAATGTTCTTGGGGCACGAACGAGCAAGCGCTGAAACTCGCCGGTTGTTGTATACGGCATCAGGCGGCGCTCGATCTCATCCATATATTCCTTCATGTAGCCGTAAGTCGCGCCTTCGGGCCCGTTCACGATCACGAAGAAGGCGCCCCGATCTTCCTTTGGCGCATATTCCGACGGCAACTTGTCGAACAGCCAATATGCGCCGCCGGCCAGTCCGAAGAATATGAGCACGACAACTAGCTTGGCACGCAGCGCGAGACGCAACGTCGCTGCATAGGCGCGACGGACCACTTCGAATCCACGATCGATGGCGCGCTGTGCCAGAGACGGCTTTGCATCCCCGGTCAGGACTTTCGAGGCGATCATCGGCGCCAGCGAGAGTGCCATGACGCTCGAGAACGCGACCGCCGCCGCCATGGTTAGGGCGAACTCGGAAAACAGTCGTCCGACATCGCCTTCCAGGAAGGCTATCGGGACGAAAACGGAAATCAGAACTACCGTCGTGGCGATGACCGCAAAACTGACCTGCCGCGAGCCATTAAAGGCCGCGACGAGCGGCGTTTCGCCTTTCTCTCGAACCCGCCTGACAATATTCTCCAAAACCACAATAGCGTCGTCCACGACAAGCCCGATCGCGAGAACAAGCGCCAGCAGTGTAAGAAGGTTGACCGTGAAGCCGAGCATATACAGCACTGAAAACGACGCGACGATCGAGACCGGAACTGTGATCGCCGGGACGAGTGTGGCGCGGAAGCTACCCAGAAAAGCGAGAATGACCAGAACAACCAGTCCCATGGCGATGAACAGGGTGATATAGACCTCTTTGATGGCCCCTTCGATAAATACCGACGTGTCGTAACTCTGTCGGATCTTCATGCCTTGCGGCAAGCCGGCCTGATTGATCTTTGCCGCTTCGGCCTTGGCAGCGCGCGCAACCGCGATCGTATTGGCTGTTGATTGCTTGATGATCCCGATACCGACCATCGGAACGCCGTTGCCGCGAAAGAAACTTCGGTCCTCCTCGGTTCCACGTTCCACTCGGGCGACATCGCCAAGGCGGATGAGATAACCGTCATCGCCACGACGTAGAACGAGGCCGCTAAAATCGACTGCATTCGAGAATGAACGGTCAAGCCTCACAGTGAATTGCCTGTTGCGCGATTCAATGGAACCGGCCGGAAGCTCGACATTCTCTGCGCGCAGTGCGCTCTCGACATCGTTTGCGGTGAGGCCTCGGGCCGCGAGCTCCTTGCGATCGAGCCAGATGCGCATGGCATAGATCTGCTGACCGCCCACACGAACGCGCGCCACTCCGTCAAGCACCGAAAAACGATCGACCAAATAGCGATCAGCGTAATCGGTCAGCTCTGGAACGGTCATCTGGTCACTCGCCAGATTAAGCCACATGATCACATCCTGATCGGCGTCCACCTTTTGAATCTCAGGAGGATCTGCCTGTTCTGGCAAGTCGTCTACAATGCCGGAGACGCGGTCGCGAATGTCATTCGCCGCGGCATCGACATCCCGACCCACCTTGAACTCGATCGTCACTGTCGATTGTCCGTCCTCGCTCTTCGACTCGATGAACGAAATGCCCTCCACCCCGGAAATGCGTTCCTCGATGAGTTTCGTCACCCGTGTCTCGACAATATTCGCCGACGCACCAGGGTAGGCAGTCTCGATGCTCACGATCGGTGGATCGATGTCGGGATACTGGCGCAACGGAAGGCGTTCGTACGCGACGATGCCAAACGCAAGGAGAAGTAGCGACAACACGGCCGCGAAGACGGGTCGTTTGACCGAGAGATCGGAAAGGAACATGCCTTTGGCTCCGATTTGCCGCTGATCAGCGGTCAGTTGACGTTCGTCTGTTGGGAAGAGCCTCGGCTGAGAAGATCGACCAGAGGTTCATTTCCTTTGTCGATTGCGGTCACCTTCACGGCTCGGCCAGGCGTTACGCGCAGCGCGCCATCGGTGATCACGAACTCTCCCTCGCGCAATCCTGATACGATCTCGACAATCCCTTTTTGACGCGCGCCGAGCCTGACCTCACGCCGTTCTACTTTCGGCGAGTCGATTTTTGGATCGACGACGTAGACGGCGGCTTCTTGCCCCCGCGCGATGACAGCTTCCTCAGGCACAATGATCGCGAGCCGTCGGTTCTTGAGGACTTCGACGGTCATCAGCAGCCCTGCCTTGAGCAAGCGGTCTTCATTGGGAATGATCGCCCGAACGGTGATGGAGCGCGTGTTCGGATCGACGCGGCTATCGATCCCGGCAATCTGTCCCTCGAAGCTACGGTCGGAGAAGGCCGCCGCGCTGGCTTCGATTGCCAGACCGGTCTTGAGCGCCGCGAGATAGGTTGCCGGTACCGTGAAATCGAGCTTCATTCGGCTATCGTCGTCGATCGTCGTTATAACAGTTCCCGGTTGGACGAGCGCACCGACGCTCACGCGCCTCAAGCCTACGACTCCGCCGAACGGCGCTTCGAGGCGGCGATCGGCCAGGCGCGACTTGACAGCTTCTACTTGCGCCAGGGCGGTCTCGTAGTTCCGGCGGCGTTCAGAGAGCACGGCTTCCGAGCTGACGCCGCGCTCGGCGAGCGGTGCCGCCCGATCGAGCTGCTCCTTGGACTCGCGAACCATGGCCTCCGCTTCGCGGAGTTGGGCCGCTTCTTCGGCGCTTGTCATCTCCGCCAGTACGTCGCCCGCCTGGACCCGCTGCCCATCTTCAAAATGAAGGGCCGTCACGATCTCGGTTATTTGCGCCGTTACGGCCACCTGTTCGTTCGCGCGGAGTGTTCCAAGCGCTTCGACGCGATCGACAAGCTCCTGCTGAATAGCTTTCGCCACAATAACGGGGACGTCTTTTGATTGCGCAAGGGCATTGTTCGCATCAACGACGCCTAACGTTGCAAAAGCAGTCGCCATAAGCGCCGCCATATTCAAACGCAGGCATTGCCACCGGCGCGCAGGTTCTCTTCGATCGATTATCATGCTCATGAATCTGACCTCGTCGCTTGACCGAAAGAGTTGGTTGGATCGAACTCACGTTTAGATCGCCGACGCCATTCACGCCCATTCGCGATACTCGCGCGCCGTTTCCCGAGTGCTGTGATTTGTAGAAACCTGCATAGATGACTTTTTCAGGACAATCTACCCGAGGCCAAAGTGCCGCGTTTCTCGTTGTTTCGGCTCAGCGCGGTATGAGGGCCAAACAAAGCAGATGGCGCCGCGGGTCCGGGTGAATATGCTCTGTCTTAGTCCTATATCTCATGGCCCTGTCCGCCTTCCCAGCCATTCAGTTCAGCGTCTGGCACACGATTTCCGCCGCGGCGTTTGTGTGCTTTTTGAGCCGGATAACTGTTCGATAGCGAAGAGTGGTTGGTCCGAAACTCAAACGACCGAATCCATACAAGACCGTTACATCTGCAACCCAAATTTCGGCTTCTTGCGATCGGTCCGCTCATGCAGTGGAAGGGGCATTGCAGGCGGCGCCCAGTACGGTCTATGCGTTACACTTTCCAGCCATTAAGCGATCGACTAATTCGCATCCGTATTCGAAACGATTGCGCGCCCCGTATGTAGATATCAAGCGTATCGGAAAGCTATTCGTCAAAGACCGCCTCTTCATCAAACGGTTCAGAGCGAGCCGCATGCAACTGAACTCGTGTACCTAGAACCCTCTCGGGCCACGGAGTTGGTCCAGCTAGGAATAGAACGACACTCGCATTCGCTTGTTAGTATTCTCATGGATTGTACTGCCTCGTTTCCAATGCAGGTAGCTTCCTCCATCGTCACATCCCGTTAAAGTGGTGATTTTATACAGGTATAACTACCACCGGGATCGGCTGGTACGAGCGCGTTTATGACAACCGCGGCCATATCTGGCTGCACCGGACGATCGCAATTGGTGTGCGGGATAGACGGTCATATTCTTGCCGGAAAAACGAAGATTGCGGTGTCGCACGTCATTGGGCCGATCCGCGGCCTCCCAGCTCTCATGCTTGCTAGCCGCCTGAGCAAATGAGCTCCTTAAGCCTGGAGGCCGACCTTCCCGCTGGCACCCGTTCGTCGATCTCGCCGCAGGCAATCCGCGTGAGGCGGAAAACCGCTAGGCGCATGGCAACAGTGGTAGATTGGGTTCTGAAACTTACAGTAAGGCGCGCATTCATTGTCGGCTCCAAGCTTGGCGATGGTCGACATCTTCTTGATGAAGATCGGTGTTTTCATGTGCCTCTGGAATTCAGACAAGTTTGACATGGCCGCAGTTGGATGCGTATGGACTGCGGTTATGGACGCGAATTCCCAAAATTGTAGCGACGTGGACAGGCGTTTCTCTGTTGCGCTCATGATGGAGCGGACGCAGATTCTATAAATTTCAGTGGGTTATAAGACCACGTGTGCAATATGTGTGCACTCAGGGGTCAACGGGAGTCCGCGCTGATCAAGGTTCGTCGACGCGATCGTACAAGGTGGCAATAGTCAAAGTCGAAGGGGTGCGCGGTTTTTGATGCTGCGCATTGGCCAAATGCAGTCACCCAAATCGCGGGTTATTACGGCACATAGATTTCTTTTTTCGCGATCTCGTCGCCGATGAGTTTTGCGACATCTGTACGTCGAGTCGAAGCCAGTCTTTCCTTGCTTGCCGCAACCGATATCGCGGCGATCGGTACGCCGGATGTGTCGCGAACGGGAATGCCTATCGCAATCATGCCCGGAGTGATCTCTTCGTCGTGCAACGCATATCCGAGCTGCCGCGCTGTCTCGATCAAGCCCGCAAGTTTGGCCTGCGTAATTCCAAATGCCCGCCGGTCCTGCTTGTAAGCGTTGATAATGCGGTCGCGTTCCGCGTCGGGCTGGAATGCGAGGATTGCCAGAGGGGCCGCGCCGATGCCCAGAGGGCGCCGTGCGCCAACATCGACCGGCAACGCCTTGAGCGGATATGTCCCTTCTTGCCGGTCCACGTAAACGGCCTCGTCGCCCAGCCGTGTCGCGAGATAGACTGTGTCCTCAGACTTTTTACAGATCGCCTGCAACGTCGATTTCATCTGTTCGACAAGGCCATACCTCTTACGTCCCGCGGCTGCCCATTTCATGATCTTCGAGCCGATGAAAAACCGCCCGCTGACGGTGTCGTGACTCACGAGCTCGCTTTCGACGAGGCCGGCCAATATGCGATGCAGCGTGGCTTTGCCCAAGCCGGTTTCCTGCACGACGTCGGTCAGTCTCAGACCGTCATTGGGATAATCGGCGAGCGCATCGAGCACTTGGGTCATTCGCCGTGTGTTCTGGTGTTTTCCGTATGACTTTGCGTGTTCCATTCAGTCGAACTTACCTTGTCGCGCTTTGTCCGGCTAGTGGCGGGTTGACAGTCTTTGAGTTTATTACATATGTTTCGTTAATCAAAACTAAGTTTCGTTTAATCGAACATTAAGTAATAGACAATCAAGGGAGATTCGCAAATGTCTATCATCCATCACCGTCGAGGCCGGCGTCGGTTTCTGGCAACCCTGCTGGGCATGGCCGTTATGGGATGCATCTCAGGGTCAGCTCACGCGGAGACAAAGCTTGCAATCGCGGCGACTGGCCAGACCTCCTCATTTTACGCCTACCATACGGCTGTCGCGCAGTTGCTCGGGAAGGTCGCGCCTGATCTCAATGTCAGCGTGATGGAGACAGGGGGATCTGTAGAAAACCTGAAACTGCTCAATCGCGGGCAGGCGGACTGGGGGCAGTTTGCCGAGCCTGTGTTCTACGAGAAGTATGCCGGCATTGGAGGTGCGGCAAAGAAGGGCGCGAACTCCAAACTCCGGTTCCTTACCCCGGTGACGCAGGTGGCCTTCTATCCGGTCGTGAACGCTGACACCGGCGTGAGCACATTGTCCGATCTGTCGGGCAAATCATACGGACCGGGCAGTACGGGCAGCAATACTGAGCGTCTGACGATGGACTTGTTCGGGTCTATCGGTGTGGAGCCCACCTACATGAAAGGCAGCTACGGCGACCTCGTGGCTGCAATGAAGGACAGGCGGATCGTCGGATACACGAAAGCGGGTTCGCTGACGACCCAGGACTCCACAATCATGGACGTGAAGTCGTCAGTACCGGTAAGAATCCTCGGCTACTCGGATGAACAAGTCGAGGCCATCAAAAAGAAGTTCCCGCACTACCTGTTTGTGTCGCTTGATAAGACGCCTTACGGCGACGACCCGGTCACGCTGAACAATGTTGTCCTGATCAACGGGACGACCTCCGACCTCCCTGAGGAGGTGGGATATCACGTCTTCAAGGCACTCGTTGAGCATAACGACGAGATTGCAAAGGTCTACAAGCCTGCGGCGGGCGCCGACATCGTCAAGCTCACGCTTGAATCCGCAAAGACTCCGTTGCACGCGGGCGTCGTCCGGTATCTGCGCGAAAAAGGTCACACGGTCCCGGCTTCGCTGGTTCCTCCCGAAGCGAAGTAGCATCGCTCCAATCACGGCACTCCGCCGGCGCTCAGGTGCCGGCGGCCCTTTCCAATCTGCTTGCCGCAGCGTGCACGTCTTCCACGCCCCAAGATCATTTGTTATCAGGCATGTCTGTTCGATCGACAGAGAAATTCAGGGCCCGTCTCGCGGCCGCGATCGCCTTTTCCCTTGCGGCTTTTCATCTCTACACGGCGGGCTTCGGGCAACTGCCGGATTTGATGCAGCGCTCTATGCACGTCTGTTGTGCCCTGGCACTTGCATTCCTGTTGTATCCGCTCTTCAGTGACCGCAGCGCATCGAAGCATCCCTTCTTCTCCATCCTCGACTTAACTCTGACGGCACTGGCGTTGTTCGTGGCCGGCTACATGCTCGTTCGATACGACGCCATGACGTCGATCGACTATGAGGCCTCGAGTTTGGATTTGTGGGTAGGGGGACTCCTGATCATCCTGCTGCTGGATGCGGCGCGGCGTGTCATCGGGTGGTTCCTCCCGATCCTATCCCTGATCCTTATTGCCTATACGCTTTTTGGTTCCTCGATCCCCGGCGCGTTCGGCCATCGCGGAATTGGTCCGGACCTGATGATCGAGATCCTCTTCACCACGCAGCGCGGCATATGGGGTGTGGTCACCGGCATTTCGGCGACGGTGATTGCCGTCTTCGTGGTCTTCGGAGCCGTGCTTTTTGCCTGCGGCGGCGGCAAGACTTTCATGGACATTGCCTTATGGATCAGTGGCCGCAGCACCGGCGGGGCGGCCAAGGTTGCGGTGGTCGCGAGCGGGCTCTTCGGATCATTGTCCGGCTCCGCCGCCGCGAACATCGCGACGACGGGAGCGTTCACAATCCCCATGATGGTCAGGCTCGGCTACAGGCGGCCGTTTGCGTCGGCAGTCGAGGCCGTTGCATCCAGCGGGGGACAGCTCATGCCGCCGATCATGGGAGCCGGGGCCTTCGTCATGGCCGAACTCCTTGGCGTGCCCTATGCCAGTGTCGCGGCGGCAGCCTTGATGCCGGCGCTTCTCTTCTACGGTGCCGTGTTTCTGAGCATTCATCTGGAAAGCGGTCGCCTTGGATACGAACCCGTTCCGTCCGATGACATACCGCAACCCAGGGAGTTCCTGGCGCCAACGAACTCTCTGCCGCTCCTTGTCCCGCTGTCCTTGCTGATCGGTCTGCTGGTCCAGGGCTACACGCCAACCTACGCGGCATTCTGGGCGGTCGTATCTGCGATTGGTTTGTTCATCGTGCTGCGAACATTCACCCGGAACCACGCTGGGCAGTTCGCTGAGCTCAAGAACGCATTCGTCCATGCCGGGAGAGGACTGGTCACAGTCGCCGTGCTGATCGCATGTGCCCAGATCATAGTCGGGCTCATCGCGGCGACCGGTGTCGGCGTCAAGATCTCAGGATTGATCATCTCCGTTGGCGGCCACAGCCTGGCATTGTCGATGGTTCTTGCGATGTGCCTGTCGATCGTTCTGGGCATGGGACTGCCGACAACCGCGGCCTATTTGCTGGCTGCCACCGTTGTCGCTCCCGCACTCGCCCAGTTGGGTGTTTCCGATATCTCGGCCCATCTCTTCATCTTTTACTTCGCGATCCTGGCAGGACTTACGCCGCCGGTCTGCGGCGCCGTGTTTATTGCCGCGGCCATTGCTCAGACGCCCTGGACCGGGACACTTTCCTACACCTTCAGAATTGCCACGACCGCATTTCTCATTCCCTACCTGTTTGTGCAGCATGAAGCATTGCTGATGACCGGATTGAACCTCGAAGGTCTCATTCGCATTGCGCAGGCCGCAATGGTCATTTTTGCCTTGGCCGTAATCGGCGTCGGGAGCTTTCTCGGGCCTATCCGTCCACTCCGAAGGGCCTGCATGTTCGCAAGCGCCCTCGCCATCTTTATTGGAACCGACCCAGTTGCGCTCTTCGGCGTCGTCGTTCTCGTCGGCCTGTTCGCGGCGCAGACCTTCGCTCACCACCAATCCGCAAAGGAACAGGCTCGTGTGCGTTCAAATAGCTCCTGAAACCATCGACTTGACAGATGAAATCGACCTCATTTATGTTCTGTTTAGTAAAACAAAGTTTCATTTAACGAAACTAATAAGCTTCGATGAGTCGCAAGATCATCGCTCTTACTAAGGGAGGAAGAAGTATGAGGAGTCTTTTCAAAACGATTGCGCTCGCGTGCGGATTGCTGATTGGAACCAGTGTTGCACATGCGCGACAGTCCTGGACGGGATACACTTACCTCGCGAGCGATGCGCTGCCTGGCTCGAAGAACCTGATCGGGTTGGCCAAGGAGTTCACCGAAAAAACAAATGGAGAGGTGAAGCTGGACATCAATCTGGCTGGCTCTCTTGGAATCAAGGCAGCCGACATAACGCAATCCGTCGGCTCCGGTATCGTTCAGCTTGCCGCCGATGGGTTCTTCCTGGGTTCGGTCGAGGAGGGGGGTGTCCTGCGTCTGCCGATGCTGTTCACGACGAAAGAGCAATTCGACAAGGGGCTGGAGGTGATGACGCCTTACTTGGAAGAGGCATTCGCTGAGAAGGGCGTCGTGCTGCTTGCCCAGTACCTCTATCCGCTGCAGGTCAGCTGGGGCAATTACGACATCAAATCGCTCGACGATCTCAAAGGGCACAAGCTTCGGGTTTCTTCCCCCGAGCAAGGTGCCTTCGTCAGCGCGTTCGGCGGCTCTCCGGTCACTATCGGCGGCGCGGAGGTGCCGACGGCGCTTCAGACAGGTGTCGTGGAAGGCGTGTTCACGGCGTCTGTCGGCGGTGGCAGACTGTGGAAGGATCAGCTCAAGTCGACGTACCGGCTCGGTCCGAACTTCTTCAACAGTGCGATCATCGTCAACAAGGAGGCCTTCGACGCACTCTCACCGGAACACCAGAAGCTCTTGCGGGAACTCGCGCAGAAATATGCGAACCAGGCGACCGCCGAGAACATGCAAAACGAAGCCTCGGTTACTAAGGATCTGGCGAAAGGCGGCATCAAGGTCAATGAGCCAAGCGCGGCTGACGTCAAGAAGGCGACCGAAACCATGCAGCCTTTCTGGGCAGAGTGGGCCAAGTCGAAAAACGATCGGACCCAGACGGCCCTTAAGAAGACCTTGAAGGCGCTTGGTCGTTAGTCGCCGTGACGCTACCCGGATCGACCAGCGAAATGGCGAAGCGGACGTATCGAGGCCTGCTTTGCCTGAGCGACTGGGTCTCATATGTCATTCTCGCGACGATGGCGGTTGTCGTTTCAGTCGACGTCCTGTGCCGCTACTTCCTTGGATTTTCGACGCAGGTCGCCGAGGAAGTGGCATCGCTCGGGCTCGTCGCCCTGATGTTTGTCTCACTGGCCGGCGCCTTCGATGATGGCTCGTTTCTTCGCATCGACGCCTTCTACGCTCGCACCAACGGCCGATTGAAACGATCACTCGACGTTCTGTTCCACCTTCTGGCGCTCGGCGTAACGGCGGTCTACTGCATCTTTGTCGGCAAATTGGTCCTTCGCAGCTACACAACCGGCGTGCATGCGGACTCTTACCTCGCCACTCCAAACTATCTTCCGCAGGCGGCAATGCTGTTCGGGCTTTGCGGGTTACTCGTCGCGATTTTCGCTGGCCTCATTGCGCTGAAGCGCAAACACACCGACCGCGCGACAGAGTAATGTTTGAGATCATCCTCATAGTCGCCATTGCGATCGTGCTGCTCGCCGCCGGGCTTTGGATTCCGTTTGTCGTTGCCGGCGCGGCTATCGCGATCATTGTTGCGAAGAAAGGCATCGCCGGTCTGACCGCGGTGGGACTGGTCACGTGGAGCTCTTCCAACAGCTTCACTTTGACGGCCATTCCACTCTTCATTCTGATGGCCGAAATCCTGCTTCAAACGGGACTGGCGACGGGTCTCTATCGCGGTCTGGCAAAACTGACAAGAAAACTGCCCGGCGGCCTGCTGCAGACGAACATTATCGGTTGCGCGGTGTTTTCGGCCATCTCAGGTTCGAGTGTGGCGACCGCTGCGGCGATCGGAACGGTTGCCGTTCCCGAACTGAAGAGCCGCGGATATCAGATGCGGATGGCCTACGGTTCACTCGCCGCCGGTGGCACGCTTGGCATACTCATTCCGCCGTCCATTGCTCTGATCATCTACGGCACTTTCACTGACAGCTCGATCGTTCGTCTCTTCGCGGCAGGGCTCATACCGGGATTGCTCCTCACGACCCTGTTCGCGGCGTTTATCGCGGTCTTTGGCAGGGCACGGCGGCCCCTGGCCGCGGCCGTCGTCATCCAGGAGACGGATGAGGGGTTGGCCGGTATCGTGACCGACGTCCTGCCCGTCCTCGCTCTCATCGCAATTGTGCTCTGCTCACTTTATCTGGGGCTCGCGACACCGACAGAAGCGGCAGCCATAGGAACGGTTTTGGCCTTTGTGATTGCCGCAGTTTTCGGAGATTTTTCCCACGCGACCATCGGCCGGGCATTTCATCGCTGTGTCAGATCGAGTGCAACGATTCTGTTCATTGTGGCGACCGCATTTCTGTTTTCATTCGCAATGGCGATCTCGGGCGTCAGCGGCGCTCTGACCAGTTTCGTGGTCTCTCTGGGGCTGACGAAGTGGACGTTCCTCGCCTGCGTTGCCTGCATCTATCTGGTGCTTGGATTGTTCATTGAGAGCATCGCGATGATGGTGATTACCGTGCCGCTCCTGGCACCGGCGTTTGCCATCTATGGAATCGATCCGATCTGGTTTGGCGTCTTTCTGGTGATCCTGATCGAAATCGGACAGATCACACCGCCCTTCGGTCTGAACCTGTTCGTGATCCAGAGCGTCAACAAGGCCGACTATGTCGATGTCGTGCTTGGTGCTGTGCCGTATTACGCCATCCTCGTCCTGATGCTCATCGTTCTGACCGTGTTCCCCGCGCTGGCGCTGTGGCTGCCTGGACTGCTGTAGAGCTTCGCAATGTTCATCCGCATCCCAGAAATACGCCAATTCGAATTCGTGTCCCGATTGCCGGATGCGCTATGCAAACGCGCAACCAGCGAATGGGCAGACCGAAACTTCGGAGGCGCGGAGCTCGACGCGTTCCTGGAGGGGCCGGCTTTTGACACGAGCGGCAACCTTTACGTCGTAGATATTCCGTTCGGGCGTATCCTGACACTGTCCACAGAAGGCAACTGGTCCGTCGTAACCGAGTACGACGGCTGGCCGAATGGAATGAAACTGGTCGGCGACCACAGGTTTGTTGTTGCGGATCATAAAAACGGTCTAGTGGAAGTCGAGCGAAGCACCGGCAAAGTCCGCGTGATCTCGTCCGAGTATGTGGGTCAGCCGTTTCATGGCCTCAATGATCTGACCGTTGCATCTTCCGGTGACATATATTTCACAGATCAGGGTCAATCCGGACTTCATGCTCCCCACGGCCGCGTGTTCAGGCTCTCCGCTGACGGTGAGTTGACGCTTTTGTTGTCCGATGTTCCCAGCCCAAACGGGCTCGTGCTTTCGCAAGACGAGCAAATCCTGTTCCTGGCCGTGACGCGCGCGAACGCGATTTGGCGGTTGCCGATGATGCCTGATGGTTCGGTTACTAAGGTCGGAACCTTCATTCAATTAAGCGGCGGGGTAGGTCCCGACGGATTGGCAAGGCCGGATGGCATCGATGCCCTGCTTGTCGCCCATCCCGGTGTTGGCGTTTGGCATTTTGGAGAAGATGGAACGCCGGACGTCATCTGGCAGCGCGAAGGTCGCGCTTACACGACAAACCTCGCCGCAAATCCGGTCGAAACAGACAGCTACTTTGTCACCGACTCCGTGAACGTGACGATCCTTAGTTTCCACGTCGATCGTCCAAAGGGAGCGTAGGGACTCACGTTGCGCTTTACAGGGGAATGTTCGAACGAATGAAGAAGGCCGTGGTCATAACAGGAGCGAGCTCCGGTATCGGGAAGGCAATCGCCGAAATGGCGGTGAACTCTGGCTACACGGTCGTGAACCTCGATCTGAATAGCAGTGATTGTAAAAAAGTTCGGTCAGTCCAGGTGGATCTCACCGACTCCAAGGCGGTCACGGAGACTCTGACGAATGTTGGAAGGGAATTCGAGATTGCCGCTCTTATCAACAATGCTGGCTTCGCCAGAACATCTCCGTTAGAGGAAACCGACGATATCCTTCTTCAGAAGACATTCGATCTCAATCTGCGTTGCGCCGTGCGCTGCGCGCGTATGGTTCTGCCCGGAATGAAGCGACGCGGCTTCGGGCGTATCATAAACGTCTCGAGCCGCTCGGCGTTGGGGCGCGAGTTGCGTACGGCCTATGCAGCTTCCAAAGGCGGACTCATTTCCATGACCCGCGTTTGGGCGCTCGAACTTGGCCGGTATGGAATCACAGCCAATTGCGTGGCCCCGGGACCCATCGCGACCGAGCTGTTCGACGACATGAACCCGAACGGCACCGGACGGCGCAAAAAGATGATCAGCGAGATTCCCGTGGGCCGCATTGGTACGCCGGCAGATGTTGCGCATGCAGTTCAGTTTTTCCTGTCGCCCGGTTCAGGATACGTGACCGGCCAGACCCTTTATGTGTGTGGAGGACTGTCAGCCGGAGTGGCCCCGGTATGACAAAAAATGACTGTGCATCGCTGCTCAAGTCCCACCTTGCGGACCGTAAGCCCCTTCTCGTCGTCAACATCGACTACTCGAACGCGTCACTCGTTGAGTTTCTAGGCCGCAACGGAGCCGATATCCTGTTTATCGACTGCGAGCAGGGCGACACGAACATCGAAACGATCCCGGATCTCGTGCGTGCGGCGCATATTGCGGACACACCGGTGATCGCCCGGCTCTTTTCACCGGAACCATGGGTCATCGAACGCTACATGCTCCGCGGCATCGACGGTGTGGTCATTCCGCGGCTGGACACAGCCGATCAGGTTCAGAACGTGGTCGACACGGTGAAGTACTGCTTTCAACGTGATTGGGACAAGAAGGCGATCGTCGTCCAGATCGAGTCTGCGACCGCCGCCAGAAATCTCGAACAGATATTGGAGATTGGCGGCGTCGACGCGCTGTTCATCGGCCCCGTGGACCTGTCAAAGAGCATGGGGCAGGGCGGCGATTACAACGCACCTGAGGTTGCCGCCGAAATCGATCGGCTGATTGGCTCAATTGCTTCCAAAGGCCGATCGGCCGGAATGTTGGTCACTCATGAGACGATCCATGAAGTTGCCGCGAAAGGCGCGAACTTCCTCTACCTGCACACCAACGATTTTCTGCGAGCCGGTATCACTCACTTTGCTGAGGCGAAGACCAGATGCCTGCGTTCATCATCACCCGTTTCGGAGACACCCAAATGACCAGACAAGATGCCGTACGCGCTGATCTAGCGAACTCCACACGAACCCTGACCGGCGGCGAGGCCATAGTTGAGATCCTGGCCTTGGCGGATGTGGGTCCCATGTTCGGGATGGGCGGCTTCCAGCTGCTGCCCTTTTACGATGCGGTTCGAAAGAAAGGACTGCAGCATCATCTGATCAATGATGAACGTACCGGCTGCTTCGCCGCCGATGCCTGGGCACGAATGACCGGCAAGCCGGGTGTCTGTGATGCGACACTGGGGCCGGGCGCGACGAACCTAGTGACTTCATTGGTCGAGAGCTTCAACGCCGGCGTCCCACAGGTCGTGTTCATCGGTGATACCAATCGCGACCATTCCTGGAAGAACATGACCCAGGAGGCGCGACAGTTGGATATTCTGCGTCCGGCTGTGAAGGACGTCATTCGAATTGAGCGCTCCTCCCGAGTCCCGGAATTGGTGCGCCGCGCGTTTGCGGTCGCCAATTCCGGTCGACCGGGACCGGTTGTCGTCGACGTGCCCGAGGACGTAGCGCACGAGACGTTTGACTATCCAGTCGATAATCTGTGGATCGATCCGGCGACGACCCGCTATCCCGCCTATCGATCACGTCCCTTTGCGCCGGACATCGAGAAGGCAGCCGGGCTCATCGCCCGCGCCAAGCGGCCCTTATTGCTTGTCGGTGGCGGCATCCATCTGGCGGGTGCGCATGAGGCCCTGCAGGCGCTCGCGGAGCAGCAGTCGATTCCGGTTGCCCACACGCTTTCGGGGAAGGGCGGCATTGCCTGCACCCACGATCTTTCGGCGGGGTTGTTCGGACGCTACTCCCGCATTGCCAATGATCTGATCGAGACGAGTGACTGCCTGATCGTCGTCGGTTGCAAACTTGGCGAGATCGCAACCAAGCGCTTTCAGCTCTTCGATCCGGACGTGCCGCTCATCCATCTGGAGGTTCTGCCCGAAGAAGTCGGGCGCACGACCCGCGCCAACGTGGCGCTTGTCGGGGACGCGCGCTGCGGTCTGGAGGACCTGGCTGAAGCCCTGCGTGACGAGAGTAAGAAGGCGCAGAGCGCACGGGCCAACTATGCCGCAGAGGTTCCGGCACGCATTGCGAAGTGGCGAAAAGGCGCGAGCGAAAAGCTGGAATCGACGGAAACTCCGATCAATGTTGGCCGGATGCTGAACGAACTGAACACCGAGCTGCCCGCGGAGTCCGTTCTCGTGGCCGACGGTGGGTTCGCCGCCCATTGGGGTGGATTGCTCTACGACACGAAGAAGGCGGGACGGGGCTTTGTCGCCGACAGGGGTTTCGCCTCGATCGGCTACGGGCTTCCGGGAGCCCTTGGCGCACAGCTCGCCGTTCCCGATCAGCCCGTCGTCGGCATCACCGGTGACGGCGGCTTCAACATGGTCATCGGGGAACTGGAGACGGCCCGGCGCGCGGGAACGCCATTCACCCTGATGATCGTCAACAATGCCGCCTCCGGATATGTCAAGGCGCTCCAGCACGCGATGTATGGCCACTATCAGTCCGCCGACCTGATCGAGATGAACTATGCCGAAATCGCCAAGGACTTCGGCTGCCAGGGCATTCGGGTGACCGATCCCGAACAACTCGCCCCGGCGATCCGCACCGCCAATGCGGAACGCTCATGCACCTCGGTGATCGATGTCGTTGTGACACGCGATCCGGCAAAGATGCTGCCCGCCGCCGACAGCAGGACACTCAAGGTCACCAAGGGTGACCGGCCAGTGTGAGAACGAACTTGCCACTGAGCGAACATTTTAGTCGGTGGCCTCGTTCGCCGTAGCCACGACGTCTTGCAGGGCAAAGGATAGCCACAAAGGTCTCGTACCTTTTTTCTCTGCAGTTTCGTGTGCGCTATGTGTGCACCTAGAATGCAGACAGGTTTGACATGGCCGCAGAGGCACGCGTATGGACTGCGGATATGGCCAAAAATTCCCAGACATATGCCCCAGTGGATCGGCGTTTCTCCGTTGCGCCCATGATGGAGTGGACGCATTGTCTATATATTTCAGATGGTTACGAAGGCGCGTGTGCAATATGTGTGCACTCAGGGGTCAATGGGAATCCAAGCTGATCCGTTTCGATCCATTCAACGGCAACACGTCGGCTGATTCGGGGCCTCCTTTGGGTTTCAGCTGCACCGAGCCGGACGCAGCATGATGCGCACCCATCTACATTCGATCGATGCCTGGCGTTTCCAAGCCCGCACGAGCAAGTTCGCAATTTCCAGTCCCAGTGTCGATTGAATGGCCATGCGAAGGTCATGGTCGCGGTCGGCCAGCTTCCGCAACTCGCTCTTGCTCTCGTTCTGGCATTCCCGCTGATTGCGACATGGCTACCGACTGCGGCCGGCTTCGGGTAAGGACGGCCCGGAGCGGATGTCCTAAAGCAGGGTATTGAATGAGGCTGCACACTCTTAGAGACGGGCCCTCGGGCCCTACTCAGGGTGAGGTCAACTCGTTGCCTTTTCTCCACAGGCCGCACGAAACATACGGCAAGCCCGGCACTCCGAAGCCCTCATCGCTGGACCTGATATGATATGTCATTTATGCCTTGGTGCGTCGTATTTGACATGCATGATTAGGCAGTGATCTGAGAACGGACCGAATCATCGGTACGTCAAATGCCCGGTCGCGAGTGGCGGGCAGGGGGGGGCGGTCTTCGGGTGGCCAATACGCAGCTGGATCGCGACGTCAGTAATCAAATCCTTTTCGGTGGGTCCACGGACTGGGCCGACATCGCCTTCAGATCAGACAAATGGGGCGTTGGTCCAACGATTGGCGGCGGACTGAGCACTCCGTTCGCGCCGGGGCCGAAGCTCACGATCTCGGCGTCGGCCTCCGCACCCATTTCTCGCTTCGACCTGTCACGAACCAACACCTACACGGACCAGTGTGCTGACCAGACCGAAAGGCGTGCCGTGACCCTCGATACTAGCGGCGTGGTCCCGATGTTCGATGCCTCGGTCGAGTTGAAGGCGGAACAGGGGCGCTATTTCGCCAACCTCGGCTACACCGCGTCCGCCTGGCTCGGCGGCGCGCGCTCGATCATCACGCCTGGCTGGGATGATACGACGGATGAAACCACTCCCTACACCATCCGCAACGAAGACCTGATCACCCGGGGCGTCTTCGTACGCGCGGCATCAAGCTCGGGGCTGCGGGGTGATGGGGTCGGCGCACAAGGCTCTCAGCGCTTGAGACGCAAAGACAACAAACTTTGAGATTCACAGCAATGTTCTCCTCGACCGTTCTGCGCAATGATCACGTTTCCCGCGCGCTCCGCCGCGGCGCGAAATCGGGTTTTGCAGCATGTTGCAGAGATGCATCCGTCGCGCAAAGGTGTTTCATCGCCGCGCTGCTGTGCAGTTTACGCCGCTGCTCCTTGTTAATGGCTTTTCACATTGAGTGTTGCGCTCGGGGGGCACTGAGTATGTCCCAGTTTCGCTTTCCGTGGCTGCTGGCCGCTTTCGGGGTCGTTGCTGCAAGCAATAGCGTCCAGGCGTCGGGGTTCTACATCCGGGAGAGTTCGACGTCCGCGATGGCGACTTCCTTTGCCGGTGCCTCGGCCAGAGGCCTGGACCCCAGCCACCTGTTTTTCAATCCCGCGACGATCGTAGATAATCCCGGAACCAACTATACGCTCGATGTGCGCGCGTTTTTCCCCGATGCGAAGATCGACGTCAATAGCGCGACAGATCCGCAATCGGTCGATGTGAGCGAGCGGGGTAATTCGGGCGGCCTGGCCGACATGGCCGTTGCTCCTGGCCAATTTTCCAGCTACGCGCTTTCGGATTCGGTGTTTGTCGGCATTGGCTCCTCTGCGCCGTTCGGTTTGAATATCGAAAGTAACGATCCCTGGGCCGGAGAGTTTCAGTTTGTCCAGACGGATATACGCTCCTACAGCGTCAATCCCGTCATCGCCTTCCGTCCCAAGCCCTGGGCCGCGTTCGCCGTGGGCCTCAATGCCCAACAAGTCAAGGTCGATCTTCGACGGACCGAAATAGTGCCTACGTTCATCCCTCCCTTCGGATTGGTTTTCAATGAAGCGGTGGGCTTCCTGAAGGGTGACGATATCGCCTTCGGGTTCACGGCTGGGCTGCTGCTTCAGCCAACGGACAAATTGCGAATTGGCTTCGGCTATCGATCGGAGGTCAACCATACGCTGGACGGCGAGTTGGGTGTCGAGGGTGCCGGCACCCCGAAAGAGAGTGTCAAATTCGATGTCACGACGCCGCAATCGGTTTCGCTCGGTGTGGAGAAAAAGGTCTCCCCGAAGGTGGCGCTCCTGGGTGAGGTCCAATGGACCGAATGGAGCGTGTTCAAGGGCCTTGTTGTCAAGTTCGATTCCGGCCTGCCCACGCAAGTGCGGCCACAGGATTGGCGGGATGTGTGGTTTGTCGCCGGCGGCGTACGCATCACGGTCAACGACCAAACCGAAATCAGTGCGGGTGTCTCCTTCGACCAGTCCATTTCAGATGTTTCGGCGAACACGCTCAGCCCGGATAGCGACCGCATCGGCGTCGGCTTCGGCATAACCCGCCGCACGCGCGACAATGCCACCTGGCGTTTTTCCTATGAGCACATTTTTTTGGAGGACGCCCCGATTGATATCGCCAACAAGTCGGGAACGCTGGCCGCCGATTTCGAGGCCTCGGCCGACGTTGTCGGCTTCAGCGTGACATTCCACAGGTAAGGGGCGGCAAGGCGGCAAATCGAAGGGCTGTTTAGAAGACGCCGCGATGCGGCATACTATGGTTGGGTGCCCGGACGAGCAACTTATCCGACTTGACACGCAAGAATTCGAGACGATTCAATTGCCGCATCAACTTTGGAACCGGTGAGCTCCATGATCAGAACCGACGCACCGGCAACGACCGGCCCGGATGATCTCGAGGTCGTTGCCGCCAGCTACCGCTTTGTCAGCGACGATGGCGCTTTTCACGAGTTGCTCGCTGCATGGTCGCGCAAGTTCGACGCCATTTCCGGCGATGGGTCTTCTATCGCTGAGCAAGATCGCCTCATGGCGGGTCCCCTGCGCGGACTAGATGCGCTTGCTGAGCGGATGGCACGTCCTGCAGCACGCAGCCCGGTCGAAGAGGCAGTTAGCGAAGTGAATGCACCTGCGATGGTCATTACGGCACGCGGGACCGTGGTGACGATGAACGCCGCGGCGCACAGACGGTTCAGTGCGGTTCAGGGACAGCCAAATGCATTGGACTGGCTCGATCCCACTTCGAAAGATGATTTCACCTCCGTAATTGAAGGGGCGAGCAATCCGAACAGCAGACGCCACGCGATTGTCCGAACGATTGATCAGGAGGACCGACGCGGACTTGCCGAAGTCTATACCGTCCCTGGCGCTTCTTCGGGATCACGCTTTATCGCGGTTCGAGCCCTCGAGACCCAGTGGTCGGACAGGATCGATACAACGCTTCAAAGGGCATTCGATTTGACCACGGCTGAACAGGGTGTCGCTCGGATGCTGTACGAGACACGAGACATTGCAACTGTCGCGCGACTTCGCGACACATCGGTCAATACGGCCCGCACCCAATTGCGCGCCATCCTTTCAAAGACCGACGCCACTTCCCAAGTGGACCTCATCCGGCTTTTGGGACTTCTGGCCGCACGCGCCAGCCACAGTCAGCGCG
Organism: Hyphomicrobiales bacterium; assembly: GCA_028280515.1. Taxonomy (GTDB): domain Bacteria; phylum Pseudomonadota; class Alphaproteobacteria; order Rhizobiales; family Methyloligellaceae; genus UBA2767. Next base: position 29,427 of record JANQLP010000081.1, read on the forward strand.
GCAGTCAAGACAAGTGGAGAGACCCGTGGGAGAATGAAAAGATCCTGATCCGTCCGGACGGCCGGAAATTGGCCTACAGCTGGACCGGTGCTGCCGACGGCGATCCTGCGCTCTTGGTACACGGAACGGTGCAGGGCTACATTCTCGGTCCCGAGATAGAAGCCCGTTTGGTGCGTGAAGGTATTAAACTTTATGCCATTGTGAGGCCTGGATTCGGCTCATCGGAAAGCAGCCCGGCGGATTACATCCACGATCAAACCGAAGCCATCGATTTCCTGGTCAAGGAATTGGGCTTCGGACCCATCCCCGCGATTGGTCTGGGCAATGGTTCCGTTCCTTTGCTTCGCCTTGCGGCCCGGTCCAGTGAGCGGTTCACCCGTCTCTTGGTCATGGGTCTGTTACGCCCCCATGGGCCGGACACTCTGTCGAGATTGTCTCCGGTCCAACGGTCGTTGGCCGAATTTGTGCGGCAGGCGCCACGAATGGCAGAAACACTCGCAAAGGTTGGCGACCGCTACGTCCGCCATAAAGGTGTCGACTGGTATCTTGCGAGGGGGTGGGGCGATGTTCCCGAAGTGCAGGCCACATTGGCCGACCCTGAAATCATCCCGCTGATCCGCAACGCCTGCGAACTCGTCATGTCTGGCAACACATTCGATTATATTCGCGAAATGCAGTGCCAGTGGCACGCCGCCCCAGTCAATTATGACAATATCACGTGCCCCGTCCATCATTTGCATGGTGCGTGGGACCGCTCCGTTTCTAAAGAGGAGGCCGCCGCTTTTGCTGCTCTGGCCGATCATTTTACGACCGAGTACGTGGAAGGCGCAGGCTATTTTCTCCCCTATGAGAAGCCCGGTTTGTTCGCTGATAGATTGGTCGAGTCGGTGAAGGCGTAGCGACTTCGACACCTCGGCATTGATGTGTACTCGTGCCGACTAAAGGTGTTGGCGCAGCATCTGCGTCGTTTGCTGCCAATCGAAGCAATATGACATTTGCTTTGAAGTTGGCATTCTCTCGCACGCACGGGTGGCACCGAACCAAGTCCTCAAATCGCGTCGAGCTGATCCGGCGTTGCTGAGATCTCCTGCCGCCGCAACCCATACTCAATTTTGATGATGCCGGAAGAGATCCACCGTGAGTAACTGATGACATGGAAAATGAATCAGCTGGTGGCGCATGGCCTTGCAGAGAGAGCATCTCCGACTAGCGCACGTTGAAACGGCGCAGCGGCGTCGAACGCACAGGCAAGCCGTGATGGGCAGATCCAGAGAGATACGCGATCTTGACATGCTCAGAAGGAACGTGCGTGGCCTGTACGATGTCAGTACGCGTTGCAGTCACAGAGACGTCGCCGCCAATTCGGAATTTTACCGATGCAACGGCGTGATCTTTTCGAGCTTCAGCTTTACGCCACTTCATTTCGATCACAATCCGAACGAGCTGAAAGAATTCAATACCGATTTCCTACTGCTTGAACGCTATCTCTCGGGCGAAGCAATTGGAGTGGTCGGAGAATCGGTGGCGTCGATTAGTGCAAAGACGCTCCATGTAGTCGACTGGTCGCGCCGCTATAAATACATGACAACGCAAGTCGTCGGCCAAAGCATGATGATACCACACAATAGAGTGGGGTATGACTCATCGTCCTGCTCCACTTATCTTTCGCTGAAAACCGAGTCTGTCGAAGCACGACTGCTGGGCATGATGTTCGACCAGTTCTGCATGGCGATGCAAAAGGGCAAAGCGCAAGCAGCCTCTCTCTGCGCCGAGCTTTGCACCAAGGTGGTTGGGCGTCTCACGTGTGGCCATGGCAAAAAGGACAAAGACGACCTGATGTCGCGTGTCGACGCTGCGCATGCGCGCAGCCACATCCAGTGCAATTTGTCCGACCCAAAGCTTGGGCCTGAAAAACTTTGCAAGGAACTGTCGATATCGCGCGCCTCCCTCTACCGGCTGTTTGCAGAAGAAGGTGGCGTCTCGCGATATATCGATAGGTTGCGGTTGCAGCGCTGTTTCGATGAATTGCTGGATGCACGGGGCCAGCGTGGCGAAGTGCGTCGCATTGCGGAGGCGTGGGGGTTTGATGAACCAACCTTGTTCAACCGTAAATTCCGCAGGCAATTCAATATGTCGCCTTCAGATTGCCTTGCGACCGAACGGCCTCAGCTAAGCGTCGACATGGACATTCCCGAGGTCTGGCCGATCAACGGTTGGTTGCGAAAGGCGTGACTTATCCGACGTCGCAAGGTGTGCGTGAGACGCAGAGCCAACGAACTTTGAGACTTACAGCAATTGTTCCGTCTGGCCTTACTGCGTAACGTCTATGTCTATATCGCTCTTTGTGGCGATACTATTAATGATATCTACAATCAGTCATTTAAACTTGTAGTTGATATATTATAAATCGATAGCTATCTGAATCATTGTTGTTTCAAACCGTCGGCTGCGAGTCGCGCGGCTCGTTTGATACCCGGATACGGCCACGTGCGGTGTTTTTTGCTCCGCCGAGCGGCGGAGCAAGAACATTAGGGAGGAGGCCACATGGCCAAGCGTGATGACTACGCACCCGGAACAGGCAGCGGCGAGTCCAAAGTCTCGTCGTCCAGCAAGTTGAACCAGAAGGTTCAACTCGCTCAGGCGGAAAGTCCGGACCAGACCCAGCCCTTTGATCTTGCCAGCGCGCCGATAAGGGCGACCTTCACGGCGACAAGCCCCGGCGCACGCATCGCGCTTCCGGAAGGAACATCCATTGACCGCATCATGGTCAAGGACGGCAACCTCTACCTGGTGCAGCCGGACGGGTCGGTCATCGTCATCGAAGGGGGCGCGACGTTTGTTCCGACGCTCGTCCTGGCGCCGGGCCTGACGATCACGGCCGAGCAACTTCAGGCGGCGCTTAAAGGTGCCGAGGAAGGCGTTCCAACCGCCGCTCCGAAGACAAGCGGCCCCGACAGCGGCGGCGGGGACTTCGCGGTCGACCCCGGCTCGATCGGAAGCCCGTTCGACCTGAGTAACCTTCTGCCGCCCACCGAGCTGCCTGCCACCGAGCTGCCAGTATTCGAAATCGGCGAGTTGATCGAGACCGAGACCGAAGAACTCCTCGACCAGGCTCTTGGCGCACTCGCTTTGCCTTCGATCGGCACGCCGGAAGACGGCCGCGTCGAGGAAGACGACCTGCGCGAAGGCGTCAACGAGGATAACTCGGTCGGGGCCTTTACGGTCATGGGCAGCCTCGGCGCCGATTTCGGCCCCGATGGCCCGGGCACCATCCAGTTCGCCCCCGGCCTCACAGCCCCCACCGGTCTCACCTCCAGGGGTCAGCAGCTCAGCTACGAGATCAGCCGGGACGGCACCTTGTTGCTTGCGCGCGATTCGCAAGGCAATGAGATATTCGCGGTCCGAATCGACCCGATCGTTCCGGGGGGCAAATACACCTTCACGCTGATCGATCGGCTGGACCATCCGCCGGGCCCCGGCACCAGCGGCGACCCGGTGGAAAACTTCCTCGATCTTGGCTTCGACTTCGTCGTCACCGACGCCAGCGGCGACAGCGTGCAGGGCCGCTTCACCGTTTCCGCGCAGGACGATGTCCCCGTTGCGCTGAACCAGATGATGATGGCGACCGTGAGCGAAGCCAATGTGAGCGATGTCAGCGACAGGCTGTATTTCCAGGCTCCCGGCAACAACAGCACTGACGGCAATGTCGGCGAGGAGCTTTACGTTCACGATCCGGTGGCGGGCACGACCACGCTGGTGGCCGATCTGGACAACTCGGCACCGGGCCGGGGCTCGTCCCCGGGGCTGTTCACGGAACTGGGCGGCAAGCTGTATTTCAGGGCCCATGGCAGCAACACAACAGACGGCGATGTCGGCGATGAGCTTTACGTCCACGACCCGTTGGCCGGCACGACCACGCTGGTGGCTGACCTTAATGCTCTGCCCCCCAGCGCGAATTCGACCCCGGGCGACCTTACGGTTGTCGGCGGCAAGCTGTATTTTTCAGCGGCCGGCAACAACGGCACGGACGGCAATGTCGGCCGCGAGCTTTACGTGCACGACCCGGTGGCGGGCACGACCACACTGGTCGCCGATCTGAACACGGCGTTCCCGGGCGCAAGCTCGTTCCCGGGCAGTTTCACGGAGCTGGGCGGAAAGCTGTATTTCCAGGCTCTCGGCAACAACGCCACCGATGGCAATGTCGGCTTCGAGCTTTACGTCCACGACCCGGCCACGGGCACGACCACGCTGGTCGCCGATCTGGACAGCTCGTTTCCGGGCGCCAGCGCGTTCCCCGGCGACTTTACGGTTCTCGGCGGCAAGCTGTATTTCTCGGCGATCGGCAAAAACACAACCGACGGCAATGTCGGCCGAGAGCTTTACGTGCATGACCCGGCCACGGGCACGACCACGCTGGTCGGTGACCTGAACACGTCAGCGCCGGGCGTGGGTTCGTTCCCCTCCGGTCTCCGTGGTGGCGTCGCGGTCCTGGACGGCAAACTGTATTTCTCGGCGATCGGCAACAACGCCACCGACGGCAATGTCGGCCTCGAACTTTACGTGTACGACCCGGGCTCGGGTGCGTTCTCGCTGGTCGCCGACCTGAACACGTCGGCGGCGGGCGCGGGCTCGGATCCTGAAGATCTCACGGTCCTGGACGGCAAACTGTATTTCTCGGCGACCGGCAACAATTCCACCGACGGGATTGTCGGACGCGAGCTTTACGTGCATGACCCGGCCACGGGCACGACCACGCTGGTCGCGAATCTGAACACTGCCTCGCCTGTTGCAGGTTCAGGCCCCCAGGATCTCACGGTCCTCGACGGCAAACTGTATTTCCAGGCGGCCGGCGACAACGCCACTGACGGCAATGTCGGTTCCGAGCTTTACGTGCATGATCCGGTGACGGGCACGACCACGCTGGTTGCCGACCTGGACACGTCGGTGCCGGGATCGGGTTCCGCCCCCTTCTTTCTGACAGCCCTGGGCGGCAAGCTGTATTTTCGGGCCGACGGCAACAACGCCACCGACGGCGCCGTCGGTTCCGAGCTTTACGTGCATGACCCGGCCACGGGCACGACCTCGCTGGTCGCCGATCTTTTCGACGGCGTCGGGGGATCTTTTTTCTCAGGCATCAGGGGCCTCACGGCGGTGCCAGGCACCACCGGTTCGGCCACCATCGACGTTTCCACCAAGGTGAACTTCGGCACAGACGGCCCGGCGACGGGCGGCGGCTTCGGCCTCAAGGATGTGACCGCCGGCGGCACGCTCACGCCCGCCGTTCTGGACGCCAACGGCAACCCGCTCACCGCCAGCGGCAATCCGGTGGTCTTTTCCAGCTTCACCTCGGTGAACGGCGTGTCGACCCTTACCGCCAAGGCGGGCGGCGTTCCTGTCTTCACCCTGACCATGACCAGCGCCGGTCAGTCCACCTTCACCCTGTTTGATGAACTGGATCATCCGCTTCCCGGCACGGACCAGCTCCAGCTCGATGTCTCGCAGTTCATCACCGCCACGGACTTCGACGGCGACACCATCATGCTCAACACCGGCACCGTCATCTACAAGGTGGACGACGACGTGCCCACGGTCGTCGGGCCGATGATGATGGCGACAGTCAAGGAGGCGGATCTGAGCAGCGCCAACGGCAAGCTGTATTTTTCCGCCGTCGGCAACAACGCCACCGACGGCAATGTCGGCCGCGAGCTTTACGTGCATGACCCGGTGGCCGGCACGACCGCGCTGGTCGCAGACCTCACCGACGCCGGCAATTCTTTTCCGGGCGGTTTCATCTTCCTGGACGGCAAGTTGTATTTTACAGCGAGCGTCAACAACGCCATCGACGGCAATGTCGGCAGGGAACTGTACGTGTACGATCCGGAGACGGGCACGACCACGCTGGTCGCGGACCTGAACACGTCGTTGCCAGGCCGGGGTTCGTTCCCGGACGAAATCACGGTCCTGGACGGCAAGCTCTATTTCGAGGCCACCGGCAACAACGCCACGGACGGCAATGTCGGTGACGAGCTTTACGTGCACGACCCGGCGACGGGCACGACCACGCTGGTCGCCGACCTGGACACCTCGGCGCCGGGCGCGCGCTCGGGCCCCACCAGCCTCACGGTCCTGGATGGGAAGCTGTATTTTTCGGCTGACGGCAACAACGCCACCGATGACAATGTCGGCAGGGAGCTATACGTCCATGACCCGGTGGCGGGTACGACCACGCTGGTTGCCAACCTGGCCGACACGTCTCCGGGCGAACCCTCCAGCCCGGGCTCACTCACGGTGCTCGGCGGCAAGCTGTATTTCTCGGCTGACGGCAACAATGGCACCGACGGCAATGTCGGCAATGAGCTCTACGTACACGACCCGGTGGCGGGCACGACCACGCTGGTGGCGGACCTGAACACCTCGGCGGTGGGCGCGGATTCGAACCCCCGCAACCTCACGGTCCTGGACGGCAAGCTGTATTTTGTGGCTGACGGCAACAACACGACCGACGGCGACGTCGGACGTGAGCTTTACGTCCATGACCCGGTCGCGGGCACCACGACGCTGGTCGCGGATCTGGACAGTTCGGCGGCGGGCGTGGGTTCGGGGCCTGAAAAACTCACGGTCCTGGGCGGCAAGCTGTATTTTACGGCTGAAGGAAACAACGCCGGCCGCGAGCTTTACGTCCATGACCCGTTCACCGGTACGACGACGCTGGTCGCGGATCTGGACAGTTCGGTGTCGGGTGCAGGCTCGGACCCCGACTTCATTACGGCTCTCGACGGCAAGCTGTATTTTACGGCAACCGGCAACAACGCCACCGACGGCGATGTCGGCCGCGAGCTATACGTGCATGACCCCGCCACGGGCACGACCACGCTGGTCGCCGATCTGAATAGTTCGTCAGTGGGCGCGGGTTCGAACCCCCGCAGTCTCACGGTCCAGAACGGCAAGCTGTATTTTTCGGCTGACGGCAACAACACGACCGACGGCAATGTCGGCCGCGAGCTTTACGTGCATGACCCGGCCACCGGCACGACCACGCTGGTCGCGGACCTGAACAATTCCGCGCCGGGCGCGAATTCGAGCCCGGTCGCTCTCACGGGGGTGCCAAACCTGACCTCCGCCACCATCGACCTTTCCGCCAAGGTCGACTTCGGCGCCGACGGCCCGGCAACGGGCGGCGGCTTCACGCTGAACGACGTGACCGTGGGCGGCACTGTCACGCCGGCGGTGCTCGACAACAGCGGCAATCCGCTCACCGCCAGCGGCAATCCGGTGGTGTTCTCGAGCTTCACCACAGTCAACGGCGTTCCCACCCTGACGGCCACGGCGGGCGGCGTGACCGTCTTCACCCTGTCGCTGACCGGACAGGGGCAAGTGACCTTCACCCTGTTCGACGAGCTGGATCATCCCTTGCGGGGCACCGACCAGCTCCAGATCGATGTGAGCGCGCTCGTCACCGCGACCGACTTCGACGGCGACACCGTGACGCTCACCGACGACCTGGTGATCTTCAAGGTCGACGACGATGTGCCCACGATTGTTGGGCAGGAGATGACGGCGACGGTAAGCGAAGCGAGGCTCATCCCCGACAACCTGTTGTATTTCAGCGCCAACGGCAACAACGCCACCGACGGCAACGTCGGAACCGAACTCTATGAATACGACCCGGACGGCTCCGCACAACCGCGGCTGGTGGCCGACTTGAACACCGGCGTCGGCGCGGACGCGTTTCCGCGGAGCCTCACGGTGATCGACGGCAAGCTCTATTTCACGGCGTTCGACCCGAGCGCCGGGCAGGAGCTCTTCGTCTACGACCCCAACAGCGGGGGGACGCCCGTGCGGCTGACGGATATCAATGCCGGGTCGGGCAACTCGGGTATGGGTGCGATTATACCCCTGGGCGGCAAGATTTATTTTTCCGCCGTGGGCAACAATCCGACGGACGGCAATGTCGGGCGCGAGGTCTACGTCCATGACCCGGCGACCAGCACGACAACGCTGTTCGCCGACATCAATCCCGGGCCCGACGGCAGCTTTCCCAACCAGTACACCGTCCTGGACGGCAAACTGTATTTCAGTGCCAACAATGGCTCGGGCTCGGAACTCTTCGTCCTTGATCCGGCGGCGGGCACGACGACGCTGGTCGCAGACCTCAATTCCGCCGGCAGTGCGGGGATTACCGATCTCACGGTCCTCGGCGGCAAGCTCTATTTCGCAGCCGAAGGCAACAACAGCACGGACGGCAACGTCGGGCACGAGGTCTATGTCCACGACCCGGCAACGGGCCTGACGACGCTGGTCGCGGATCTTTTCACCGGACCCACCAGTTCGTTCCCGTCCGGCCTTACGGCCTTCGACGGCAAACTGTATTTCAGTGCCAGCAATGGCTCGGGCTTGGAACTCTTCGTCCACGATCCGATCGCGGGGACGACAACGCTTGTCGCGGATCTCAACATCGGGGGCAGCGGTGCCCCCTTCAACTTCGCGGAGCTCGGCGGCAAGCTGTATTTTTCCGCTAACGGCAACAATGCCACCGACGGCAATGTGGGCTGGGAACTCTACGTGCTGGACCCTTCCAGCGGCGGGACGCCGACGCTGGTCGCCAATCTGAACGCCGCGGGCGATGCGAACCCGCGAAATTTGACCGGCCTTGACGGCAAGCTCTACTTCACCGCGGACGACGGCGTGAACGGCGTGGAGCTTTACGTGTTCGACCCCAATGGATCCGGACCGCCGGCCCTGGTTGCCAATCTCAACCCCACGGGCAGCGCGAACCCGAGGGGTCTCACGGCAGTTGACGGCAAGCTTTACTTCAGCGCCGATGACGGCGTGAACGGCTTTGAGCTCTACGAGTATGACCCCAACGGATCGGGCCCGCCGGTGCGGGTCGCTGGCCTGAATACCGCGGGCGGCGCGGACCCGACGCGTCTTACACCTCTCACCACGGCAACCGCCGTGAGCGCCACCATCGACCTTTCAGCGAAAGTGGACTTCGGCGCCGACGGCCCGGGGGGGGTCAATGATGGTCTTGCTTTCGTCGACGTTACGATTGGCGGAAGCCGGACGGCTCCCGTTTCCGACACCAACGGCAATCCGCTCACCGCCAGCGGCGAAGCCGTCGTCTACTCCAGTCTCGGGCTGGTCAACGGCATACCGACCCTGACCGCGACGGCGGCCGGTGTGACCGTCTTCACCCTGTCGCTGATCGGCGACAGCAAGGTGATCTTCACCCTGTTCGAAGAATTGGATCATCCGCTTCCCGGCACCGACCAGATCGGCATTGATATCGGCGGGCTCGTCTTCGCGATCGACGGTGACGGCGATATCGTCACGCTGCCTACCGGTCTGGCGATCTTCAATGTCGATGACGACGTGCCCACGATTGTCGGGCAGGCGATGACGGCGACGGTAAGCGAAGCGAACGTCGGCACCGACGATTTCCTGGTCCACACCACGACGCAGGACGACCAGCGGGACCCCTCGATCACGCCGCTTGCAAATGGAGGATTTGCCGTTGTGTGGGTAGACCAGAGCCAAAGCGGCGGCGACACCTCTTTCTCTGGGATACGCGGGCGGGTCTTCAACGCCGACGGTACCCCCGTCACCACGACCGATTTCCTCGTCAACACCGTGACGACTGACCGTCAGGTAGAGCCGGTGATCGCGGCGTTGCCCAATGGCGGTTTCGTGGTGGTGTGGGAAGACAACAGCCAGAGCGGCGGCGATTCGTCTGAAGAGGCGATCCGCGGACGCGTGTTCAATGCCGACGGCACGCCGGTCAACACGACCGACTTCCTCATCAACACCGCGACGTTCACCAGCCAGTTCCAACCGGTGATCACGGCGCTGCCGGGTGGCGGTTTCGTGGTGGCGTGGACGGACACCAGCGGGAGCGTCGGCGACACGTTCGGCTTCGCGGTGCGCGGGCGCGTGTTCAACGCCGATGGCACGCCCGTCAATACGACCGACTTCGTCATCAACACCGCCACGGCAAACAATCAGTCCGAGCCAGTGATCGAGGCGCTGTCGGGCGGTGGATTCGTGGTGGCGTGGACAGACCTCAGCGAGACCGGCGGCGATACGTCCCTGGGCGCAATCCGCGGGCGGCTGTTCGACGCCAACGGCAATCCGCTGAGCGTCAACGGCAGCACGGACGACTTCCTCATCAACACAACCACGGAGGGCAATCAGGTCGCCCCGAAGATCACGGCGCTCACGAACGGCGGATTCGCGGTCATCTGGGACGACTTCAGCCTGAGCGGCGCCGACACCTCGGGCCAGGCGATCCGCGGGCGCGTGTTCAACGCCGACGGCACGCCCGTCAACACCAACGGCTTTCTCGTGAACACCGCAACGGCGAACAACCAGTCCGATCCGCAGCTCACGGCCTTGCCGGGCGGCGGATTCGTGGTGACGTGGGTGGATTTCAGCAGGACCGGCGGCGATTCCTTCTTCACCGCGATCCGCGGGCGGGTGTTCGATGCCGACGGCACCCCCGTCAATACGAACGACTTCCTCGTCAACACCACGACGCTGAACGGCCAGTTCGACCCGGTCATCACCGCTCTGCCGGGCGGCGGCTTCGTGGTGGCATGGGAAGACTACAGCTCCACCGGCAGCGATACCTCCGTCGCGGCGATCCGCGGGCGGGTGTTCAACGCTGACGGCACGCCCGCCACCACGAACGACTTCCTCGTCAACACCACGACGCCGAACGGCCAGTTCGACCCGATCATCGAGGCGCTGCCGGGCGGCGGCTTCGTGGTGACATGGGTGGACTTCAGCCAGAGCGGCGGCGACACGTCAGGCGCTGCGGTCCGCGCGCGGGTTTTCGATGCCGATGGCACGCCTGTCAGCACCACCTCCACCACCCTCGACCTCTCTGCGAAGGTCGATTTCGGCGCCGACGGACCGGCGACGGGCGGAGGCTTCGCGCTCGACGATGTGACCGTTGGCGGCACGGTGACGCCCGCCGTGCTCGACAACAGCGGCAATGCGCTGAAATCAGGCGGCGCGGCGGTTCAGTTCACCGGATTCAGCACCAATGGCAATGTGACGACGCTGACGGCGGAGGCCGACGGCAAGACGATATTCACGCTCTCGCTCACCAGCGACGGCCAAACGACCTTCACCCTGTTCGAGGATCTGGATCACAACGGTGCGGCTCAACTCGAGCTCGACGTCAGCGCGCTCATTGCCGCCACCGACTTCGACGGCGACGTCATCACGCTGCCCGACGATTTCTCCATCTTCAAGGTCGATAACGACCCGAGTTTGCCGAACTACATCAGCGGCGATACAGGCGTTTCCGACATCCTCACCGGAACGAGCGCGGCCGACATTTTCGTCATCGACGATTTGACTGCCATCGACCAGATTGTCGATTACCAGGAGCAGGACAGCGTCGATCTTTCCGAGCTGCTCGAAGCCGCTTTCGATCCGTCGGCGAGCAACCCGGCGGACTTTGTCAGGCTCAACGGCAACAACCTGGAAGTGGACACGGACGGCGGCGGCAATTCCTTTCAGACCGCCGCGACCTTCAATTCGCTCTCAGGCATCAATATCGTGAACGTCATCCTGAATGACGACGGCGGATCCCAGACGAACGCCGCCATCACCGTGTGACAGATTCGTCAAGGGTACAAGGACATTTCAAAGGCGGACCATGTGCGTTTTGACAGTACACAAACCGCTCCGCGCGGTATCGCCGACTGAAACAGGGGGCTGGGATGATTCAAAACAGGAAAGCACGCCGCAGGGCCGCTACCTTGGCGCGCAGGGAACGCGCGCGGGCCTGCGCGCCCTCGACCGGGTTTATCCGCGCCGCCGCCCTCGGGACCGCGGCGGCGGGCGCCATGCTGGTCGGCTATGGCCGCACGGCCCAGGCCGGGCCGGACGCCTGTATCACCGTCGGCAATGTCGCCACCTGCCAGGGCAACCAGTCGGCGGGCATCACCAATCAGGGCGGAACCCCGGACTTCACGACGCCGCCGGTCGACACCCTCAACGTCAACACTCTGAACCAGGCCATCGCCCCCGGGACCGGCGTCGACGGTGTCGAGTTCCTCGATGGCGGCGCCGCGACGGGCATCACGGTGACGATTGACACGGGACCGTTCGGAATATCGACAAATGGCGGCGCAGGGTATGCCAACGGCATCGAAGTACGGGAGTCCGGCGACGGCGATGTCTCGATAATCTCCACCGGAAACATCACGACCAACGGCACGGTCGTATTCTTCCGGAACAGAGGCATCGACGCCTATGAGCGGGATGGCGGCAACTTGTCGGTCGTCTCGACCGGCGATATCACGACCTTGTCGGGCGGCAGAGGCATCAGTGCGTTCGAGAACGACGACGGCAACCTGACGATCACCTCAACGGGTGATATCAGGACGTTCGCCGATGACCGCGGCATCAGTGCGGAAGAGTTCGATGACGGCAACCTGACGATCACGTCGATCGGCGACATCACGACCTATGCCGATGACCGCGGCATCGATGCCGCCGAGTCCGGTGCCGGCGATCTCACGATAACGTCGATCGGTGATATCAGGACGCTCGCCGATGACCATGGCATCAGTGCCGATGAGGTCGGCACCGGCGATCTCACGATCACGTCGACCGGAGATATCACGACCGTCGGCGACAACGATGCGGCGATTTATGCTTATGAGCGCGATGCCGGCGACGCCACGGTCACCTCGACCGGCAATCTGACGGCCAGCGGTGCCAATGCGACGGGTGTCAATGTGGTGGTCGATGCCGGCACGATCTCCACCGTGACCCTGTCGGGCGGCACGGTTCAGGGCGGCCCCGGCAACGGCGCCGGCGTGGATTTTTCGGAGTCGGCCGCCGGCTCGACCAACACGCTGAACACGTCCCTGACCAACCTCTTTGCGCTGTCCGGTATTGCCGTGCGCGGCGGCGACGGTGACGAGACCGTCAACAACACCGGCACGGTGACCGGCGACATCCTTCTCGGCGGCGGCACCAACGCCTTCAACAACAATGGCGGCGGGCTGTTCAACGCGGGCGCCGTCGTCAATCTCGGCGCGGGGAATCCTCTGCACAATGCCGGCACACTTTCCCCCGGCGGCGTGGGTGCGCTGCAAACGACGGCGCTGACGGGCAACCTCACGCAGACCGCGACCGGCATCTTCACCGCCGATGCCGATCTGGGCGCGGGAACATCCGATCTGGTGAACGTGTCGGGCACCGCCACCCTCTCCGGCAATGCGCTGGCGCAAGTGGTCAATCCGGCAGATGTGGCCCAGCAGACCACCATCCTGTCGGCGGCCGGGGGCACCACCAACAATGGTTTGGGGCTTCTCAGCAGTCCGGCCCTGCAGGCCCAGCTTCTGTTCCCCAACGCGACCGACGTGGACCTGGCCATCACCGGCATCGACTTTCTGGCGCCGGGCGCGACCCTCAACCCGAACCAGACCAATGTGGCGAGCAACCTCAATGCGATACTGGGCGCGGGCGGCGGCACGGTGGGTCCGGTGCTGCTGGCGCTGCTCAACGGGGTGACGGACATTCCCGCCTATCTCAACGCCCTCGATCAGTTGATCCCGGAAGGCTATCTCAATACGGAAGCAACTTCGCTGTTCGCGGCGGAGGAGTTCAATAGCAATCTGCTGAGTTGCCCGCAGGCGGGAGACGGCTACACGGCCGTCAGCCAAGGGCAATGCATGTGGGTGCGCTATGACGGGCGCTGGGCTGACCGGGACGGAACGTCCCGGAACATCGGCTACGAGGAAGACGCCCACGGCATCTCGGGCGGCGGACAGGTCGCCGTGGCGCCGAACTGGTTCGTCGGAATTGCGGCGGCTTACGAGGACTCAGACCTCGACACCAATGCGAACGCCTCCGCCGCCACCGACCGCTATATGCTCGGTGGCGTGATCAAGTACCAGTCCGGTCCTGCAGTGCTGGCGCTTGCCGGCTCCTTCGGCTCCGGCGACGTGGACATGGCGCGGCGGATCAATATCGGCGGGTTCAATGCCACGGCCAGATCAAGTTTCGACGTGGACCATGTCGGCGCCACCTTCCATGCGGCCTACCTGATGGATCGCTCAAGCTGGTACGCCAAACCTTTCGTCGACGTGAATGTCACCCATGTCGATAGAGAATCCGCACGCGAGACCGGCGGTGACGCGGCCAACCTCAATGTCTCAGGTTCCGACGAGACCTATTTCTCCGTCACTCCTGCCCTCGAACTCGGCACCACCATCGATAGGGGCGACGGGCGCGCCATCCGGCCCTACGTCCGCGCGGGCGTCACCTTCTACGGCGACACCGACCAGTCGCTCACCGCCAGCTTCGCCGGCGCCCCGGCAGGCGTGGGCGGCTTCACAACCACTTCCGAGTTCGATGACATCTTCGCTGACATCGAAGCCGGTGTGACCCTGTTCCACGGAGACCAGCACACCGTCTCGGCAGGCTATGAGGGCCGCTTCTCCGACGACACCGACGTGCACGGCTTTTTCGTGAAAGGCACACGGACGTTCTGAGGGCAGGCGATATGCGCTGCGACAGAAAACAGATCGGTCCGGCGTCCAGGATGAAGCACTCGCCGGCCTTGCCGCCATCACCGGGAAACACACAACGCCCGGCGGCTTCACCGCACTCATCTCGCTGGAGGGCAAGGTCGAAACCGGCGGTGGCCGCCAGGCGTCGGCTAAAAGGTGGCCAGCGACATGACGAGCGCGACTGCTATGGAAAGAGACTTCATTCCGCCTCTTGTGCGCTCCGTGTGCACCTGGAACGCCGACAGGTTTGACATGGCCGCAGGGGCACGCGTATGGACTGCGGTTATGGACGAAAATTCCCCGACATATGCTCTGGTGGACCGCCGTTTCTCCGTTGCCCCCATGATGGAGTGGACGCATTGTCTATATATTTCAGACAATTATAGAGTTGCGTGTGCAATATGTGTGCACTCAGGGGGCAACAAGACGCTGCGAAGGTCCACGCTGATCAACTCGGCGGAAAGGGGCAGCTTTGGCCATAGCCGAAGTGATGCTTAAGAACCTGGTTCGCGCATGGGCAGAAAGAGGGTGCTTTTAGCAACGCACCCGGACGTTGGCTCCTGAGCCGAAGCTGCCGTTGAGGTGGAGGGAGAGGAGCCCTGGATGGTTTAGACCAGCGCTATTCGGCCGCCATGAACGGGTAGCGGTAGTCGGTCGGCGGCACGAAAGTCTCCTTGATCGTGCGTGGAGAGACCCAGCGCATTAAGTTCCACACCGAGCCGGCCTTGTCGTTGGTCCCGGAAGCGCGGGCTCCACCGAAAGGCTGCTGGCCGACTATGGCTCCGGTTGGCTTGTCGTTGACGTAGAAGTTCCCGGCCGCATGGCGCAACCGGTCGGAAACAGTGGCAACGGCGTTTCGATCTCGGGCAAAGACAGCGCCGGTGAGGCCATAGGCCGAGCCATTGTCAATCATTTCGATTGCGTCGGCAAAACCGCGGTCGGGATAGACAATGACCGTGACGATTGGCCCGAATAGTTCGTCTCGTAACAGCGGTGATTGCGGATCGGTGGTCTCAATCAAGGTGGGATTGACGAAGAATCCCCTGCTATTGTCTGTACCGCCGCCAGCCAGAATTGTTTCCGTGCTGCTTGCGCGGGCGGCATCAATGGCGGCCGCATGGCGCGAATAGGCCTTATCGTCGATCACTGCCCCCATGAAGTTCTCGAAGTCGGCCACATCTCCAACGCGGATCGATGCAATCTCATCGCACAACTGCTCTCGCAGTACAGGCCATATTTGTTGTGGCACGAAGATCCGTGAGGCGGCCGAACATTTCTGGCCCTGATACTCGAATCCGCCACGGATGATGGCGGTAGCCAAAGCCTGGAGGTCGGCGCTTTGGTGGGCGAGGACGAAGTTCTTGCCACCCGTTTCGCCCACGATCCGCGGATAGCTTCGATAGCTGCCTATCCGATTGCTGACGACCCGGTTGATGGTATTGAAGACGTGCGTTGAGCCGGTGAAATGGATGCCGGCCAAATGCTCGTTCGCCAACACAGTATCGGCGATCTGTTTGGCATCACCATTGATCAAATTGATGACGCCGTCAGGCAGGCCGGCCTCTCGCAGGAGTTCGAGGATCATGTGCGCCGACAACATGGCTGTTGCCGCAGGTTTCCAAACAACTGTGTTGCCCATAAGCGCAGGCGCACTGGGCAAATTCCCGGCGATTGCCGTGAAATTGAAAGGCGTAATAGCAAAGACAAAGCCCTCAAGAGGGCGATAATCGACATAATTCCAGACACCTTCGGGCGAGATGGGCTGTTCTTCATAAAGGCGTTGGGCAAAGGCGACATTCAATCGGAAAAAGTCGATGAGCTCGGCGGCCGAATCGATTTCGGCCTGATGCACCGTCTTGGACTGACCGAGCATCGTCGCGGCATTGAGCCGGTCACGCCATGGCCCCGACAAAAGGTCGGCAGCCTTGAGAAAAACAGAAGCGCGTTCCGTCCAACTTGTGCGTGACCAATCGTGCGCAGCCTCCAATGCGGCAGTGATGGCCGCTCGGGTCTCGGCAGGCCCCGCCAAGTGCGCCTCAGCGAGAACGTGTTTGTGATCATGCGGCATCACCGCTTGCGCGAAACGTCCTGTTTCGACGGAGTGCTCGCCAACCTGTAGCGGAATTGTGTGTTTTTCAGCCGCCAGTGCTGCCAATGATCGCTTCAATGAGGCTCGCTCTGGCGAACCCAGTTCGTAGTCGAGAACTGGTTCATGGCGAGGTTCCGGTAACTTTGCGAAGTTTGAATGCAACATTCGGGATGTTGGCAGAGATAGCATTGTGTCTACTTGCTTTTGGGCGGTCATCATTCGCCAGAAATAGCGGCTTCTTTAACTCGTGCAGCCCGAACCGCGAAGAATTGTTCCATGACGCGCTGTGGTTCACCCGTGTCGAACGCTTCTCTTTGTCCCCGTGTCGCCCGATCAAGCGCCTGCCTATAGCCCTCTTCATTTGCGATTTTGAGGTACTTTTTCGTCAGCCGCATGGCGTTTGGAGGTTTTCTCGACAGGTCCTCAGCGACCTCAAGTGCGGCTTCAAGCACCCGATCTTGCGGAACTATGTGATGGATCAAGCCCAAGTGTTGCGCTTCTTCGGCATCCATCATTCGACCGGTCAAACACAGCTCGACTGCGCGTGATTTTCCAAGGCTCTCGGCAATGATCCAAGGCCCAAAGATGCTGGGGATGCCGGAATTGACTTCAGGCTGTCCGACAGCCACGCCGTAGTGGCCGACCACCACATCCGACAAAAGCGCGAACTGGAAACCTGACCCAGCCGCAACGCCGTTCAGGGCACAAATCAAGGGTATCTCAAGGGAGCGTATGGTGTCGTAAAAGGACGTTAGGTCAGCGATCCACTTCGTTACACTTTCCCCCGCAATGAACGCTTTCGTTTCCGTAAGGTCCTGTCCAGCACAAAAGGCCTTGTTTCCCGCACCTGTGACAACGATGGCAGAAATCGCGTCGTCATCGTTTGCGTCTGCAACAAGAGTCCCAATTTCGCAGCGCGTCGCCGACGTCCACGCGTTGTATGCGGCGGGCCGGTTTATCGTGATTACCTTCGTCGTTCGGATTGTTTCCGCAATCACATCGCCGGGCACAGAGGTTCCCTTTTTCGTCATCGGGATACCTCATACTCGGATTGCTCAAGATCCCAAGATTCGAGATCTTCTGGAAGCTCCTGCTTTTTGATCCTATGGGTCGGTCCACGCGGGAAGTCATCCACGAACGTCACAAAGCGCGGGATCTGGTAGTAGGCAAGATCCCTCTCGCACCAGCGGATAAGATCGACCGGATCAATCTCATGTCCGTTCGCTCTTCTGACAAATACTTTTATGTCCTGCTCACCGATCTCGGAGGGCACGCCTATAACGGCCGATTCTTCGACTGCGGGATGGGCATTGATAACTCGCTCTACCTCCCAAGCCGAGACGTTCTGACCTTTGCGACGCAGGCTGTCTTTTTTTCGTCCAGCGAAATAGAAGTATCCATCCTCATCGACATACCCCAAGTCTCCGGTATGGACACAACCATCCTTTAGTACCTCGGCGGTTTTGTCTGGTTCGTTGAAATATCCGTCCATAGTTATCCCATCGATTTTTGGGCGTACAACAATCTCCCCAATTTGACCATGTGCCAGACGGTTTCCATCTGTGTTCTGAATCCATGCGTCTATCTCGTCGCAAGGCAGGCCAATTGAGCCGACCGGGCCACCGAGATTTAAGTGGGTGAAATTCTGTGCCTCGGTTGAACCGTAGCCTTCGCGAATCTTGACCCCAAACCGGGATTCGAAGGTTCTCCAACTGTCTTTTGGCGCCGCCGCACCCCAAACCACCCTGAGGGAGTTATCCGTGTCATTGTCTGATTCAGGAGCCGCCAGAAGAATATTCAGTACCCCACCCAGGTAGTGGAACAGGGTTGCTTGATGCTGTTTGATCTGCGCCCAGCACTTGGATGCGCTGAACTTGCGGACCATTGCGACAGGAATTCCCCGCTGCAGGCCAATCACCAAAGTCATCCATCCGGCGACGTGATAAAGGGGTTCCCACAGGAAAAGAACATCATCAGGACCAGCATCGCTGAGGATGGCCGCATTCTTAGCGCCAACTTGGAACCACCGATCCGAGAGCATGGCACCCTTGGGCTTGCCCGTGGTGCCGGATGTGAATGAAATAGCCTGCAGCCGAGCCGCATCGTCGTAAACCGGGCTTTCGAACAGTTCCGTCTCAGTTGGAAGCTCTTCGTAGCGCAGGCATTTCTCTGGCCGTTGAACATTTTCGCCAACCCAAATGACGGTGGGCGGCTTTGGCATGGCTTCCAACGCTGGCCCAAGCTCGTTAATGAAATCTACGTCGGAAATCATGAAGGCAGGCACTGCACCCGTCAGTTGAGTGTGCAATCCCAGCTTTTTCAGATGGTAGCTAAACTCAACGCTGGTCGCGCCGAGCCAGGAGACGGCCAGATACAACCAGATATGAGTTTCGTGATTGGCCATCATGAAGCCAACTCGATCTCCTTGTTTGACACCGGCGCGCCGCAACTTTGCGGCGGCCCCCTGAACCTCACGTCTCAAATCCGAAAAGGAGAAGCGCTGATCTTCAAAAAACAGGAAAGTCCGGTCACCCCAATCCTTCGATCTCTCGGAAATCAACTGGGGTATTGTTTTCATTCGGATTGCCACTTGGTTTTCAGTTTTCATCAAGTGTCGCCAGCCGAGCGCTGTTCGACCGGTGAACGCTCACGGAAAAGAGAGTGAGGCGCCGTTTGCTATCAGGCGGGCGCCGAAGGCTTTTGAAGGAAGTTCCGCAGGAGGTTAAGTGAGGATCCACTCCTTGAAGCGCTTATTTACGTCCTCGAACTTGTCGCCCCAGTACTCGTCGTCGAGGATAATGCTGTTGGGGTCCGAAACATCGACGCGCCATTTCTTGGCCTCTTCCGACAACAGATCATCAGCGACGGCGAAGGCCGGCGTAACGCTCAAATACTCACCCATGGCCGCTTGTTGTTTTGGTTGAGATACGAAAGCAAGGAATTTCATTGCGGCGTCCTTGCGGGGCGACCCCTTGATCACGGCGTAGTAGGCGACGGCGTTGATCAACTGATCGAATGACATATCAATTGAGACGCCTCCCGCGCGAGCCGATCGGACGCGGTTTGTGTAGGCATAAGTGAAATCAGCTTCGCCTTGTTGGATCAGCGTAATCATCTGTCCGGTTTGATCAAACCATTTGCGAACAGAAGGCTTGATCTTGTCGAGCGACCGGAAGGCGCGATCCAAATCCAGCGGATACAATTCTTTTGGTGAGACACCGTCCGCCAACAATGCGACCTCGAGCATTTCGCTCGCGCGGCTCCTGAGCGCGCGACGGCCTGGAAACTTGTCGACGTCCCACATTTCGGCAAAGTTCTTGGGCGGCGCATCTGTTTTGGATGGGTCCCATGCGACGCCACCAGAATAGATGTATAGCGGCATGCCGCCACGAAGGGGCTCCGCCGGTATGTTGTTGCCCTTTAGATTGACAATATTCGTGTCGAGAGGCTCCCAGAGATCCGACTTGGCGCCCGAAAACAACATAGACCCAACGGCATCAAAGACATCCCACTCAACATTGCCTGATTGCACCTGCGCTCTGACCTTTGCCAGGTCTGGCGTGTTGACGATGACGGCTTCGGTTCCAGTCTCACTCACAAATGGGTTTACCAAGTGCTCTTGGACGAATTCCCCGTAGCTGCCCCCCCAACTTGTTATAAAAATTCGCTCAGCTGCATTTGCCTTGCGTCCGATGAAGGGTGAGGCAACCGCACTCAGAGCAAGTGCGCTTGATCCCTTTAAGACGCTTCGACGTGACGTCGGCTCCCAAGTTTCGCTACCAGCCTTTCTATTTTGTTTCGGCATAACCCTACTCCCATTGAGTCTCGAGAAAAGCACTGTGACGCACCTTTTGCATATATTGTATTTCGATATATAATAGCGTATTGCAATATAACGTGAATGCGTGCTAGGCTCAAGCTTAAATCGCCATGGTTCAAATCATCGTTTTTAAAGGAATAAAAATGAACCTGATATGGCGTGTCTATTACAATGTGATACAAGAGCGATGATGCAGACGGCTCAGCTTGAACGGTTGCGAAGAGACACGGAGATTGCCGCAAAGTTTTGGGGCCGGATATTTTCGGGTCTTGGCGCCATGACCTATCGGGAAAGGGGCGAAGCTGGTCTATCGAAACTCTGGGTCATGCTGCTCAGCCAGCACCAGAAGGGTTTCTATGATCAGGGCCTCGAAAAGATCGGCATCAGTCCGGATGAGCCTCCGGCGGTCAAGGCGGCCAAATACCATTACCTGACCAATCAAATTGGCGGGCTAAGGATGGAATATGTAGAGGAGACCCCAACGAAGGTCTGGATCCGATATCTGGCACCGATGTGGACCTACGCCGGCGTCAGTATGCTGGCATTGCCCGGCCGTGTACGCCGAGACATCTTTTCAGCCTGGCATCCCAGAAACGGAGAGCGCATGGGTTGTAAGCGCCTTGGTTGGGTGTCAACCAAATTCATCATGGAGGGTGACCCCTATGACGAAGGGTATTTCATCGAATACGACCACGACCTGCGGCCAGGCGAGGAGATGGCCTATGAGGTCGTGCACCAAACACCAGAATTCGATCCCTCCAAGGCGCCGGCACTGGATGAAGATCTTTGGCCAGCTGCCCGCCAGTACAAAGCGCGGCGCAACTGGTCGCGCGAATACGTGAATACGACGACCAGCTGCCTTCTCCAGATGTATGGAGAGGAAGTGACACACTTCTTGCTGAGCCAGACCATGCGAGGCATCGCCATTCAATACACGCATGAACTGATGTCGGACCTGGATATCGATGGCAAGGACGCGCGCTCGATCGCAGAGTTCTTCTCGGTACTTCTATCGGCGTGTGATCAGGACTTCGACATAGAACATCACGGTGACAACGTCCATCGGATCGTGCTGCATTCCATCAAGCCGTTCCGACCGGAAACCGCGAGCGAAGGGCTACGGCGTGCCCTATTCCAGTTCAATGTGATGGCGGCCCGAGTCCTGAACGGCAGGGTCGCAGTCACCAGAACGCCGACTCCAATGATCGGTTTGGCTGACAGCGAGACTTGGACAGTTGAGGATGCGGGCCGATGGCTCTGGTAGCTGGCGGGACCCCCGCGGCTATGCGCGTTCGCGCAGAACCAGAGCTGAACTTGTCTG
>JANQLP010000207.1 GCA_028280515.1 Hyphomicrobiales bacterium
CTTGGGCTCGAGCGCCAGCGCCCGGGCGATGGCGACGCGTTGCTGCTGACCGCCGGATAGCTCCGCCGGATGGCTCTGCGCCTTGTCGATCAGCCCGACGCGGTCCAGCGCCGCGTCCGCAGCCGCTTCGGCGTCGCGCCGCGAAAGTCCCTGAACCTTGCGCAAGGCGAGCGTGACGTTCGCGCGTGCCGTGAGATGCGGATAGAGATTGAATTGCTGGAACACCATGCCGATTCGCTGGCGCAGCTTGTTGAGGTCGACGCGCCGAGCGGTGACTTCGTCGCCGTCGACAACGATGCTCCCTGCGTTGGGATCCTCAAGCCGGTTGCAGCAGCGCAGCAAGGTGCTCTTGCCGGAGCCTGAGGGCCCAATGATGAACACGAGCTCGCGCTCGGCGACGCTCAGGTCGATGCCTTTCAGCACCTCGAGCGTGCCATAGCTCATGCGCAATCCGGAGATTTGCAATATCGGCGGGCTGCCGCTCAAGGTTGGCCTGTCTTGTCTTGTGATTGCGTGGGGGAAGTGTGGCGCCCGAGACTGAGAAACGTGTTGTTCCTGGCGTCCCGGGCGCAACGAACGGTTAGCTACATTTCGGTGTGTGCTTGCTGTCTTCGTGTCCGGGCATGCCGGGAGGGCCATAGCCTTCGAACACGGTCACGGCGGCCGATCCCGTCGCCGGCGTGACGCCAAACCACTTCTCGGAGAGTTTGGTCATGGTGCCGTCCAGCTTCATGCACTCGATCACGTTCTCGACCTTGTTGCGCATCTCCGTGTCGCCCTTGCGGAACGGCATGGAGAACATGCGACCGGTCGAATGCAGATAGGAGAGCTGGAGCTGCGGGTTCTTTTTTGCGGCCCACGCGATGACCGTGTTGCCCGCCACGTTGGCGAAGGCGCGGCCGGAAAGAACCGCCTGCACCGCATCGGTGTTGGTTCCGTAGGATTCGACCTTCCAGCCGATCTTGTCCGCCAGGCCGCGGGCCCACTTGTCGTAGGCCGAGCCCTTGTTGACGGAGATCACCTTGTCCTTGAACTCGTCCAGGGATTTGACCTCCGGCGTGCCCTTGCGCACGAGGAACTGGTAGTCGGTGTTGAGGTAACCTTCCGTAAAGAGGAGGTTCTTGGCGCGCTCGTCGGTCATGGTTGTCGGCGCGACGATGAAATCGTACGTGCCGGCCTGGAGCGCAGGCAGCAGGCCCGACCACTGTGCTGCCGTGATGTCCATCTCGCGGCCCAGCCTGCGGCCGATCTCGTTGGCGAGGTCGACGTTGAAGCCTTCGACACCTCCGTCCAGTTTGGGCATGGCATGGGGTGCGAACGTGCCGTCCAGCGCGACTTTGAGCGGCGGATCGGCAGCGACAAGCTTGGTTGTGAATGTGGAACTCAGGACTATTGCGGCGGCGATCCCGGCTGCGATGCCCAGCAGTCTCATGGGTACTCTCCCTTTATTGTTGTGCTGCCGGTCCGATCTCGCCTGCGCAGTTCCGTTTGGATCTGCGGTTTCGCGGAGCGCATCCGGCAGCATGCGCTTGGTTGCGCGTACTCAATGCGCCCTCGATTATATTTTGGGCCGAGAAAATGACCAGACGTTTCGTAACGCCAGGAAATGCGCCACGGTGAACCGGCGATTCTCGCGCGGTTTCAGGTGTTTCCGCGGGACGCCGCACCGTGGCCGGTTAACCAGGGCAGGGTGCGACGTCTTGCTCTCTTGGTTGCACCCTTGCGCGTGCGTTCAGGGTCGGGCATGGTCCCGGGTGGTTTTTCCGCGTTTGATAACAAGGGCATTTCCAAGCGTTGGCCCGCCGAAAATCTAAAAACACCGAACTGGCAGAGAACGAGCAGGGGACTGGCAAACGCCGTGCCCTTCGGCCGCTTGCGCGCTTGTGGCCCTACATCATCCGCTACAAGCCCATGGTGGCGGTTGCCTTTGTCGCTCTGGTTGCGTCGGCGGGGGCGATGCTTGCCTTGCCGCTCGCCGTTCGGCGGATGATCGACTACGGCTTTTCCGGCGACGATCCTTCCTTTATCGACCAGTACTTCGCCATGCTCCTCGGCATCGGTGCCCTGCTTGCGCTTGCCAGCGCGACCCGGTTTTATGCGGTCAACTGGCTCGGTGAGCGCGTCGTTGCCGACGTGCGGACCGATGTCTTTTCCCATCTTGCGCGGTTGAGCCCATCCTTTTTCGAGACCAATCATTCTGGCGAAGTGATGTCCCGCCTGACCGCCGATACCACCCAGATCAAGGCGGCGGCGGGAAGCGCGGCGTCCCAGGCGCTGCGGAACACGGTGATGCTGATCGGCTCGGTGGTGATGATGTTCGTCACCAGCGTGAAGCTGTCGATACTGGTCGTTGCCGCTATTCCGGTCATCGTCCTGCCGCTCATCGCCTACGGGCGCATCGTCCGGCGCCTGTCGCGAACTGCACAGGATACGCTGGCGGACGCCAGCGCGTTCGCCGGCGAGAACCTTGCCGCCGTCCAGACGATGCAGGCCTTTACCTATGAGGGCGGGGTGATCGCGCGGTTCGCGCGTGCGGTCGAGCGCTCGTTCGATGCGGCCCGGGCACGTATGCGCGCGCGCGCCGGGCTCACCGCCATTACCATCTTTCTGGTGTTTGCGGGCGTCGTCGGCATCCTCTGGTACGGGGCGCAGGATGTCCTTGCCGGCACGATGTCGGCGGGGCGGCTTGGGCAGTTCGTGCTCTATTCCGCGTTTGCGGCGGGCGCCCTCGGTGAGCTTTCCGAGGTCTGGGGCGAAGTTCAGCAGGCAGCGGGTTCGGCGGAACGTCTGAGCGAGCTGCTCGACGAGGAACCAAACATCGCATCGCCGCCGCACCCCAAACCGCTTCCCGCGCCGGCGCGCGGCGAAATCGCGTTCCGAGACGTTTCCTTCGCCTATCCCACGCGGCCGGGCGAGCAGGCCCTCGAAGATGTATCGTTCGACGTGGCGCCCGGTGAAACAGTGGCGCTGGTCGGACCGTCCGGAGCCGGCAAGACAACGGTGTTTTCGCTTCTGCTCCGGTTCTACGATCCCCAGAAGGGCCGCGTCCTGCTCGACGGTGTCGCAATTGACGAGACCGACCTTCATGACTTGCGAGGACGCATGGCGCTCGTCCCGCAGGAACCGGCGCTGTTTGCCGACACCGTCCGGGAGAACATCCGTTACGGCGCTCCGGACGCCACCGACGCCGACATCGAGGCCGCGGCAAAACTCGCCTATGCGCACACGTTCATCAAAGCGCTCCCTGATGGCTACGAGACGCATCTCGGCGAGCGCGGCATCACGCTGTCTGGCGGCCAGCGCCAGCGCATTGCCATTGCACGTGCGATCCTGCGGGACGCGCCGGTATTGCTGCTCGATGAGGCGACAAGCGCGCTCGATGCGGAAAGCGAGCGTGAGGTGCAGCAGGCGCTCGAAAGCGTGATGGAGGGGCGTACCACTCTCGTCATCGCCCACCGGTTGGCGACCGTGCAGCGTGCGGACCGGATCCTCGTGTTTAACGAGGGGTCGATTGCCGAGCAGGGCAGTCATGGCGAGCTGCGCAAAAAGCGCGGTGTCTACGCCCGCCTTGCAGATCTGCAGTTTGCCGCCGACGCGGTACTCTAGCCTCTTGAATCTCACGCATGGGTTGAAATCGCCATTTTCAGCCCCCAACTGCGGAAAACACGGCGATTTTGCCGCTCGGTTCAGACTTGCCCCCAAAGTCTGAAGCGGGGCGTCCAAGAGGACGCATTAGTCGATGCAAACGTGGCTCTGGACGGCCACAGACATGCAAGGATGTGTGAGATGATGAAAGCAACTTTCGCTCTTGCCGCAATTGGCGCGGCTTCCCTGTTTTCCCTGACTTCCGTTGTTCCCGCTGATGCGGCGATCAAGTGCCAGGGGCGGAACATGTGGAACTCGGCCGCGGGCGCCTGGATTCCCCAGCCCTATTGCGAAGACAAGCTGATCGCTTACGTTTCGGGCTATCCGTTCAACGGTCCGAACGGCGTGCGCCAGAACCCGTCGGTGAAGGCCGAAGCGTGCCGTTTCGCCGGTTCAGATATCCGTATCCGTGATCTTTGCGCGGGCCACCTGCCGGAAGACGACGGCGCCCGCCGCCGTTAGGCACGGTTGATCTACTTTTCGGTGAGTTTCAGCTCTATGCGCCGGTTGCGGCGGTAGGCCTCTTCCGTGTTGCCGGTGTCGATGGGCTGGAACTCTCCGAATCCTGCCGCCACGAGCCGTACGGGCGGTACACCCTGAGAAATGAGCTGGCGCACGACCGAAATGGCACGCGCCGACGACAGCTCCCAGTTCGACGGAAACTCGACAGACGCGATCGGGCGAAGATCGGTATGCCCGTCAACACGCAGCACCCAATTGATTTCCTGCGGAATCTGTCTTTCAAGCTGAACCAGCGCCCCGGCCAGCTTGTCGATCTGCTGGACACCGGCGGGGTTCATCACGTCCGATCCGGTCGGAAACAAGACCTCCGCCTGGAAAACGAACCGGTCGCCCTCGATACGCACGTCCTCGCGGTCGCCCAGGATCTCCCGCAGCTTTCCAAAGAAGTCTGAGCGGTAACGCGCCAGTTCCTGAACCTTGCGGGCGAGCGCCAGATTGAGCCGCCGCCCAAGGTCGGCAATTTGCGTCTGGCTCTGCTCGTCACGGGCCTCTGATGCCTCAAGAGCGTCTTCAAGGGACGCGATTTGCCGGCGCAGGGCCGCAATCTGCTGGTTCAGCAATTCGACCCGTGCAAGGGCGCTGGCGCCCAGCTCTTTATGCTTCTCCAGTTCGCTTGCCAGCGATGAGGCGCGTCCCGCCGACTGCTTCGCCTCGTCTCCCGCAGCGTCGATCAGCCCCTGAAGCCGCGTGTTATCCGACTTCGTGGAATCCAGTGTCGCCCTGAGCGAGGCGAGGCTGTCCTCGAGGGTCGTCTTGTTGGATGTCTCCAGCGCAAGCAATTCGGTCAACTGGGCGATCTGCCTGTTGAGTTTCTGGAGTGCATTGTCCTTGCCGCTTGCCACTTGCGTGATGATGAACTGCACCACCATGAAAACCGACAGCAGGAACGTGACGACAAGCAACAGGGTTGCCATGGCGTCGACGAAACCCGGCCAATAGTTGGTATCGGCGCGGCGGCGGCGGGAGGCGCGTCCGAGACTCATCGCGACCGTCCCTTGGTTCCAGGTTTACGGCCTGTCGTCCGCTTGGTGTCTTCCTGCGCCGTGATGTTCTTGATGACGTTTGCGAGGTCCTGTTGTTGCTGCGCCTGTTCGTCCGCCCATTCGCGCACGACCTGCTGCTCGGCACGCATCTGTTCGATCAGTTTCTCCACGCCGGACGTGAGATCGCGCACGGCGGCGGTCGAGTTATCGTTGAGCGCGCCGCGCTCCAGGTTCGTGCCGAGGGCCGAAATGGAACGCTGCATCTCGAGGATCGCATAGCGCAATTGCGGCGTGGTGCCGGTTGCCAGTGTTTCGCCCAACTGCAGTTCGGTAATGCCGGAGAGCCAGTCTTCGAGCTCGTTGTAGAAGCGGTTCTGCGCCTGCCCCGCCTGCAGGTCCAAAAACCCGAGAACGAGCGATCCGGCAAGTCCGAACAGCGACGATGAAAACGCCGTGCCCATACCGGCCAGCGGGGCTTCGAGGCCGGCCTTGAGTTCTTCAAAGATGACCAGACCGTCATTTGAACCGGTGTCGAGCGTCGAAATGGTCTTGCCGACCGAGTTGATCGTCTCCAGCAAGCCCCAGAATGTTCCGAGCAGTCCGAGGAAGATCAGAAGGCCCACAAGGTAGCGGGAAATGTCCCGCGCCTCGTCTAGCCGTGAGCCGATTGAATCGAGGATTGAGCGCATCGAAAGCGTCGACAGGGAGACGTGCCCGGTGCGGTCGCGCAACATGGTCGCCATCGGCGCCAGCAACACCGGCGACCGCGGTGCCTTGCGCCCCGTGTCGGCGAGCCGGAAACTGTTCACCCACCGGATTTCAGGAAAAAGCCGGATAATCTGCCTGAACGAATAGGCGATACCGATGAACAGAACGCCGATGATCAGCCCGTTCAAACCGGGATTGGCCATGAAGGCGGACAGAACCTGCGCGTGGAGAATGAGGACGAGAAATGCGACAAGAAACAAAAAAATGAGCATGCGCCAGAAAAAGACCTGCGGTCTCGACAGCGTCATGTGAGCGGGATTGGTAGCCATTGACCGGACTTCGCTTTCTGTCGACGGGCCTGCGCGTATGCTTGCGGAGGATGCTCTCCCGGTGTCTTGCAGGCCGGACGGGCATCATAAATCAATAGTGTGTCACGAAAAACGGCAGTTTGATGCCCGCAGGCCCATTGTTGCAGTTTTCCTGCGGCTTAGAGCCTTTTCGACCAAATCCGAGTCAATTCTGTTTCTCGATTGGCGGACGTCCGCCAATCCTGGCGCAAAACCGCTCCGTCAGAATGGCTCCGATTTGGTCGAAGAGGCTCTAGGCGGCCCTGGCGCATTCGCGAAGAACGTCGATGAGGGCTCGATGGATGTCCGCGTTGCCGGCTATGACTCCGCCTGTCTCCAGCATGTCCTGTTTGCCGTTCAGCCCGGAGACGAAACCGCCCGCTTCGCGCACAAGAAGCGCGCCCGCGGCGATGTCCCACGCACTGAGATTGCGCTCCCAAAACCCATCGAAACGCCCGGCCGCGACCCAGGCGAGGTCGAGTGCCGCCGCGCCCATACGCCTTACGCCTGCGCTCGTGCTCATCACGTGTCCGCACTCGCGCAGAAACAGGTCATGATCGGGCTTTCCGAGATGAGGGATGCCGGTGGCAATGATGGCCGTGTCCAGCCCGGTACGTCCGGCAACGCGGATGCGGCGGTCGTCGAGAAACGCGCCCTTGCCGCGCTCCGCCGTGAACAGCTCGCCGCTGGCCGGGTTGAAGATCAAAGCGGCCACGATCTCGCCTTCACGCTCCAGCGCCAGCGAAATGGCGAAAAGCGGGATGCCGTGCAGGAAATTGGTGGTGCCGTCGAGCGGGTCGACGATCCAGCGGTGGGTCTTGTCGGCCCCCTCCACATGTCCGCGCTCCTCCATCAGGAACCCGTATCCCGGACGGGCCCTGGAGAGTTCTTCGAACAGAATCTTCTCCGCGCGCATGTCGGCGGCGGTCACGAAGTCCGCAGGTCCCTTGACCGAGACCTGCAAATGCTCGACTTCGCCGAAGTCGCGCGCCAGACCCCGGCCCGCCTTTCGAGCGGCCTGGGTCATCACGTTCATGAGGGCCGAGGCGGGCATGGGGGAACTGTTCGGTCCTTTGCGGCGGGCTAGTCGGCCCGTTTCACGTAGGTGATCTCGTTGGTGTCGACGATGATCTTCTCACCAACGCTGATAAACGGCGGCACCATGACACGGACGCCGTTTTCAAGGATTGCCGGCTTGTTGGAGGATGCGGCCGTCTGCCCCTTGACCACGGCTTCGGCCTCGACCACCTCAAGCGCCACCTGATCCGGCAGGGAGACGCCGATGGGCTTGCCCTCGTGGCTTTCGACAACGACGGTCATGCCGTCCTGCAGAAACGCCGCGCGTTCACCGACAAAGTCCTTTGGCAACTGGATCTGGTCGTAGGTCTCCACATCCATGAAGGTCAGCATATCGCCGTCAGCGTACAGGAACTGGTGATCCTTCTGCTCCAGACGCACACGTTCGACCGTTTCAGACGCGCGAAAGCGCTCGTTGAGCTTCGTTCCGTCGATCAGGTTTTTCAATTCAACCTGGGCGAATGCGCCGCCTTTGCCGGGCTTCACGGCCTGTATCTTGACCGCGACCCAAAGCCCGCCCTTGTGCTGGATCACGTTTCCAGGGCGGATTTCGTTGCCGTTGATTTTCATCTGCGCTGTCTTTGCCGGTTGTGTCGATGAACAATAGGGTTGGCGCTGACATAGAGCATGTCCGCGCGCCCGGCAACCGGGAGATGCGCCGTGGGTGCCGCTTATCCGCCGGCGTGGGTCTGGGCCCAGTCCTCGGCGGCCTTCTCCGCGGCGACGCGCTGTTCCTCGGTCAACTTTGCCACATACAGATCCAACCAGAAATCGCTGACGCCGGCCGTGCGGGCAAGAAGATGCCACTTGGCGGCCTTGAGCGGGTCTTCCTCGGTGCCCGCGCCGTGGGCAAAAATCCGGGCCAGCCGGTTTTGCGCGACCGGGTTGCCCCTGTATGCCGCGGATGTGAACAGTTTGATCGCCGCCTTTTCGTCTTTTTCGACGCCGCGCCCGTTGAACAGCATGATGGCGTATTCGACCTGCGCCGCTCCGTGGTTGAGGGCTGCAGCCCGTTCGAGCCACTCCACGGCCTTCTTCGGATCCTTTTCGATACCAACGCCGCGCTGGTACAGACTGGAGAGATCATATTGCGCCTGGGCGTGATCCTGCGCCGCCGCCTTCTGTATAAAGGAGACGGCCTGCGAAAGATCCCGGCCGTGTACGTCCCCCTCGATCAGAATGAGGGCATAGTTGTACTGCGCCGACGCAAGGCCCTTTTCAGCCGCCTTTTTGAACAGGTCAGCGGCCCGTTTCCTGTTCTGCTTGACCCCGCGCCCCTCGCTCAGCAACACGCCGAGCGCCAGTTGCGCGTTGGTATCGCTGAGCTCCGCCGCCTTCTCGTACCACTTTGCCGCCGTCGTGTGGTCCTGAGGCACGCCGAAGCCGGATGCGTACAGTTCTCCGATCAGCGTGTGCGCCGCCGGGTCGCCCTTGGCCGCGGCAGCCTTGGCTTCTTCGAGCGCCGTCAGGTAGTTGCCTTGCACGAACGCGTCATAGGCAGGGTCGGGCGCGGAAAGGGCTGGCATGCCGGGCACGCAGCCAAGCATGACGGCGAATGCAAAAAAACCGGCGATGAGAGAGGTCGATGCGTGCGTCACGTCGAGGCCTGTTGGTCGGCAAGCTGATCCCGCAAAAGGCGAACCGCAGCGGCTGCGCCCTCCGGGTGACGCCAGACCGAGTTCCCCAGGGCGACGAAATCGGCGCCAGCGTCGACGAGGCGCTGCACCTCCCGCCCACTGGTCGAGTCCCACGCCACGCACGGGACTGTGACTGTTTCCGACCACCATCGGATTAACTCTTCCAGGCCCATTTCAATGGACTCCGGCTCATCATTCAACGATCCGTCAAAGGCAACGTAGTCCGCCCCCAGCTCACCCATAATCAGGGCATCATGACGGGAGAG
The DNA here is from genome assembly GCA_028280515.1 of Hyphomicrobiales bacterium. Classification (GTDB taxonomy): domain Bacteria; phylum Pseudomonadota; class Alphaproteobacteria; order Rhizobiales; family Methyloligellaceae; genus UBA2767. The sequence goes on from JANQLP010000207.1 coordinate 9,186, forward strand.
CTCGCATGCGGCGCCGATGATGGCGTTGCCACCGAGAAGGGCACGTGCTTCATGATACAGGTCTTCGTCGGCCGGAATATGGACGCCACCGGCCCCGAGCTCGACCGCCGCCGCGATATCCCGTTCAAACAACAGCGGCAGCTTCACGCGCCGCGTCACGCGAAGGAGTCGTTCCGCGTTGGGCCGTTTCACACGACCATGCGGCTCGCACTGCAACAGCGCGCAGGCGATCTTGCCGGAGTTGCCGGCTTCGGCAAGCTGGATGGCCATATCGCGATCGGGGTCAGGCGGGACGATCAGATACAGCTCGCAGCCTGTGCGTGTTTGGTTTTCAGTCATTCCACCAAACCGTGTTGCAGCAAAATATGGGCGTTATGCGACGTGCACATTTCGTTTTGCAAAGTCGCCAACTCATGCATCTCAGCCAGACACAAAGCGCCCGAGATGCGAACTGCAGCTCAATGAACGTAGAATTGGTTTGACGCGAGATCAACCTCATCCGCCGGTGCCACTTGAGTCTTTGTGATGCTCTAATAGCACCACAAAGCGCCAATTCTGCTTCGCAAAGCCGGCTGGCCTGCAAACCTTGGAAACATGCCGCGTGTTGATCGGTGGAGCGGGTGTTACGTCCGGATTCGCGGCAAGATCTTCCAATGCCGGCCGGTCATCACAAAGGTGCGTGTTCGTGAGTACCGCCCGCCATGCGCCCTAATGCGTCTGCAATTGTCCAGGCGATCATGCCGCCTTTTCAAGCTCCGTGTTCCACTGCCCCGTGGCGGCCAGGGAGTTCATCTTCGCACGGTGCGTGAAAGCGGACTGGGCTGCCGGCACGTTCTCGGCCTTGCCGCCCCACGCCTTCAATGCCGCGGCCTGCAGCGCACGGCCATAGGAGAAGCTCAACTTCCAGGGATTGTCTGCCATTGCGTTCATGGCGGAGAGATGCGCGGTTGCATCCTCGTCCGATTGTCCGCCGGAGAGGAAGCAGATACCCGGTACCGCAGCGGGGACGGTGCGTTTGAGACATTTCACCGTTTGTGCTGCCACCTCGTCAATTCCAGCCTGGGTGGCGCAGTCCGTTCCCGAAAGCACCATGTTCGGCTTGAGGATGGTTCCCTCTAGAACGACACGCTGCGTGTAGAGCTCGTCGTACAGCGTGTTCAGTGCCGCCTCGGTTGCGTCGAAACACTGGGCGATGTCGTGCGGGCCGTCCATGATCACTTCCGGCTCGACGATGGGGACAATATTCGCTTCCTGGGCGAGCGCTGCGTACCGTGCAAGGGCATGGGCATTGGCTTCCAGGCACGTCCGAGACGGGATGCCGTCGCCGATGTTGATGACCGCACGCCATTTCGCGAACCGGGCGCCGAGGTCGTAGTATTCGGCGAACCTTTCGCGCAACCCGTCGAGCCCTTCCGTTACCTTCTCTCCCGGGCAGGCCGCCAGGTCCTTTGCGCCCGTATCGACCTTGATCCCCGGGATCGCGCCGGTTTCGGAGATGACCTGGGAAAGGGGCGTCCCGTCGTTTGCTTTCTGGCGCAGTGTCTCGTCGAACAGAATGACCCCGGAAATGCAGGTTTTCATTGCGTCGGTACAGCGAAACAGCATCTCGCGGTAATCGCGCCGGTTCTCCTCGGTGGACTCCACACCGATGGAATCGAACCGTTTTTTGATGGTTCCGGAGCTCTCGTCAGCGGCCAGAATGCCCTTTCCATCAGCCACCATGGCTTGTGCGGTTGCTTCCAGCTGCGCGGTCATTTCTGCCTCCATTACATCCGTGGTTCCAGGTTCATTCGTTGAGGGTGAGTCCTACTCTTGACGCGCCGCGCGTCAAGGGGCGCGACGCGAAATATTGTTGGTAATCGTACGGGTCTGCGGGTGACCTAGAGCCTATTCGGTTAAATCGGAGCCATTCTGACGGAGCGATTTTGCGACAAGATCAAGCAAAGGCCCGTGGAGCGTACCCGGGCGTACGGGCAAGGGGCTTTGCG
>JANQLP010000102.1 GCA_028280515.1 Hyphomicrobiales bacterium
CGCAAGGGCAAGCAGGTGTTGAACGTCACGCCACCGGACGAGGCCATTGTCTGCGCGCCGGTCGACGGTGACATGATCGCCGTCACCGGCGAGAACCGGAAACTCCTGTGCTTCAAGATGGACGAAGTGAACGAGATGTCGCGCGGGCGCGGCGTGCGTCTGCAGCGCTACAAGGACGGCGGGCTTGCGGACGTGAAGACCTATGGCAGGAAAGAGGGGCTCACCTGGATCGACTCCTCCAACCGGACCTGGACCGTTACGGACCTGAAGGACTGGACAGGAACACGGGCGCAGGCCGGACGGCTGCCGCCCAAGGGTTTCCCCAAGAGCAACCATTTCGGACCCAAATTCTGATCCGGTTGGGGAGGGTCGGGAAGTTTAACCGACATGACCGTATCGTTGAGACCAGCACGGGCCGAAGACGCCTCAGCGGTGCGGGCGCTCATCCGTGCGGCCTATCAGATGTACGTACCCCGCATGGACCGTGAGCCCGCGCCCATGCTTGCCGACTACGCGGCGCTTGTGGAGCGGGAAGTGATGACAGTCGCCTGCGTCGAAGACGATGTCGCCGGGGCACTGATCTGCTATCCGCGCGGACACGCGTTGCACGTTGAAAATGTTGGCGTCAGTCCGGATTTCCAGGGGCACGGGATCGGCAAGGTACTGATGCGCGAGGCGGAAGAGCAAGCGCACGCGCACGGTCTCTCGAAAATCGAACTCTACACAAACGAAGTCATGACCGAGAACATCCCGTTCTACGAAGCGCTTGGTTACGTCATCGTCGCCCGCGCCGAGGAGGACGGGTACCAGCGGATATTCTTCGAAAAGAAGCTCTAGACGACCCACGCCGATCCGGCTGTCACCGCCGAACCCAACCGTCGGAGGTCAGGAACTCTTGCGGGCCGAAACGGGTCTTGTAGCCCATCTTCGACGATCCCTCGATCCAGTAGCCCAGATAGACGTAGGGCAAGCCGAGCTGCCGCGCGAACTCCACATGCTCAAGGATCATATGCGTGCCGAGGCTCCGCGCGGCGAGGGCCGGATCGAAAAAGCTGTAGACCATGGAGATCCCGTCGCTCAGCCGGTCGCACAAGGCGACCGCGACCAGAGCGCGTTCATCGCTGTCTTCGTAGAAATCCGACTCTTCGGGCAGAGACCGCGCCGGGACGCGATACTCGGTGAGGAATGTGTTGACGACGCTGTCCTCGATCATCATCGCATAATCGAGCACGGTCATATCGGCCATGCCGCCGTCGCCATGACGATGGTCGATATAGGAGCGGAACAGCGAGTATTGCTCTGACGTCGGCACGGGTCCGCAGCGGCGAATATTGAGATCCTTGTTGACCTGCTGCACCCGCTTGAAACTGCGCCGCGGCTCGAACTCGTCAGCGACGATGCGGACGGGAACGCACGCCGTGCAACCATCGCAATAGGGGGTGTAGGCAATGTTCTGGCTGCGCCGGAACCCGCCTTTCAACAGACGGTCGATCAACTTGCCGGACCGCCCATGCGAGAGGTGGGTGAACAGCTTCCGTTCCAGGCGTCCGGGAAGATAGGGACAGGGCTGTGCCGTGGTGATGTAAAACTGCGGAAAATCGGTCTTGTGTTCGCTCACAGTTTTACCGGTCCCTTACGGTGCGTTTTGATTGTCTGATCGACGGCCCCTACATCGAAAAATAGAGCGGCGCGAAAAGAGAATATGCGAGCCAGATAAGAACGATCAAGGGCAGTCCGGCAAACATGAAGTCACGAAACCGATAATGTCCGGGGCCCATCACAATCAGGTTCGTCTGATAGGCGATCGGTGTCGCGAACGAGCAGTTGAGTGCGAATATCAGCCCGTAAACGAAAGGCGTTGGATCGGCGCCGATTTGGCCCGCTGCACTTACAACGATCGGTGCGAACAGCGCACCGGTCGCATGATTGCTCAGAAAGTTGGTCAGGATGGCAACGAGCAGAAACAGCGCCGACAACAGTATCGCCGGGCCGTATCCGGAGAACACAGTGACGACCTGACGCGCCAGATATTCCGCGCCGCCGGTTGCTTCCAGCGCCACCGCCATGGCAAAGGCGGCGCCGATCAGCAGGAATATGCGCCCGTCGAAAGCCCGCGCTGCCTGCGGTACGGTCAGCGCGCCCACCAGGATCATGCCGATGGCCCCGGCGATCGCGGCTATGGCAATCGGGACAAATCCGCTCGCTGCAGCCAGAATCATCGCGGAGAAAACGATCATCGCGCTCTTGGCATGATGCGGCACCGGCAGCTCGGCCCGCGAGCGCGCCAGCAGCAGCAAATCGCGATGCTCACGCAGGCCGCGCACCGACCGGGGCGTGCCCAGCAGCAGAAGCACATCGCCGGCAACAAGGCGGATCTTGTGAAACGGGTCGCGCATCATCCGACTGTGGCGCTCGATGCCGAGCAGAGTGCAACCGGTGTCGAACCGGAACCGTTCCGGGCGCAGCGTGCTTCCGATGCGAGGAGAACCCGGCGCAATGACCACTTCCGTCATGATCAGGCGCTCGCGTTCGCCCCGCTGCTCCTGTCCACTATCGGGATTGGCGTCTTCCTTGGTTGCGAGCTCGCCGATGACCGAACGGTCGCGGCTGATCGCTTCAAGCAGGTTGCGCCGCGTGGCAGCGATCATCAGCACGTCGCCCTGTCGCAGCGTCAAATCCTCAAATGGCGGCAACACGGAACGGCCGGCCCGCTGGACCAGCTTGACGGTCATGTGATGCAACCCCGGGAACAGCCCGGCGACGGATTTGGTGCCGATCCAGGGGTGGTTTTCGTTCAAAGTGATCTGCGCGATGAAATGCTTGCCGCGCTCCCGGTCGGTCTGTCCAAGCGCCGGGCTCGGCTTGATCAGCCGGGGAATGACGAAGATGACGTACAACGCACCGAGGCTGGCGAGCAGCAAACCGGGCACCGTGAAATCGAAGAAATTGATTGTCGGAACGCCATTCGCTTCCGCAACCGTCGCTGCCACCAGATTCGCGGATGATCCGATCAGCGTGGTCATGCCGCCGAGGATGGCGATGAAGCTGAGCGGCATCAGCACGTGGGCCGCTGTTTTGCCGAGGCGGGCTGCGAGCGCACTCAGGATGGGGATGAACAGGATCACTACCGGCGTGTTGTTGAGGAAGGCGCTGAGCACGGCGGCGACGACGAGGATCACGGGGAGGGCGGCTGCCGGCGCGATCTTGATCAGCCCGCGGAACATCTCGGTGGATTTCTCGATCGTACCCGTCTGAATCAGCGCCTGGCCGACCATAAGCAGCGCAAGGATCGTGAACACGACCGGATTCGCAAACCCCGCCAATAGGGTCGTTATGTTCACCGGCGTCGGACCCGATGTGACGTCCAGCGGGAAGAAGTAAAAAAGCGCAAGGAGCGCCAGGACGGTCACGCCCGCCGACAATTCCAACGGAATGCGCTCGATTGCAAAAAGGATGACGGCGGCAACGATGATTGCGAACGTGACCCACATATGGGCCTGTTCAATGCCCGGCAACAAGCTCATGCCCTGAATACTAGGGCAGAATCACGCGCTTACCGCCACCAAATTTGAGATGAGTGTGGAAAGCTCTCTAAACGCGTCTGTTGAGCTCGGCGCGTTCTTCGGAATTGATGACGACCACTCCGGCCAGAAAGTCATGCAGGCAGCGCTTGCGCGCGTTGAACGGTGCGATGAGCAGCACAAACGGCGTGAGGATCGTCACCGAGACGTAGAACAGCACCGCATGAAACGCCCCGAGAAGCGCATACATCCGGGAGCCATACCAGGTCCGCATCTGCAGGTCGGTCGCCCGCATGCCGATGGTCGCGGACTGCGGCGCGCTCAGCGTGATGGCGCTGTAGGCAAGGGCGATCGCCGGAAATGCAAGACCGAGAAGGAGCCAGGCCAACCCGAGCGTGAAGATCCCCGCGACAAGCAGCACCACATAGGCGACGATGGTGAGCGAAAAGATGATCACCACATCGATCAGGAACGCCATGACGCGGCGGCTCAGCACGCCTTCGAAATACTCGCCCTGAGTTTGCGGATTGAAGGCGTGGGGCTTCTCCGTGGATTCAAAGCTCACGTCCTGCTGAACTTCATTGCGGGCCGAGTCGGTCGCCATCGATTTTCAGACCTCCTGAATGGGAAAGCAGCGACCCTTTAGATGGTGATCAGAGGCATTTTCGGCAAGGGTATGCCGCATGGCGGGTCAATAGGCACCGAAGTCGCCGTCCGATCCGGAGCGTCTTTTGACCTCGAAGCCGGCCTTGCGCATTTTGTCCATGACCTGCGCCGCGTGCGCGGCGTCTTTTGTCTCGATCACGATATCGAGCGTCGCGCCCTTTGCCGGCACATCGAGAAACGTGCGGCGATGCGAGACCTCAAGGATGTTTGCGCCGGCCTTGCCGAGCATGGAGGCGATGGATCCCAATACGCCGGGTTTGTCCGTGATCCTCAGCCGAAGCGAGACAATCTTCTCCTCATATTCAAGACCCCGCATGACGATCGAGGCGAGCATGCGCGGATCAATGTTCCCGCCGGTGAGGATGAGACCCACCTTTCTGCCTTCGAACCGTTCCGGTTCTTTCGTGAGCGCCGCGAGCACCGCCGCGCCAGCGCCTTCCGCCATCGTCTTCTGAACGTTTAACAGCGTGCAGATTGCACGTTCGATTGCCGCCTCGTCGACAAGAACGATGTCGGAGACGAGATCCCGGACTATCGGCAGCGTGTACTCCCCCGCGGCCTTGACGGCGATGCCTTCGGCGAGCGTCTGCCCACCGCATTTGGGTTCCTCGCCGCGCACGGCATGATACATCGAAGGAAAGAACTCCACCTCGACACCGACGATGTCGATGTCGGGCTTCAGCGCCTTCGCGGCGATGGCGCATCCGGCAATCAGCCCGCCACCACCAATCGGGATAACGATCGTATCGAGGTGCGAGCGATCAGCCAGCATTTCCAGTGCGACCGTGCCCTGACCGGTAATGACCAGCGGATCGTCATACGGGTGTACGAATGTGAGATTCCGCTCCCGAGCGATTTCGTCTGCCGTCTCGCGCGATTCGGTCAGGGTCTCGCCGGCGAGAACAACTTCGGCGCCGAGCGCTTCGGTATTCCCCACCTTCACGAAAGGTGTGCCCTCCGGCATGACGATGACGGCGGGAATGCACAGCCGGCTCGCGTGATAAGCGACGGCCTGCGCATGATTGCCTGCCGAGATTGCGATGACGCCGCGCTCACGTTCCTCCCCGGTCAGGGAATCGAGCTTCAGATAGGCGCCGCGATCCTTGAACGAGTTGGTGAACTGAAGGTTCTCGTACTTGATGTAGATATCCGCGCCGGCAAGCGCGGAGAGCTTGGGTGCGGCGATCAAAGGCGTGCGGACCACATGTCCCTTGAGGACTTCTGCCGCGCGCTCGATATCTGCCAGCGATGTCGCGTATGCGGGCGGGTTCTCCTCGGCAACCGCCACGTCAGCGCGCCTGCGCGATCAGCCGGGCCGCCTGGGGCGCGAAGTAACTCAAGACGCCGTCAGCACCCGCCCGTTTGAAGGCGACAAGGCTCTCCATGATCACGCGGTCACCATCGAGCCAACCGTTCTCAGCCGCCGCCATCAGCATCGCGTACTCACCGGACACCTGGTAGACGAATGTCGGCATCGCAAAGGTGTCCTTCACCCGCCGCACGATGTCGAGATAGGGAAGGCCCGGTTTCACCATCACCATGTCGGCGCCTTCGCAAACATCGAGCTCGACCTCCCGCAACGCTTCGTCGGTGTTCGACGGATCCATCTGATAGGTGCGCTTGTCGCCCTTGAGCGCAGCGGTCGAACCCGTCGCATCACGGAACGGGCCGTAGAACGCAGACGCATATTTGGCGGCATAAGACATGATCTGCGTGTCCGTGTGCCCGGCCTGCTCCAGGGCTGTCCGGATCGCGCCAACACGGCCATCCATCATGTCGGATGGGGCGATAATGTCAGCGCCCGCCTCGGTCTGAACCAGCGCCTGCCGCACCAGTGCCTCAAGCGAACGGTCGTTGTCGATCTTGTCGCCGGTAAGCAACCCGTCATGGCCGTGGCTCGTGTAGGGGTCGAGCGCCACATCGCAGATGAGACCGATGTGCGGCACTTTCTCCTTGATCGCGCGCACCGCCTGGCAGACGAGATTGTCGGGATTGAACGCCTGCGATCCCGCCTCGTCCCGTAACGCAGGATCAGTGTAGGGAAAGACTGCCATTGCCGGGATATTCAGGTCGGCTGCTTCAAGTGCAGCCTCAACGGCCTGATCCACCGACAGCCTGTCGACACCGGGCATGGAATCGACGGGCGTGCGTACATTCTCGCCATCCACAACGAAAATCGGCCAGATCAGGTCGTCACAGGTGAGAACACTTTCCGCGACCAGACGGCGTGACCAGTCGGCCCGGCGGTTGCGCCGCATGCGGATCGACGGAAAACCTGCCCCGGCCGGGTCGTCCTTGGGAACGGTTGTGGTTTCGTCTCTTTTGGCGCGCTCGGCACCAAGGGAAATGGGACGGCTGGTGGAGGACATGGCAGAACACTGCTTCGTTTACGTTCGACGCGAAAAACCTATCACTCCCCGAACCGTCAAGCCAGTCCGCTTGAGCGGCAGCGTTAGCGCTTTCGCTGCGAGGGGATACTATTCGCAGTAATTGCTGTGTTTGCGTGCGGCGAGATCATAGTGAAAGTGATCCTTGTGCGCCTCATTGGCAAGGGGCCCCAGAACCGTTCCGAACAGCTTGCAGGCGCCCTCGTGAATCGCGAACAGGAACGCGGATTCCGGGCGGAACGGCGGCGCCTCGGGAGTATTCTCCTTGCCGGCCTCGTCCGTCTTCTCATCTACCTTGGCACCGGGCGCGTTTTCCGCAGGACCAGGCGGCTTGGTGTCCCTTCCCGTATGAACAACGCCGGTCTCCGGTGCCTTTGCCGCTGACGTGTCAGTCGACGCCTTGCCGCCAGCAGCGTCCGGCGCCTTCTCTTCCGACGGCTTTTCAGGCGGCAGAGCCCAATCGTTCGAAATGGTGATTGTCCTGCCGTCTGCCGTCTTGAATGCGGCCATGTCGAGTGCATTTGCACGCGCATGTTCGGAGAGCCGCTTGCCGGGCGCGTTGTAGCGGTTGCGGCAAACGTAGGAGGCAACATTGCGGATCGACACGACTTTGCTGCCCAGATGTTCCTGCGCGGAAGGCTGCACAACCGTGTCGACCCAGGCACTCAAGGTCGCCGCCAATCCGCACGTTACGCGCGCGGGCGGATTGATGGATATCTTCTGATCCTTGCCGATGGATCGCAGTTCGATTGGTGCCGGGGCTCCGCAAACACCTTCGCGGATCGGTGCCAGCGGCTCGTACTCGACGCCGATATCGGCCAACATCATTTCGCAACGGTCGGTTTCCGTCTGGATTTCCTGCGCTGTCCATTCGGGCGCCTCCCGATCGCGCGGATGTGGAGGAGAGGGCGGTTCGAGCCGCTTCGGGTTGCGCGCCGGCAAGGGCACCTCTGTCGCAGCGGTTTCCGGTTTTTCGGCCACCTCGGGTGCATGCGCCGCGACGGCACCCGGCATGCTAAAGAGCATCGCAATGAGTAATACAGATCGTCCAAGCATCGACTGCGTCTTCTGGCGGCTGCGCAGAACCCTCAAAATCTCCGCACAACACCTTGAGGAATTATGCCGCCGGTGTATAGCTCCTGACCGCCCGAGTGCGGTCATGTAGAAAATGGGGACCCATGAGCAAAAACCAAGAACTGTTGCTGGAGCAGCGTGATCGGTGCGGCGTGGCGACCCTGAACCGGCCGAAGGCGCTCAATGCGCTGAACTACGACATGATCGCCGATCTGGAGGCTACGTACATCAAATGGGGCGTCGATCCGTACATTTACGGCGCGATCCTGCGGTCGTCATCGGATCGTGCTTTTTGCAGCGGTGGCGATCTCAAGGCAATGTACGAGGCGAAGAACTCGGGTAACATCGACACGATCCTGCAGAAATACACGATCGAGTATCAGCACAACTGGACGCTTGACCGGTTCATGAAACCGCACGTGGCGCTGATGGACGGCATTGTGTTCGGGGGCGGGGTCGGCGCGTCGCTTTACGGCACCCACAAGGTCGCCGGCGAAAACTACAGCTTTGCCATGCCGGAGGTCCGCATCGGTTTCTTTCCCGATGTCGGCGCGACCTACTTCCTGCCACGTCTGCCCGGGCAGATCGGGCTCTATCTCGCCCTGACCGGCAACGCGATCGATCGCGCCGATGCATATGCCCTGGGACTGTTGACCCACTGCATCGATGCATCCGAGTTCGACACGATTTGCGACGCCATGTCCGAAGCCGAACCCATTGATCCGGTCCTTGACAGCAGACATGTGGATCCGGGCCCGTCCGAGCTCCTCAAGATGCAATATGAGATCGACCGCCACTTTTCGCATGCGTCGGTTGAGGACATACTCGCATCGCTCGACGGGGCGGAGGGTGAGAAACGGGAGTGGGCGGCTGAAACCGCCGCGACGATCCGCAAGAACTCGCCGCTCAGCCTCAAGGTCGCGTTCCGCCAGGTTACCGCCTTTGGCCGTTTGTCCCTTGATGCCGCTTTGATCGTCGAAGCCCGTGTCGCCTATGCCTTTCTGACAGGTGATGAACTCTATGAAGGCGTTCGCGCCCTCCTGGTGGAGAAAGACGGCAAACCCAAATGGTCTCCAAAACGTCTGCAGGACGTAAGCGACGAAATGATCGATGCGATCTTCACCGGAAAGGATGTTCCCGGGTTTCGCCCAGAGAACCCATTTGCCTGAACTTCCGCTCGGTTTGTTTACGGAATTTTAAGCCATCCCTTTAAGCCGATCTTAGCCCGCCTCGCGTACTGTCCTGCCGCATAAGGGGAGACTTGCAAACAAAAGAGGCAGGTATGAGCGTCGCGTATGACATAACTCATGAGGAGCCGGTCGATAACAACGATATCAAGGACCACTACCTCAAATCGCTGCGGATGATCGAGCGGCTCCATCGACTCATGCTTGATGTGATCAAGGACGAGTTCGAGCGTCTCGGACATTCGAAAGTGAACAGCGTGCAGGCTTTGCTGCTGTTCAACATCGGGGATGCAGAATTGACGGCAGGCGAGCTGAGAAGCCGTGGCTACTATCTCGGCTCGAACGTGTCGTACAACCTGAAGAAGCTCGTCAAGGCCGGTTACATCGACCACCAGCGCTCGACAAGCGACCGCCGTTCGGTGCGGGTCAGCTTGACGGACAAAGGCAAGGAGATCTGCCAGGTCATCAACGACCTTTACGACCGGCAAATGAAGTCGCTCGAGAAGGTTGGTGGCGTCGATAGCGCAGACCTTGATGCCATGAATGACTCGCTGTTCCGCCTGGAACGCTTCTGGGGTGATCAGATCCGCTACCGTTTGTGATCTGAAGCACCTGTCAGCCGCCTTCGCCTCCGAGGCCGAAAAGCCTCGGGGGCCTTTTCTTTTTCCACAACGTCCGCGAATTTTCGCCAAAATCCACTGTCAGTGTGCAACCTCTCGTCGGGGGACGCATGCCGCAGTGATGATTCGGTTCACGACACATAACGAAAATGAGACAAACGGTCGGGCTTTGTTAACCACCCGGAGCCTATGGTAATGAAGCAGCGCGTTGTTTTGCTGCCCGGAAGGGGTCCGGAAGTGAGGACAGTAGAAGTGCCGGTCAAGGTTTTGCGTACGACCAGGAAATCAATCACACACATCGCAGTTGGCGCCACTCTCATCACCGCACTCACGGTGACGAGCGGAGCGTGGGCCGACGTGGGCTCGGAACGGTGGGGCCGGAGCTGGAGCAATCATGATCGGTTGTACGGATCTTACGATCGCTCGCTTACACGCTCCTGGGAAGCACAACTTCCCGTCGGTCACCCGACGCTGTCGAAATCCAACCTTGCGCCGCTCTCTGCGGCGATCAAGCAGTACCAGGCAATCGTCGCCAGTGGCGGGTGGCAGCCGATCCCGATGCTCCGTCTGAAACAGGGCACACGTCATCGCGCAGTGGTTCTTCTGCGCCGGCGTCTTGAACTGACCCGCGATCTGCCGCCGTCCGGTCGACAGTCGGCGCGGTATGACCATCGTGTGAGCGAAGGGGTCAGGCGGTTTCAGGCGCGCCACGGGCTGAAGGCAACCGGCGTCCTCGACAAGTCCACGATTCTCGCGCTGAACGTGCCAGCAAAGGCACGGTTGCAGCAGCTCAAGACCAATCTTGCCCGTCTGCGCAAGCACTCGCGCTCCGCCGCCAAGAAGTATGTGGTCGTCAACATTCCCGCAGCCCAGATCGAGGCGGTGGAGAACGACCACGTGGTTTCACGGCATGCCGCGGTGGTCGGCAAGGTCGACCGTCAGACACCGATCCTGCGCAGCCATATCCACCAGATCAATTTCAACCCGTACTGGAACATTCCGCAGAGCATCGTCCGCAAGGATCTGGTGCCGAAGGCACGCCTCTACGCACATCGCGGCAAGGACATTCTCAGCGCATACCGGATCGACGCCTTCAAGGGCGCAAAGAAGCTCGACCCCCGCAGGATCAACTGGAACTCGCCGGCCGTTTACAGCTACCGGTACCGCCAAGAGCCATGGAAAGACAACTCGATGGGCTTTGTGAAAATCAACTTCCACAATGCCCACTCGGTCTACATGCACGACACACCGTCCAAGAGCCTGTTTGCGCGCAACTTCCGTGCCCACAGTTCGGGGTGCATTCGGGTCCAGAACGTCAAACAGCTCGTCGCCTGGCTGCTCCAGCCCAATGGCGGCTGGGATATAGGACAGGTCGCACAACTGGAACAGAACGGCGTGCGCAAGGATGTCTCACTCAAACGGCGGGTTCCGGTGTACTTCGTCTACGTGACAGCGTGGGCCACGAAAAACGGCGTGGTGAACTTCCGCCGCGACATCTATGGCCGCGACCGGGTCGGCGCGACAGCTTCGGCATATTAACTTAGATCAATGCCAGGAACGTACTGCCGTGTGAAAATGCAATCGCAATCTCGTTGCGATGGTGTTTCTCGCGGTGCCGCGACGAAATGGCCGTTGGCGGGAAGGTGTATTTTTGGGAGATTAGAACGGTTATAATGTTCGCAGCCGGATCGCACGATAACAGCGCAGATGACCCGGCGGCAGGGAACAGGCGACCCCGGAGACCGAGTGATTGTCATGGACTATAAAAAGACATTTGCTGACGCGTTGAAATCCATCAGGGAAGAAGGTCGATATCGCGAGTTTGCCGATATCAAGCGGCGTTGCGGCAAGTTCCCGAAAGCTGAACATTTCAGCGAAGACGGAACTCGTGACATCAAGGTCTGGTGCAGCAACGACTACCTCGGCATGGGGCAGAATGCCGGCGTCCGGGAGGCGATGCACGAAGCCATCGACAGCGCCGGCGCAGGCTCGGGCGGAACCCGCAACATTTCGGGCACCACCCACTACCATGTCGAACTCGAGCGCGAACTTGCCGATCTGCACGGCAAACAGGCCGCCCTGCTGTTCACATCCGGATATGTCGGGAACGATGCATCTATCAGCACGATTGTGCAGTTGCTCCCTGGCTGCGTCATCTTCTCGGACGAAAAGAACCACGCTTCGATGATCGCCGGCATCCGGCATGGCGGCGGCCCGAAGCATATCTGGCGCCATAACGATCTCGGGCATCTCGAAGAGTTGCTCAAGCAACACGACCCTGAGACGCCGAAACTCATTGCCTTCGAGTCGGTCTACTCGATGGACGGTCACATGGCGCCGATCGCCGAGATTTGCGACCTCGCCGACAAGTACAACGCAATGACCTATCTCGACGAAGTTCATGCGGTTGGTCTGTATGGACCGCGCGGCGGCGGCGTTGCCGAACGCGACGGCGTCATGGACCGGATCGATGTCATCGAGGGAACGCTGGCCAAGGGCTTTGGCATCATGGGCGGCTACATCGCGGCAAGCGCCGACATCGTCGACGCCATCCGTTCGTTCGCCCCGGGCTTCATCTTCACCACGTCACTGGCGCCGGCCATCGTGGCTGGCGCGCTGAAGAGCGTCAGGCACCTGAAGGTGAGCCAGATCGAACGCGAACGCCATCAGGAACGTGCGCGCACTCTCAAGCGCCGCTTGCGTGAAGCCGGACTTCCTGTGATGGAAAATCCGAGCCACATCGTGCCTGTCATGGTGGGCGATCCGGTTCTGTGCAAGGCCCTGACGGACGCGCTGATGGACCGTTTCAGCATCTACGTGCAGCCGATAAACTATCCAACCGTCCCGCGCGGAACAGAGCGCATCCGGCTGACGCCAGGACCGCTCCACTCCGACGCCGATATCGATCATCTCGTCGAAGCACTCAACGTGCTGTGGGGCGAGATGGACCTGAGGCGTGCCGCGTAAGGGCGGCGACAACCAAAGCGCTGGTTCGGACCGGGTCACCGGTCCGAACGGCGAGATTTACATCGAGTACAAGCAGCTCGGCCAGGCGATGAAGGTGATCGCCGTCGATGCGGCCACGGGTGTCGAGGTCACGATCATGGGCCCGGCCAGTGCCGCGCAGACGGACCTCCAGCGCGTGGCCGTGCGCAAGTTGCAGGCGCAACTTGAAAAGGATGCGGGCGAGGGCGGACCCGGTGCTGCGGACTCCGATGCTGCTGATGATCCCGACAACGGCGGGACGTCCGGCTCCAAGGGCTGGATCGCCTAGAGCAAAATCCGATTAGGTTGACTCACCCTGTTTCAACCTAATCGGATAAATTTGCTCTATATCTTATAGTGCTAGAGCATCTTTATGCGTTCGGATTTCGCGACGAAACGCGTCAATCTGAACGCATGATGCTCTAGAGGCTTTAGGCCGTGCCGAACATGCGTGATGCGAATTCCGGATAGAGTTCGCGTATCTCCTCGCCCACGGGGCCACGGATCAGTTCGATCCATTCCCGGCTGGGCATCTCCGTCTCCGGGGTTTCGCCGCCATCCGGGATATCGAAGTCGAACCCGGTCTCCTGTTCGATTTCCTGAACGGTATGCCCGGGGTGGACGCTTTTCAGCCGGAAGCGTTCGGCGTCCCTGTCGAAATCGAACACACAGCGACCCGTTACCAGGGCATGAGGCCCGCCGGGACGATAGACGTTCGGCGCGGAGACACCCGGCGCGCTGACGAAGTCGACCTTCGGCACCAGAGCGCGCGGCGAGTGGTCCTGCCGGAACAGGATTACGCGCGGCACGACGAAATAGAGATAGGCGGACCCGAACGACCCCGGAAAGCGCGCCTTTGGTTTGTCCGGATCGCCGATGGAGACGAGATTGATGTTCGCCTGGCCGTCGATCTGCGCCCCGCCCAAAAAGAACGCGTCGATCCGGCCCTGTGCCGCGCAATCGAACAGTTCCCGCGCACCGTCGGTGAAAGTCGGGTTGGAGACGCGCCCAAGCAGCGATACCCGCAACGCACCACCGGTGAGCCGGCGCGCAAGGAGCGCCGCCGACCCCGGCACCGGCGATGCCGCACCGACCGCGACATGCGACAGCCCGGACAGCATCCGGGCAATGGCCGCGATCATCACCTCTTCGGTGCGGATTTCGCTCATTCGGCAGCCGCCTTGCCGAACACCCAGCGATCCGTATAGGCGTCGAAACCCTGCTGGGTCTTGGCCATCTGCGCATACTGAGCCAAGTGTGCCGCGTCGCGTTCATAGAGATTTGGCACACCGAGCGGCCAGGCACCGCGTTCCGCCCGCGCTATGGCCGTGACATACAGCCCCGGAATTGTGCCCGGCGCCGTTTCCGGATCGTCCAGCAGATCATGCTCGACGATTTCCTCGGCCGTCGCATAGGCATTTGCCGAGGCATGCGCCATCACCATGAGTTCGCGCCGCAACCCGATCCATACATTGCCGTTCCGGTCCGCCTTGGCGGCATGGAACAGGGTCACGTCCGGTCGGATCGCCGGCAGATAGACGATCGGATCGTCGTCGGCGAACGGGTTCTCGCCGAGAAGCCAGTCCTCGCGCCGGGCGAGGATATCCGTGCCGATAAGGCCGCGCAGCGGCATGAACGGGATCCCCTTCTCGCTCGCCTGCAAGGCGGCGTGAATAGCTGGACAGGTCGTATCCCGCATCTTGATCCTCTGCTGCTTGATGGCTTCGGTAAAGCGCGGGGCCAGTCCCTGTTCGCCGAGCGTCACCGCCGCTGTCTCGACCTCTGCGACACACCCGGACCCGATGAGTAGCTCCGCCTGTATGCCGAACTGCGGTACGCCGAGCAGACGAAGGTCCCTGGCACCCCGGCGCACAAGCGCGCGAATCGTCTCCATCGAGCACGGCGCATATTCAGGGGGCAGGGCGAGCAGCGCGCCGTCCGGAATACGGGCGGCTATTTCTTCGGCGGATGTAAGGACTTGGGTCATGGGCTACGCATTATTTCTCGGGTTAACAAGCGAGGCAACCGGAACCGTCAAACTGTTGTTGGGAAACGGTCGCCATTGCTTGGAGTCGGTCAACAACTTGTGGTAAGTGGCTCGCGGAGTGCGAGCACGCTCCGCCACGCTGTCTTTTACGACAAGGAACTTAACAATGTCAGTTGCCGATGCTGCAGAATATGAGGGACGTGTACCGGGATTCTTCCTGCGGTCTGTTGCCGAAAGCGATCCGGAAATCTGGGATGCGATCGAAGGCGAACTGGGTCGTCAGCAGAACGAAATCGAGCTGATTGCGTCCGAGAACATCGTTTCACGGGCGGTTCTCGAGGCCGCCGGATCGGTCATGACGAACAAGTACGCGGAAGGCTATCCGGGCCGCCGCTACTATGGCGGCTGCGAGTATGTTGACGTTGCGGAACGGCTCGCCATCGATAGGGCGACGCGCCTGTTCGATTGCGGATTTGCAAATGTGCAGGCCAATTCCGGCTCACAAGCGAATCAGGGCACGTTCATGGCGCTTGCAAAACCCGGCGACACGATCCTCGGACTCAGCCTCGCCGCCGGCGGTCACCTGACACATGGCGCGCCCCCCAACCAGTCCGGCAAGTGGTTCAACGCGGTTCAGTACGGCGTGCGCCGCGACGATGATCTGATCGACTTTGATGAGGTCGGGAAGCTGGCACAGGAGCACAAGCCGAAGATCATTATTGCCGGCGGGTCCGCGTATCCGCGCATCATCGACTTCGCCCGCTTCCGCGAGATCGCGGATGGTGTCGGCGCATACTTCATGGTCGACATGGCGCATTTCGCCGGCCTCGTTGCCGCAGGCGTCCATCCAAGCCCGTTCCCGCATGCGCATGTCGCCACGTCGACGACGCACAAGACGTTGCGCGGGCCACGCGGCGGCCTGATCCTCACCAATGAGGAGGAGTTGGCGAAGAAGATCAATTCGGCAATCTTCCCCGGCATTCAGGGCGGCCCGTTCATGCACATCATCGCGGCCAAGGCGGTCGCGTTCCACGAGGCCCTGCAACCGTCCTTCAAGATCTACGCGAAGCAGGTCGTGGACAATGCGCGCGCGCTCGGAACCGAGCTTCAGGAGGGCGGCCTCGATCTGGTCTCCGGCGGGACCGACACGCATGTCTTGCTCGTCGACCTCCGTCCCAAGAAGCTGACCGGGCGGGACGTGGAAGCGGCGCTCGGCCGCGCCAACATAACCTGCAACAAGAACGGCGTGCCGTTCGACCCGGAGAAACCGATGGTCACGTCGGGCATTCGCCTCGGCACGCCGGCGGGTACGACACGCGGGTTCGGCATCGGCGAGTTCCAGGCGGTCGGCAAGATGATCATCGACGTTCTGGACGGGCTGGGTGCAAACGGTCCCGACGGCAACGCAGATGTCGAGGCCGCCGTGCAGGAACAGGCAATCGATCTGTGCGGCCGGTTTCCGATCTATCCGACAGGAGTGGGCGCTTAGGGAATAGCGTTTCGCGTCCGTCGGCCCGACGGATCAGGGAGGCAGCAACATGCGGTGTCCATACTGCGGCAGCACCAACACACAGGTGAAGGATTCGCGCCCCTCCGAGGACCATACGGCGATCCGCCGCCGCCGCGTCTGCGCAGATTGCAGCGGCCGCTTCACGACCTTTGAGCGTGTGCAGTTGCGCGAACTGACGGTGGTCAAGAAAAGCGGCCGTCGCGCGCCGTTCGACCGCGACAAGCTGATGCGCTCCATTCAGATTGCGCTGCGCAAGCGTTCGGTCGATCCCGAGCGCGTGGAACGCATGGTCAGCGGCATCGTCCGGCGTCTGGAAAACATGGGCGACGGTGACATCAAGTCGCAAACCATCGGGCGGCTCGTCATGGAGGGTCTGAAGGGCCTTGATGACGTCGCGTATGTGCGATTTGCGTCGGTCTACAAGAATTTCCGCGAGGCCCGCGACTTCGAGGCGCTGCTCGGAGAACTTGCCGGCGAAGACGAGCCGGAAGACGTCATGCCCGATACGCATGACGATTGACCGGTTCCCGTCTCGCCCCTTCAAGGGCGCGTAACAATGCCCGAACACGATACGGCCTATATGCGTACGGCTTTTGCGTTTGCCCGCCGCGCACTTGGGCGGGCCTGGCCTAACCCGGCCGTCGGTGCCGTCATCGTCAAATCCGATAGCTCCGGGGACGAGGTGATCGCCTGCGCCCATACGATGCGTAACGGACGCCCGCATGCGGAGCAGGTCGCGCTGGCACAGGCTGGGGAGAAGGCGCGGGGCACAACGCTGTATGTCACCCTCGAACCGTGTGCCCATCATGGCAAGACCCCGCCGTGTGCCGACGCGATTATTGCGGCTGGTATATCCCGCGTGGTCGTATCGGTGCACGATCCGGACCCGCGCGTTGCAGGCGTGGGCATCACCCGGCTCCGCAACGCCGGTTTGCGCGTTGATGAGGACGTTCTGGAGCAAGAAGGCGCCGATATTGCCCGCGGACATATCCTTCGCGTGACCGCCAACCGCCCGCTTGTGCAGCTCAAGCTCGCCGTCGGTTCGGACGGTCTCAGTCCCCGCGGCCGTGACGGTACACCAGTGTGGGCCACGGGCGAGAGCGCGCGTGCCCATGGCCACCTGTTGCGCGCACGCGCCGATGCGATCCTGGTGGGTCACGGCACAGTGTCGGCGGACGATCCTTCGCTCACGTGCCGCCTGCCGGGTATGGCTGAGGACTCCCCCGTGCGGGTCGTCCTTTCCAGCACGCTGGACATCCCCACGTCGGCAAGCATGCTTTCCGACCTCGATACCGCACCGGTCTGGGTCGTCGGATCGCATAATGCGAAGTCGGAACGCGAGGACGCATTGAGGGTAGCCGGTGCGGACGTGCTGCGCGCGCCGGAGAATGATAGCCTTGGCCTCGACATCGAGGCCGTATTGTCTGCACTTGCGGAGCGCGGCATCACGCGTCTGCTCGTCGAAGGCGGACCGAAGGTCGCATCGAGCTTCTGGAAAGCCGGGCTCGTGGACGAGATCTACGTTTACAAGGGGCCTGAACCGGCAGGCAGCGACGGCATAGCTGCCCTTGCGACGGACGGCCTGTCCGTGATTGAACACGCGCCGGGTTTCGTGAGAGAAGACACCCGCGCTCTCCGGCGTGATACGCTCGACATTTACCGCCGCAAGGACAGATAAGCCTCGATGTTCACAGGCCTTGTCACAGACATCGCAACCGTTCGGTACGCCGAAGAGGGACGGTTCGAACTCGGATGCGGATACGTGCTCGATCAGGATGCCATCGGTGCGTCCATCGCTTGCGACGGATGCTGTCTCACGGTCGTCGAAGTGGGACCGGAAGGGGGCGAATTCCAATCCGTCTTTTCTGTCGACGTCTCCAACGAGACGCTGTCGAAAACCACGCTTGGAACGTGGCGTGCCGGGCGGAAGATCAATCTCGAGCGCTCGCTCACCCCGACCAGCGAACTCGGCGGACACATCGTCACCGGGCACGTGGACGGGATCGCAGCAATCATCTCGCGCGAGCCGGACGGAGACTCCATGCGCTTCGAAATCGACGTCCCGGATCATCTCGCGAGGTTTATCGCGCCGAAAGGCAGCGTGGCGCTCAATGGCGTTTCGCTTACGGTTAACGACGTTGACGGGTCGCGTTTTGGTGTCAATCTGATCCCGCATACGCTGCAGGTCACCACCTGGGGCGAGCTTGCCGCAGGTGATCAGATCAATCTGGAAGTAGACCTGTTGGCCCGGTATGTGGCAAGGATCACGGAAAGTGGCAGTTAGCAGGACCCGTCGATCGTGAGCATCGCCGCGGAAAATCAGGACACCAGTTTCCTTTCGTCCATCGAGGACGTGCTGGAAGACGCGCGCAACGGGCGCATGTTCATCCTCGTCGACGCGGAAGACCGCGAGAACGAGGGCGATCTTGTCATTCCGGCACAGATGGCGACACCTGACGCCATCAACTTCATGGCCAAGCACGGGCGCGGCCTGATCTGCCTTGCGCTCACCGGTGCGCGTGCCGGCGACCTCAACCTCGATCTGATGGCACGGCACAACAACGAGTCCCGCCATCAGACTGCCTTCACGGTGTCCATCGAGGCGCGCGAAGGCATCTCAACAGGTATTTCGGCCCATGACCGGGCGCGCACGATCGCCGTCGCCATCGACCCGACGCGGGGGCCGGAGAACATCTCCACGCCCGGCCACGTGTTTCCGCTCATCGCACGCGAGGGCGGCGTGCTGATGCGCGCCGGACACACCGAGGCTGCGGTCGACTTGGCGCGCCTCGCCGGCCTGTATCCCGCCGGTGTGATCTGCGAGATCATGAATGACGACGGCACGATGGCGCGCATGCCGGACCTGGTCGCGTTCGCGCAACGCCACGGCCTGAAGGTCGCGACCATTGCCGACCTCATCGCCTATCGCCGCAAGCATGACAGCATTGTGCGCTGCGTGGCCGAAACGCAGGTGGACAGCAGCTATGGCGGTGCGTTCGCCATGCGCGTCTATCGCACCACAGAAGGCCCCTCGGAGGAACACATCGCGCTTGTGAAGGGAGACCTGTCGAAGGGCGGTCCGGTGCTCGTTCGCGTGCACGCATGCAACACGCTGACCGATATTCTGGGCGTCACGGAGAAAGGCTGCGAGGGATCGCTCGTCCACAAGGCGATGGAGATGATCGCGGACGAGGGAAGAGGCGTGCTCGTTCTGATACGGGACATCTGGCCCCATGCCGTGACCGACTCGCTGAAGTCTGAAAAGGACCGCGAGGACGAACGACCGGACAGCGAAAAGAACCGCCTGCTCGAAGTCGGCATCGGGTCCCAGATTCTTCACGACCTCGGCGTGCGCGACATGATCCTGCTCACCAATTCACCGCAGAGGAAGGTGGTCGGCCTTGAAGGCTACGGGCTGCAGATTACCGACTACCGTCGCCTCGACTAGGAACCTCCATGGCCAAACTCGCGCAGTCCGTCCTGATCATTGAAGCGCGCTTCTACGATGACATCGCCAACGAGCTTGCCCGTGGCGCCACAGAGGAGCTGCGCCGTCGCGGTATCGGCTTCGAGCGGGTTGCAGTGCCCGGCGCGCTCGAGATTCCCGTCGCGCTTAGCATCGCGGTGAAGTCGAAAATGGTCGGCCCCGAGGGGCGGCACGACGGGTGCGTCGCGCTCGGATGTGTCATCCGCGGCGAAACCTCGCACTACGACATCGTGGCAAACGACTCAGCGCGCGCGATCATGGCGATCGGTGTCGAGCACGGCATCGCCATCGGCAACGGCATTCTCACGGTGGACAATCGCGAACAGGCCTGGGCCCGAGCGAGCATCGATGGCGGCAACAAGGGCGCGGCGGCTGCGGGCGCCTGCGCGGCACTGTTGGAACTTGCCGGCGATTTTGAGCGGAAGTCGGGCCGGTGAACACAAAGACAGACGATCACGTCGATCAGCCGGACGCACCGCGATCCGCCACGAGGAGCGCCGCGCGGCTGTCGGCGGTGCAGGCGCTCTACCAGATGGACATGACCGGCATAGACGCGAACGACGTGATCAGCGAGTTCGAGCAACACCGTCTCGATGACATCGCGAAGTCCATCGGCGCGCCGGACGCAGATACGGCCATGTTCGAGGACATCGTACGCGGCGTCGTGCGCGAGCAACAGGCCATCGATCCCGTTCTCGACGCGCATCTCGCCGAAGGCTGGCGTCTCGCCCGCGTCGACAGCATCCTGCGCGCGATCCTGCGCTCGGCGGCCTTCGAGATTGCACTGAGAGACGATATTCCTGCCAAGGTCGTGATCAACGAATATGTCGATATCGCGCACGCCTTTTTCGGCCCCGAGGAGCCCAAGGTCGTGAACGGCATTCTCGATCACCTGGCCCGTTCGCGCCGCCCGCAGGAATTCGAACGCCAGAGCGATGAGTGACACTCCGCGCATAGGCGAAGCGGACATCATCGAGCGTTACTTTGCGCCGCTTGCCGCCGACACCCCCGGCGCCTTCAATCTGAGCGACGATGCGGGACTGCTCACGCCACCCGACGGCATGGACGTCGTGATGACCGCGGACGTCATCGTGAGCGGCGTCCACTTTCTGGCTGAATCCGATGCGCGGGACGTGGCGTTCAAGGCGCTCGCGGTGAACGTTTCGGACCTTTGCGCAAAGGGCGCGAAACCGGCGGTCTATCTCCTTTCGCTGGCCTTGCCGGGCGCTCCCGATGCGGCCTGGCTTGAAGACGCGCGTGCCGGGCTGTCCGAGGCGCAGGAGGCCTTCGGCTGCACACTTCTCGGCGGTGACACGGTCAGGACGCCGGGATCGCTCGCCCTGTCCATCACGGCGGCCGGATTTGTGCCCGAGGGGCGAATGGTCCATCGCTCCGGCGCACGCGCCGGCGATAAGGTCTACGTGACCGGCACCATCGGCGACGCGGTTCTCGGGCTGAAGCTCTGCCGGTCTTCGAACGCCGCGCCTGGGAACCTCTCCGAAGACGACCACGCATTTCTTCGCAATCGATTTCAACGCCCCCGGCCACACCTGAACGCAATTGAACCCGTCCGCAACCATGCCAACGCGGCGATGGATGTTTCCGACGGGCTCGCGGGAGATTTCGCAAAGCTCTGTACGGCATCAGAAGTCGGCGGCGTCATCGAAGCGCACAAGGTGCCGTTCTCGGACGCCGCGACGCGCTGGCTCGAACGTGAGCCGGACCTTTTGAACGCGCTGATCACCGGCGGCGACGATTACGAAATACTCCAGACCGTTTCCGAAAGCGCGTCTGCCGCGTTTGAAGCGGATTGCGAGAGAGCAGGGGTGGCGGTGTCCCAAATCGGATGCATCGTGCCCGCCGCAGAAGGTGTCGACTTCCGGGATGCCGCCGGGCAAAGCCTGGCTCTGGGAACGAAAAGTTACGCCCATTTCTGATTCTTGGTTTGTGTTCTGATCGCAAAGGCTCTAAGCGCGCGACATGACCTGCTCTGAGGCCATCCCGGACCAACCCATCAGTGACGACAGACGGGCGCGCCGCAATGCGTTGATCCTGTCGCTCGCGCAGGCGCTGTTTTTTGTCGCGTCGTCGATCCAGGCGACCGTGTCCGGTTTGGTAGGGTATATGCTGGCCGACGACAAGTCGCTGGCAACGTTGCCGGTAACGGCCCTGGTTCTCGGGTCGCTGATCACGACGGTCCCGGCGTCCATGTTCATGCGTCAGGTGGGCCGCCGCATCGGCTTTCAGCTCGGCGCGATGCTCGGAACGCTGAGTTCGGTCATTGCCATTTACGCCATATATGACCAGTCTTTCTGGCTGTTCTGTTTCGCCATCTTCATGTCCGGTTCCTATCAGGCCTTTGCGCAGTATTACCGGTTCGCGGCAGCGGACACCGCCAGCGAGGCATTTCGTCCTCGCGCCATATCATGGGTGCTGGCAGGGGGATTGCTCGCCGCAATAGCCGGGCCGCAGCTGGTCATCTACACCAAGGATGCGCTGGCGCCGGTCATGTTCGCAGGCGTGTTTGTCGCGGCAGCCGTGGCGTCGCTGCTGGCCATAGCGGTTGTTTCGCTGGTGAACATCCCCAAAGCGCCGAAATCGGCGCCGGACGGGACACCGCCGCGGCCACTGCGCGAAATACTCAAACAGGCCAAGCTCCGCATCGCCATCTTCAGCGGAATGGTGAGTTACGGCTCCATGACCTATCTGATGACGGCCACGCCCCTGGCGATGGTTGCCTGCAATCACTCCGTTGATTCGGCGGCCTGGGCGATCCAATGGCACGTACTGGCGATGTTTGCGCCGAGTTTCGTAACCGGCCGGCTGATTGACCGGTTCGGACGCGAGCGGGTGGTGCTGGCCGGATTACTCCTTCTCGCCGCTGCCGGAGTGGTCGCGCATGCCGGAATCTCCCTCTGGCATTTCAACCTGGCGATGATCCTGCTCGGCGTCGGCTGGAACCTGGGCTACATCGGGTCGACAACAATGGTGACCGATTGTCATCGCCCCGAGGAGCGCAACAAGGTGCAGGCCGTCAATGAATTCATGGTGTTCGGCCTTCTCGCATTCGCTTCGTTCTTTTCCGGAAAACTGCTGCACGAGACGGGCTGGGAGACGGTCGCAATCTCCTATCTGCCGTTTGTCGTGCTGGCTGCCGGGCTCGTCCTGATGCTGACCTTTCGCGATGCGAGATGGGGCTCGACGGCAAACCGCTCCGGGTAAGATCCACCGCCTTTTTTCGGTCCAACCAAAGTCGCGGCCTCAATTGTTGCGTTGCACAGTCAATTTTGGCATGTTCCGCGCGGCTTTCGGGCCGGGCTTGGGGGAATTCCGTTCAGAGCAAGTTCAAACGTCGCTCAACCTATCCCGCAATACTTTCCCGCGGCTGTCGAACCTATCCAGAACAGGGACGGTCATTATGAACACGGTTCTTTACCTGATCATCGCCTGTGGTGCGCTTTCAATTGTCTATGGCATTTGGGCCGTTCAGTCGGTCATGTCGGCGGACGCCGGCAACAAGCGCATGCAGGAGATCGCCGGTGCAATCCAGGAAGGCGCACAGGCTTATCTGACACGGCAATACACGACGATCGCGATTGCCGGCGTCGTCATTTTCTTCATCGTGGCGTGGTTGCTATCCTTCACCACGGCCATCGGATTTCTGATCGGCGCGGCGCTTTCGGGCGCAGCCGGTTTCATCGGCATGCTCGTGTCGGTTCGCGCCAATGTGCGCACAACCCAGGCGGCCAGCGAGAGCCTTGGAGCAGGGCTTGAGATCGCTTTCCGGTCTGGCGCCGTAACGGGCATGCTCGTCGCCGGGCTCGCACTGCTCGCAGTGACGGTCTACTATGCATTTCTCACCATCGGCGCCGGCTATTCACCAGACGACCGCACAGTCGTCGACGCGCTGGTCGCACTGGGTTTCGGGGCTTCGCTGATTTCGATCTTCGCCCGACTCGGCGGCGGCATCTTCACCAAGGGTGCCGACGTGGGTGGCGACCTCGTGGGCAAGGTCGAGGCCGGCATTCCGGAAGACGACCCGCGCAACCCTGCCACCATCGCCGACAATGTCGGCGACAATGTCGGTGACTGCGCCGGCATGGCCGCCGACCTTTTCGAAACCTACGCGGTGACGGTCGTGGCCACGATGGTGCTGGCGTCCATCTTTTTCTCCGGGACCGCCACGGTAGAGTCGATGATGGTGTACCCACTGGCGATCGGCGGTGCGTGTGTCGTCACGTCGATCATCGGCACCTTCTTCGTGAAGCTGGGCCCGAGCCAGTCGATCATGGGGGCCCTTTACAAGGGCTTCATTGCCGCTGGCGTGCTGTCGCTGTTCGCGATCCTCGGCGTGACTCACTTCATGCTCGGCCTCGGGACGGAGTTCACGGCCCTGGGACAGACGTTCACCGGTCTCGATCTTTTCTGGTGCGCGCTGACCGGACTGGTTGTGACCACGCTGATCATCGTCATCACCGAGTACTACACCGGCACCGATTATCGCCCGGTTCAGTCCGTTGCCGCCGCGTCCGTGACGGGTCACGGAACGAACGTGATTCAGGGCCTCGCGGTATCGCTGGAGGCGACAGCGCTGCCGGCCATCGTCATCATTCTCGGCATCGTCATGACCTATTCCCTCGCCGGACTGTTCGGCATCGCCATCGCGGTGACGACCATGCTGGCGCTTGCGGGCGTGGTTGTGGCGCTTGATGCCTTCGGGCCGGTCACCGACAATGCCGGTGGCATCGCTGAAATGGCCAACCTCAAGGAGGATGTGCGCAACACAACGGACGCCCTCGACGCGGTCGGAAACACCACCAAGGCCGTGACCAAGGGCTATGCCATCGGGTCGGCGGGCCTCGGCGCGCTGGTCCTGTTCGCCGCCTATACCGAAGACCTCAAGTTCTTCATTTCAAGGGCGAATGAGACCGGTGGCCAGATGTTCGGCTATTTCCAAGGGGTTGAGCTCGATTTCTCCCTGTCCAACCCGTACGTGGTGGTCGGTCTGTTCCTCGGCGGTCTACTGCCCTATCTGTTCGGCGCCATGGGCATGATGGCGGTCGGACGGGCAGGCGGCGCGATCGTCGAAGAGGTGCGCCGCCAGTTCAAGGAGAAGCCGGGCATCATGAAGGGCAAGGACAAGCCCGATTACGGCCGCGCGGTCGACCTTCTGACCCGCGCCGCAATCAAGGAGATGATGATCCCGTCCATGCTGCCGGTGCTTTCACCCGTGGTCTGCTTCTTCCTGGTCAACCTGGTTGCCGGCAAGTCCGCCGCCTTCTCGGCCGTGGGCGCCATGCTGCTTGGCGTGATCGTAACGGGACTGTTCGTCGCGATCTCGATGACCGCCGGCGGCGGTGCCTGGGACAACGCCAAGAAGTACATCGAGGACGGCAACTATGGCGGCAAGGGCTCCGAAGCCCACAAGGCCGCCGTTACGGGCGACACAGTGGGCGATCCCTACAAGGACACCGCCGGCCCTGCCGTCAACCCGATGATCAAGATCACAAATATCGTCGCCTTGCTGCTGCTGGCCGTGCTGGCCCACTGAGCGCGACGGAATTTGACGACACGAATGAAAAGGCCCCGCTCCGGCGGGGCCTTTTTTTGTGACTGTGATCAGTAGCCCGGGTCTGCGCCTTGTATCAATGAACGACGGTTGGCGATGTTGCCGAAAAGCTGTTCAAGCGCCGTGAGCTGCTTGCCGTAGGTCGGCGTTTCGCCACTGGCGAAATCGATAATCCTGCCGTCCTTGAGCCCGAAATGCCCGACCTCCCTGACCGTCTGGTTCTGGTCGAAATAGACGGCGACGATTTTGCGGTCGACGACCTTGGGCCGGCCCATGGGCAATGTCTTGCGGGTGCTGGAAATATAGTAAAAAACCCTGCCGTCCATGGTACCCGTCGTGGTCGGCGTACCGAGTGTCAGGCGCACCTGATCCTGCGACATGCCCGGCTGGATCTGATCAAGGTCCACATCGGTGAAAAGGTGTCCGTGCCGGTCGATCTGGCCCGCGCATCCGGCAACCAGCAACACGGCGGCAAACATCACGGCGATTCGCGAACCAGCGCGTTTCGGTCTGACGGGTATGTGCAAATGTCTCATTTCAGTCGGTGCGCCCCTGGACTCTCGAACCCTTTGGCTGGCGTTGCCATACAATCACGATTGGATCATTTTGCGGCGATCAGTCAACAACGCGGTGATTCCCTGCCGCGTACAACGTGTCTGCAACCGGGTTAAGGAGTATCATCGAACCGGTATGTTAAACTGGCTTGCCAAACGCGCAAAGCGCAAGCGGAATGCGCACGATATTTATGGCTCCATTGTGACGCTGTCGCGGGCGCCGGCGCTTTACACCGAACTGGCCGTTCCGGATGAGCTTGAGGCGCGCTTTGAGGTCCTCATGCTGCACGTTTTCCTGTTCGTGGATCGCATGCAGCGTGACGAAGAGGACCTCCGCCCGCTGGCGCAAGACGTCGTCGATTTGTTTTTCGCCGATCTTGACACCACATCCCGAGAAGTGGGCGTCGGCGACATGGTCGTGCCGAAGAAAATGCGGAACCTGGCAGCGGTGTATCACGACCGCATGACGCAATATGGAGCCGCCATCAAAGCCGATGACAGGCAGGGCCTGTCAAAAGAATTCAAACAAATCGTCTATCATGATGACGAATCAGCTGAACGGCACGCCGCAATGCTCTCCGATTACGCATGGAATCTTATGCAGGAGCTGGCGGACACGCCCCTTGGCAAACTGCGCTTCATTCATGAACGATTCGGTGGACAACAGGGATAATGACAATGACCGGCGAACAGATCGTACATGCCGAGCCTGATGACACGTTCTCACGCACCTACAAGGCGACTGAGGTTCCGGCCGCAGGCATCACGGACACCGTTGATGCAACGCCCGGGCAGCGCGCGTCGATTGCCGAACTTCTCGGTCTTGTGGACTTGTCGTCGTTTCACGTGGACTTCCGGCTGATCAGTTGTGGCTTGAGGCGCTTCCGTCTTTCGGGCCGGCTGACCGCCGAACTCGTCCAAAACTGCGTTGTCACGCTCGAGCCGGTCAGCAACCGCATCGAGGATACATTCGAGGTCGAGTTCTGGCCGGCCGGCGATGTCGAACAACTGGAGGCCGGCGAGGGCCTGGACGATGCCGACGTGCCGCTCGACGGCCCGGAGCCGCTCCCGCAGAGTGGCCTGATCGATGTCGGACAGGTCGCCTATGAGGTGCTTGCTTCGGCAATTGATCCGTACCCGCGCAAACCCGGCGCGGAGTTCTCCTGGCAGGACGCTGCCAAAAAAGATGACGGTCAGGAGGGGAATAAACCTTTTGCGAATCTTGATGTTATGCTGCGTCGCAACGATTCGGGTTTAAGCTAGCTGATACCGGGAAAACACAGTTTCCGGTTGTTTCAAGAAGCCAATCCGGTATTTTCGGAACGTCTTTTATGCGCAAGGGGGGCGGGCAGCGGACAGGTTCGCGCGCCATACCGCTTGCCTAGAACCTGGTTGTGCAATTGACGGTTTCACACACCATATCGCTCGATGTCATGGGCGGGGACCATGGGGCCGAAGTGGTCATCCCGGGCGCCGAGCTGTCGCTGGTTCGCCATCCGGACATCCGGTACATCCTGTTCGGCGATGAGGCCCTCATCAGGGAACAGCTCTCCAAGTACGACAATCTGGCGAGCAAGTCCGAGATCGTGCACACCGACGTGGCTATCTCCATGGACGCCAAGCCAAGCCAGGCATTGCGGCAGGGCCGTTGGAAGAGCAGCATGTGGAAGGCCATCGAGGCCGTCCGCGACGGCGAGGCGGGCGCGGTGATCTCGGCGGGCAATACCGGCGCCTTGATGGCGATGGCCAAATTCTGCCTGAAGACGCTGCCCGAGATCGAGCGTCCGGCCATTGCCGCCATCTGGCCGACGGTCGATGCGGAATGCATCGTGCTCGACGTCGGTGCTAATGTTGGCGCCGATGCCCGTCAGCTTGTGGATTTCGCCATGATGGGTGCGGCCATGGCCCGTGCCCTGTTTTCGCAGGAGCGCCCAACGGTCGGATTGCTCAACATCGGTGTGGAGGAAGTGAAGGGCCTTGAGGAGGTGCGCAAGGCGGGAACGGCGTTGCGCGAGTGCAACCCGCCTTTCGACTATCACGGGTTCATGGAGGGTGACGGCGTTGGCAAAGGCGTGGTCGATGTGGTTGTTACGGAAGGGTTTTCGGGCAATATTGCACTGAAGACGGCGGAAGGTACGGCCAGACAGATCGCAGCTTATCTGCGTGCCGCCATGAGCCGGTCGCCGATGGCGCGGGTCGGCGCGGTTCTGGCCAGCGGCGCGTTCAAGGCGCTAAAGGAAAAGATGGATCCGAGACAACTGAACGGCGGTGTTTTCCTCGGACTCAACGGAATAGTTATCAAGAGTCACGGCGGAACCGACGCGACAGGATTTGCGAGCGCGATCGATCTCGGCTACGACATGGCGCAAAGTGGTCTTGTGGACCGACTGACTGGCGATATTGAAAAGTTCCACGCCTCCCTAAACATGGAGAACATGGCGAAATGAGTGGAGTATCCTGACGTGACCCTTATTCGGTCCGTCATCACAGGATGTGGCGGCTATCTACCGGAAACCGTTCTCACGAACGACGATCTGGCGAAGATCGTGGACACCACCGACGAGTGGATCGTCGAGCGCACCGGTATTCGTGAACGGCGCATTGCGGCCGAGGGCGAGCTGACGTCCGACCTCGGCACCGCTGCCGCCGAGCAGGCGCTTGAGCGCGCCGAAACCGACGCCCGCGACATTGACCTCATCGTTCTTGCGACGTCGACACCGGACAACACGTTTCCGGCGACCGCGGTCACGATCCAGGCCAATCTCGGCATCCAGCACGGAGCTGCCTTTGACCTGCAGGCTGTGTGTTCGGGTTTCGTGTTCGCTCTCGCCACAGCGGACAACTTCCTGAAATCCGGCCAGTACAAGCGCGCGCTGGTGATCGGCGCGGAAACGTATTCACGCATCCTCGACTGGGAGGACCGTGGGACATGCGTGTTGTTCGGCGATGGCGCCGGCGCGTTGGTTCTTGAGGCGCGCAAGCTCAATGGCGCCGGTCTAGAACGCGGCATTCTGGCGTCCGAACTCCGCTCCGACGGGCGCTACAAGGACAAGCTTTTCGTCGACGGCGGACCGTCTTCGACCGGCACCGTCGGCCATCTGAGAATGCACGGGCGTGATGTCTTCCGGCACGCGGTGACGAACATCGCCGACGTGATTACAGAGACGCTCGCAAATACGGATTATACCGCCGACGACATCGACTGGTTCGTGCCGCATCAGGCGAACAAGCGAATCCTCGATGGCACCGCGCGCAAGATCGGTCTCGACCCCGACAAGATCGTGATGACCGTCGAAAACCACGCCAACACGTCTGCTGCGTCCATCCCGCTCGCCCTGAACACCGCGCTGGAGGATGGGCGGCTGAAAGAGAATCAACTTGTTCTCATGGAAGCCATGGGCGGCGGATTTACATGGGGCGCCGTGCTCGCCCGCTGGTAGCATCCGCGACGTTCCGATGCCCGTTTCTGTCGCGTAAGCGATGGACCATGCCGCGTTTCATAATGTGGAATGCGCGGCATCAAAGCCACAATTATCAGAAATCGAAGAGAAAATGGGCATCTGCCGTTGACCGTGATTTGCGTTGTCCTTTAGCATCTTGCCGCAGGGCAGTGACGTTCTGAGGCACAAAACAATGGCTGGAAAGACGTTGACACGAGCCGACCTCGCGGAGGCGGTGTTCCAAAAAGTTGGACTTCCGCGAAATGAGTCGGCAGAATTGGTCGAATTGGTGCTAAAAGAGATCTCGCGAAGTCTTGAGCGCGGATCGCCCGTCAAACTTTCTTCTTTCGGTTCTTTTGGTATTCGGGAGAAGAATGAAAGAATCGGGCGCAACCCCAAGACGGGAGAGGAGGTTCCGATTACACCACGTCGTGTGCTTGTGTTCCGCGCAAGCAACATCATGAAAGAGAGAGTGAACGACACACTGACGAAGAAGAACGCTGCGAGCTAGGACGGCTCAACACGAAGAAGTTAGGGGGGATGGCAGTTGCCGAAAGCACCGGAGGCCTTTCGAACGATCAGCGAAGTTGCCGTTGAGCTGGATGTACCAAAACATGTTCTCAGATTTTGGGAAGGAAAATTCTCCCAGTTGCGCCCCCTGAAACGCGGCGGTGGGCGACGGTATTACCGTCCGGAGGACGTGGAACTGCTGCGCGGAATTCGCTACCTGCTTTACGAAGACCGGTACACAATCAAGGGTGTTCAGCGCATCCTGAGGGAACAGGGTGTCCGCCACGTCATGGACTGCTGGCACGAGACGGCGAGCGGCTCCGAGCGTGCAACGGTCAAGGATATCCCCGATATCGCCGCCGATGCGGCCCTGGGCGCCGCCCAGAAGGACGCGGGTGCGGCCGCCGGAGAGGGCCTCAGTCCGAAGCAGGTCAACCGGCTCAAGGGTCTGCTTGCCGAGCTTGCCGAGTGCAAGAAACTGCTGGAAACCGCAAAGGGTTGAACGAGCCTCGGCGGACGCATCTCCCATCAAGATGAGATTGACGCGCGCGCGTTAAGCAGGCAAAACCAGAGACCTTGGGACGGAGCGTGGCGCAGCCCGGTTAGCGCACCGGTCTGGGGGACCGGGGGTCGCGAGTTCAAATCTCGCCGCTCCGACCATTTTCCCGACACATCGGATTGTGACGCGCCGGTCCTTTGTGCCCGGCCCAGATATCGTCAGCCGTGATGCGCGCGGTTTATTGTGTCTGACGCCATTTTTGGATCATACGCTCAACGTCATCCACCTCACCCTGGCTGAGCGCGTTCTTCAGCACGGCGGCTTTCTTAAGGGAATCCGCCCTTATGTACTTGGTGTTCTGCGGGCTTTCGTGGTCCAGATACTCCGTCAGCCTGAAATAGTAGTATGCGCGCTTTTTGGGGTGATCGGGACCAGGTCTGAGGTGCCTGTAGTAGTCACCGAGGTTCACAGCGCCTCGAATATCGCCAAGACGAATAAGCTCTTCGTTGGTTGCCACCGCACCAGCAACGTCTTCATCGCCACCCTTTCCGGCGAACTGATACTTGCTCAACCAGAAGAGGCCATCCCGATTGTCCTGTTTGGCCGATGCCGCGGCGAGTTCTCTTCCGGCGGCGGCATCGTGAAACCCGCACTCGCCGGTGTATGAGTAACCTGCCACTTGCGCTTGTGCAGCGGCATCGCCGTTCCTTGCCAGATACTGGTTCCAGGGCCCCCAAATATAACGGCATGAAGCTGAGAGCGTGATTTCAAGCATCAACAGCCCCAGAGCGCCAATGATCGCCGCGACCTTCATGAATCCATCCTTCTGCGGTTCGGTTATGTGATTGCGCCGATCCAACGCCGCTATAAAGGCGCCGTCAGCGGGGGGATTTTTTGCTTCGCAGCTGGAATTGGTTGGGCTTCTACACACTGCGCCCGCAGGCGTCATGAATATGAAGCATCACCTGAATATGCGATGCGGAGTTGTATCGAAAGAGTATCTCTTCTACTCAAGCAGTCGCATGCAAGCCAGTTCAGAATTGCGGTTTTTTGTTTCAGGTTTGTTATCTCTCGATTGTCGTTCCTCCATGACGGATGATGACGAGACCGAACGGGAGGCGTCGTTTGCGCTGAGGCAGTCAGCACAAGCGCAATCTGTCCATTGAGAAGCATCCGGGTGAACGATGCGGAGCAGATGTGTTCGAAAAGATCGTCCGACACCAATCCAAGGAACTGCTGAAGCGTTGGCGCCTCAAGCTGCACCTGACAACGCGCCCGGCCTTTGCGCGGCAACGACAAGTCCCCAGACCAATCCCATCAGGATGTAGAACAGCCGCCAGTGATCCGTGTCGATCACCAAGCCCTCAAGGGCCAGGCCGGCGAAGGCGGACAGCAGCACGATGGCGTAACCCTGAAGCGGCCCCTTGCGCAGAGACAACCGGAACGCCGCCGCCAGCGTCGCAAGAACAAGTCCGAGATAGGCGAAACCGCCGAGCCAACCGGTGTTCAGGAACATGCTGAGGTAGATGTTGTGGGGGTCCTCGTTGTCGAACGTGCGGCCGAACTCGAGGGCGCCGATCCCCAAGGGGTGTTCGGCGATCACACCAAACGCATTTATCTGTCCGGCGAACCGGCCTTCGGGACCGACGTCATATGATTGCGAAAGGGTCGCGCGTTCACTGAAGAGGGACGCGATCGCGTCCACCTGTAACGCGGCGAAAAGACCGAGGATCGCCGAGCAACCGGCGAAAAAGGCGATCACAACCAGTTTGAGGCGCAACCTGTTGGATGGCGCGGCCACGAACAGGACGTATCCATACACGAGCAGGGCGACGGCGGCGTTGAACCAGGCGCCGCGCGAGAAGCTGATCAGCAGTCCGAGCGCAATCACGCCGGAGAACGCAGCGTTGAGCAGCGCGCGCGAGGGCCGGCCTGCGATCATCCCGTGCAGACAGTAGAGCAGGGGCGGCACGAGAAACGGTCCGTAGACATTGGGATCCTTGAAAAAGCCGCGCGCACGATCGAATTTCGTGAACAGGCTTCGCGCACCCGGCAGAACGTCGAAGTAGCCGAGCATCCCGGCGACGGCCGCGATCAGGGCGCCGCATGTGAGGGCCGACATGATCAGCCGGACATGACGTTCCGGGCTCTTGACCACGAACGCGGCGATCAGGACGGCGGACAGTGAGAGATAGATCGTGATCAGCGTATGCTCGATGGCAACGTCGAGCATGCCCGACTGCATCGACGCGACGAACCCACCGGCGCCGATCAGCAACCAGATAATGAGAAATCCATAGATGCCCGGCGGAAATGAGGTCAGACGCACCAGGGGCAGGAGTATCACAAGCCCCATCATCAGCACGTCGTAGGGCGCGGGAT
The DNA here is from genome assembly GCA_028280515.1 of Hyphomicrobiales bacterium. Taxonomy (GTDB): domain Bacteria; phylum Pseudomonadota; class Alphaproteobacteria; order Rhizobiales; family Methyloligellaceae; genus UBA2767. The sequence continues at coordinate 32,379 of JANQLP010000102.1, forward strand.
CGGTGAACACGATGGAGGAGGAGCAGATCGTCAGCCAGACGATCACAAGGCTCAGTCCCTGCGCGGTGGCGGGCGCGGCAGGTGCATAAAAGCCATGGGTGCTAACCGGTGAAGGCTGGCTTGCAATCATGGATTGCCGCCCTCCAACTCAATAGGCGTTTTCCGCCTTCATCAACGCGAACGGGGTCATCAGCAGAATGTAAAGGTCGAGAAAGATCGACCAGTTTTCGATGTAGTACAGATCGTGCTCGACCCGGTGCTCCAGCTTTTCGTGGGTATCGGTCTCGCCGCGCCAACCGTTGATCTGCGCCCAGCCGGTGATGCCGGGTTTCACACGATGGCGCGCGAAGTAGCCATCGACGACGTCGGCATAGAGCCTGTCGGCGGCTTTCGCCTGCAACGCATGCGGGCGCGGGCCAACGAGCGACAACTCCCCCTTTATGACGTTGAACAGCTGCGGAAGCTCATCGAGGCTGGTCTTGCGAATGAACCGGCCGACGCGGGTCACCCGGTCATCGCTCTTGGTCACGAGCTTGGCGGCGTTCGCGTCCGACCTGTCCGAATACATGGAGCGGAACTTGTAGACTTCGATCAGTTCGTTGTTGAACCCGTGGCGCTTCTGCTTGAAGAAAACCGGCCCCGGACTGTCGAGCTTCACTGCCAGCGCGATCAGCGCCATCAGCGGCGACAGGAGCAGTAACAACGTACTGGCGACCACCTTGTCGAACACCCATTTGAGAACATAGTCCCAGTCGGTGATCGCCTTGTCCTGCATGTCAATGAACGGCACATTGCCGATGTAGGAATAGGCGCGCGGACGGAACCGCAGCTTGTTGGTATGCGCTGACAGGCGAATGTCGACCGGCAGCACCCAGAGCTTCTGGTAGAGTTCCAGCAGGCGTTTTTCAGCGGTGATGGGCAGCGTCAGAATGAGCAGGTCAAGCCGCTTGTCGCGCCCGAATTCGATCAGTTCGTCGACATTGCCAAGCCGCGGATATCCGGCAATCCGGTCGGAGACGCGTTTGCCATCCCGGTCGTCGAACACGCCGTAAATCCGGATGTCCGTATCGCGGGACGCTTCCAGCGCCTTGATGAGCTTGTGCGCCGCCGGCCCGCCGCCAACAATCACGGCGCGCCGATTTAGCCGCCCGAGCCGGCTCCAGTTGCGGACCGCGACCCAAAGGGCCATGCGGAAGATGACGAGGGCGGACAGGCCGCTGGCGTACCAGGCGGCAACCCAGACACGCGAGTATTCCTGACCGAGCTTTGTGAAGAACGCGGTCGCCATCAGCAACGCGAAGATCAGCGTCCAACCGGCGCACACGCGTCCGATCTGCCGGAACAGGCTTGAGAAAATCGAGATGTCGTACAGGCGCAACGCCTGGAAGCTCAGGACCGAACCGGCCGCCGCAATCAGGATCGCAACGCCATAGAGGATCTGCCCAAGCCGGTCCACCGGTGCCGAATCGGCGTGGATGTAAGACAGAAAAATCCCGTAGCCGAGGCCCGCGATCAAAAGAAACTCGATCAGCCGGGCGCTCCCGGTCACGACCTGTGGCGATATCAGGCTGGCGCCCGACGAAAACTGGAAATTCCCCAGTCGCGGCCGCGGCGCGGCACGCCGGTCTGTCGACGTACGCGCATGGTTGCGGCGATCTTCCAGTGAATTGTCTGAAGCGGAAATATCAGACATCAGCGTATGACCCGAATTCTGCACGAACCGGCAATCCGGTACCGTGTCTCCCCTGAATACATGTCCCCCCGCGCGGTCATTCGTCCGCCGAGACCCATGATGAGGGATATCAGCAATTGGTCTGGGAACGCTTAACCGTGGGCCGGACCCGATTGGTGTTTCGCGATATGGTTAAGTGCGGGTTGTCCGGCGTGCCAGCGTCGTACACGGCGCTCACCTTGCGGGATCGAGCAACCTGCTGACATAGAAGTGGGTGATGTAGCGGGCCATCCCGGACACCGTGAACCTTTCCGACACAGCGGTTTGAAGTTCGGCGGCGCGCGCGGCGAATTGGGCCGGATCCTTGAGAAATGACATCATCTGCGTGGCAAGCGCCCGAGCGTCGTCAGAGGGAATGAGCTGAATGTCCGTCCCGGCCACGATTTCGGGGATTCCGCCCACATCGGTGGCAATGATCGGCATGCGGGCCGCGGCCGCTTCGAGCACCACGTAGGGCAGGGACTCCTGGCGCGAGGGAACGAGGAGGCATTGTCCCCGCGGAAATGCGGCGCGCGCGGCGACATGGCCTGCGAATGTGACCGCCTCCGCCAGATCGAGCTTGCGTGCGAGCGCCTTGAACTGCTTCTCGTCCGGTCCCGTTCCGGCGATGAAGACGGTTGCAGGATGCTTTTGGCGCACGTCGGCCAGCGCCTGCAGGAGAATGTCGACGCCCTTCAGGTGCCGTAGTTCGCCCACGAATACGAACTCCGCGGCATTGACGTCGAGGACAACTTCGTAGAATTCCTGAGGCCGCAGACCGTTCAGCACGATGCGCATTTCACATTGTGGCTTGCCGACCTGGGCTTCGTAGAGGCGCGCGGCATAGTCGCTTTCAAAAATCAGGCCGTCGGTGAAACCGGCCAGCCTGCGCTCAAGGCCCATGAAGATCCGTCCCTTGAGGCTCTCCGGGCTGAAATGCAGCGCACCGCCATGGGGGGTGTAGAAGACACGCAGTTCCTGGCCCGCCTGTTTGAGCGTCCTCGCCGCAAGACGCGCATAGGCACCGCCCTTGGCGCCGTGCCCATGCAGGACCTGCGCCTCGGCCTGCCGGGCAACGCGCTTGACGGCACGCGTGGCGGTGAAATCGCGCAGCCCCAACTGGCGGCTCATCCTGACGCGGGTGACCCCCAGATCGCAGACGGTCTCAGCAAGATTTCTCAGAGCGGTTTCAGCGGCTTCGCCATAGTTTTTCGCATCGCATATGACGCCGACGCGATGGCCCATATCGGTCTGTTCTGTCGCCAGATCGAGCACGTGGCGGAACAGGCCGCCGATCGGCGCCCGCAAGCAATGGAGGATTGCAAGAGATCCGCTCAAGAGTGCGTCGCGCGTTTCACCTGGCCGCTGTCCTAGAAAAACCGTTCTTTCACGGTGACCGTGTCGCCCGGATGAATGGGCCAGCTGAGGGGAACCTTCTTGGTAACCGATGCGCCATTTACCGGCCGTGTGATCCACACGCGGGACTTTCTTGCCCGCGCCGTGAACCCGCCGGCGATGGCGACCGCCGTCTGTACCGTCATGCCTGCAACATACGGGTATTGGCCGGCGTCGCGAACCTCTCCGAGGATGAAAAACGGTCTGTGACGCTCCACTTCGACCGTCACCTTGGGGTCTTTCACATATTTGCGCCGCAGAGCGGCCGCGATGCGATCCTCCAGCTCAAACGTCGTGGAGCCGCGCGCCGGGACGGCGCCAATGAGCGGAAGCGACACGAAGCCGCTCGCGTCCACGAGGTAGATGCGTGAGAGGTTTTCCTGGCCGAACACGATGACCCGCAACTGATCGCCCGGGCCAAGCCGATAGGGTGCTTCCGGCGATGCCGTCGCGTATCCCGCCGGAACCGGCGCGGCAACAGGAGACGGAGCCACGCGCGGATGCAAAGCCACCGGCCGTGCCGGCGCGTTGACCGGAATGCTTGTGCGCAACGTAACGCCCGGTTTGGACGCACGAGAGGAGTTCGTCGCGTTACACCCGACAAGCAACACCGACAGCGCAACAGTGAAAGTGGCAAAGCGGCCGATCATTTGAGCCCAACGTGCGTTAAAGAAATCGATTCTCGCATACGAGTCGTTTGTAAGCTCAGCATGGTTAACAAACGCTGAGCAGCCGTGCCGTGTTGATCCATTGCTTAAGCCTTTGGTTACCCGGAATCGGTAGAACTTCAGGCAGCGAGTTCAAAAGTGTGAGTATCGACATGTACCCGACTGCCAGGCACGGTGTTTCCGAAGACATTGAGATTGCGGCCCTTCTTCGCGCCATAAACCGGCGCAAACTCCCGATCGCGATCCTTGCCATCATGGCCGGGGTGATCACGTACATGTCGCTGAGCGTCGTGACGCCGCTCTATTCCTCACAAGCGCGCATCATCATCGAACGGGAAGACAACTCGTTCACCCGTCCGACCGCCTCCACGTCGACACAAAACGAAATCAGCACGCTGATGGACAAGGAGGCGGTGTCGAGCCAGGTCCAGGTCCTGTTGTCGCGGGATCTGGCAAAAAGCGTGGTCAAGGAACTCAAGCTGGATCAGGACCCCGAGTTCAACAAGAATGCCAAACCCTGGGCCTTCAAACAGTTCCTCGCGCGCTTCATGCCGTCGGATTCAAAGTCTCGCCAGGAGGCCTTGCAGGAACGCGTGGTCGACGCCTTTCTTAAACGGCTGACGGTGTTTCAGGTGCAGGACTCACGCGTAATCGCCATCGACTTCGAATCGAGTAATCCGCAGACGGCCGCCAAGGTCGCCAACACGCTGGCGGAGAACTATCTGACGTGGCAGCAAAGCGAAAAGCTGCAGCAGACGAAACAGGCGACCACCTGGCTGAACGCGCAAATCAAGGACCTGACGAAGAAGGTCGAGGAAGCCGACATCAAGGCCGAGAAGTTCCGCTCATCCACCGGCCTCCTTCAGGGCAGGGACAATACGAGTCTCGATTCGCAACAGCTCTCCGAACTCAACAGTCAGCTCATACTGGCCAAGGCGAACCGGACGGAAGCGGAGGCGCGTGCGGCGCTTATCCAGAAGATGCTGAAGGACAAGGGTGAAGTTGACGATGCGGCCGACGTCATGAACTCGCGCCTGATCCAACGGCTCCTGGAGCAACGCATCCAGGTGCAGCGCACGCTTGCGGAACTGTCGGCCACGTTGCTGCCGTCGCACCCGCGCATCAAGCAGTTGAATTCCGAGCTTGCGGATTTGCGGCGGCAAATCCGTCAGGAGGCCCGCAAGGTCGTTTCCAGCCTGGAAAGCGAAGCTGAGATCGCGGGCGCCCGCGAACGCTCGCTGCGTGACAGCCTGGCGCAGCTCAAGAACACCGCCGCGAAGGCGAATGAGAGCCAGATAAAATTGCGCGCCCTTGAACGGGAGGCAACGGCGAACCGGGAAGTGCTGGAATCCTATTTGACGCGATATCGCGAAGCGACGACCCGCAGCGACACTTTGTCGGTTCCGTCCCACGCCAGCATCATCTCCCACGCCCATGTCGCTAGCAAGCCGTCCTTCCCGAAGAAGGGTCCGCTTGCCCTGTTGGCCACGGCCGCCGTGGCTCTGCTGGGCATTGCCTACACTGTGGCCCGGGAGTTGATCGTCCCGCAGCAATCCGCCATGCGGCGCGACTACGAGCCGGCGCAGGACCAGGCGCAGCAGCAGATGGATTTAGCTGAACCTACGCACCAGCCGGACCGTCCCGGGTACGAGGTGCTGAAATCCTCAAGAAGACTGATCAACATGCTCGGGAAGTGTGGAAGCAGTCGCGTCCTCCTTGTTGCGGCGTCGTCCGGTTTCGAGACGGCAAACCAGGCCATCGACGTTGCACGCGGCCTCGTGGCGAACGGGCGAAGCGTCATCCTGGTTGATGCGCTCGAACAGGGCGACCACGTGGCACTTGCGCTCGACCTGCCGGAAGCGCCGGGCGTTGCCGAACTCCAGTCGGGCACAACCCGCTTTGAAGACGCCGTGCGCCGCGATCCAGGCTCCGACATGCATATCATCTCCGGTACGACGGCTCCGCGGCAGACAACGCAACTCCAAACTCAGGCGTTCGCCCGCATGCTTGCCGCGCTGGAAGCCGCATATGACGTCGTGTTTGTTTATGTCGGCATTAACGAGTTCGGCCAGATCGCAACTCTCCCCGCCCGCGCCCCGAGCGACGTCGTGATCGTGACGGCTTCCGCCGAGTTTGCGGAGAAAGCGCGCTGGCTCGCGGACCGCATCCTCGACGACCGCCTGCCGGTGCAGAGCGTCTTTGTGATCGAGGGGAACAACGGGTCGTTGCTGACGCTTCCCCAGCTGCCGTTCATGCGCCGGGCACCGGCCGCGTAGACCGCTTGCCGGAGGCTGGGCGCTACGACGTTCCGTAAAGCCTGCGGCGGGTCGCCTGTGCAAGGGCCCAAAGGGCAGGGCGCGTCTTGATGAACCGCTTGGTCGCGGTCAACACCGCCGACGGTGCCGTTAGAAGATACCCCCGCTCATCGAAGGCGATGCTGCTCTGGATGAGCGGTGTGCTGACATCGCACCACTCGTTTTTATGGCGTGCATCGCCCGCGCCCATATCGAAAAAATTCACCCCCTTGCGGCAGGCGTCTTCGATCTGCCGATGCAGAAGCAGCGCGCCGGGGGAGAATTTCCGCATTGGCCCATCGTGAATGGACGTGAGGAGCGTGGTGAAAGCGTCTTTGAAGAATATGCCGCAGGAGATGGCGGCGTATTCGTCGCCGGCCTTCAGATACGCGATCTCGAGCGTGCCTTGTTGCCCGGTCGGCCAGGAAGCGAGCTCATGGTAGAAGGCCCGGCTCGGCCCATCGGCAAACACGTTGGCAATCCCTTGTTCGGAGAACTGCACCGTCTTCTGCCGGAAGAACTCCTCAAGCAACCCGCGGCGTTCGCCGGCAGTCTTTGCCCAGCCGATCGTCACATCGCACTCTTCGCGCAGCCGTCGCTCCTTGCGGCGTAACGTGTTACGGGATTTACCGGAGAACCGGTTGCGATAGAGCGTGTCAAAGTCCCGGTCGAGCAGAACCGCGTGCCCGTCGTTCGCGCTCGGGTGGTGGGGCAGCAGCCCCATAGGATTAGGAATGCCGTCGCGCTCCACGGGCTGGTTTTCGAAGCGCGCCGCGTTCGCCCCAATCAGGCTGGCGGCCTGGTTGAGAAGAGCGCGCATGTCTTCGCCCGTAACGCGCAGCGCGAAGTTCGGGTCAAAGATACCCATATTGTAGTTCGACTGCTCGGCTCCGATCCAATACAGGCAGCGTATGCCGTATACCTCACTGATCTCGAACGGCCAGACGAACTGGACGTCGCCATCCTCGGCGTGCCCGCACACGATGGCCGGCTCCGCACCGGCAGGCGCTGAAACCAGTCGGAACCACGCGTCCGCGCGGGCATAGGTTTGCGCGTGGGCGCAGACGCCGCGCGTCTCCAGCGTCCGCCACTGGTCTTCGATGGATTGAAGGTCCCGAACAACGGCCAGGCGTAGCCGTCCGGCCGATGTTTGCACAGCGCTGATGCAGGGCGCGGACGCGCGTCCTTCCGCCTGCTTCTGCCGCTGCAACGGCAAGGAAACCACCGCCATCTGACACTCCAAACGCGATACTAACTGCGACCCATGCCAATCGCCCCCGCGGTCAAGGCTTTCTCAAGGAACGTCTGAGATGCTTGGCACCATTAAGTTGACGATGCCCGCAACAAGTTAACTTGCGGTTGAAGCGT
>JANQLP010000136.1 GCA_028280515.1 Hyphomicrobiales bacterium
TCCAAACGCATAAAGATGCTCTAACACTTGAAGATATAGAGCAAATTTATCCGATTAGGTTGAAACAGGGTGAGTCAACCTAATCGGATTTTGCTCTAGCGTATGGATTTTTTCCCTTGCGCAGGCTGAGCCGGATCGGAACCGCCGTCATATCGAAGGCGTCGCGCAGACCCTGAACGAGATAGCGGCGATAGGATTCAGGAAGCTTGTCCGCACGGGAGGAGAACACGACGAAGGTCGGCGGGCGCGCATTCGGCTGGGTCATAAACCGCAATCGGATGCGTTTGCCGCGCACCGCCGGCGGCGGGTGCCGCTCCTGCGCCTCTTCCAGCCAGCGATTGAGGGCCGCGGTCGGGAGGCGGCGGTTCCAGGTCTCGTAGACCTCGAAGACGGCATCCATCAGCTTGCCGAGGCCTTTCGACTGCAGCGCCGAAACCGGGATCAGCGGGACGCCCCTGACCTGCGGCACCAGCCTTTCGAGCTCTTCCTCAAGCTCCCTGAGCAAACCCTTCTTATCCTTGACGAGATCCCACTTGTTAACCGCGACGACAAGCGCCCGCCCCTCCTGCGCAATCAGGTCCGCGATCTGCAGATCCTGCTTTTCGAACGGCACCTGCGCGTCGACCAGCAGAACCACCACCTCGGCAAACCGGACGGCGCGCAAGGCATCCCCGACCGAGAGCTTTTCAGCGCCCGCTTCCACCCGCGCCTTCCGCCGCAGCCCGGCGGTGTCGAACAGGCGGATATCGCGGCCCTTCCAGTCCAGTTCGATGGCAATGGAATCGCGCGTGATGCCGGCCTCGGGACCGGTTATCATGCGCTCATCTCCGACAAGCGCGTTCACCAGTGTCGACTTGCCCGCATTGGGCCGGCCGACGACGGCGATGCGCAACGGCCTGTCGTCCGCATCGGCACCGTCTTCTTCATCCTGAACGGGCGTCCGCCGTTCATCCAACGCGCTGCAGGCCGTCTCAAGCGCGCGGATGAGCTCGATCATGCCTTCATTGTGTTCCGCCGAAATCGCGACCGGCTCGCCGAGCCCCAGGGAATAGGCCTCATACATCCCGTCCCTGCCGGATCGTCCTTCGCATTTGTTCGCGACCAGAACAACGGGTTTTCCGGACGTCCGGACGAGATCGGCGAACTCCTCGTCCACCGGCACGATGCCGGTGCGCGCGTCTATTACGAAGATAAGGATATCGGCATCGGCGATCGCGGATTCAGTTTGACCCTGCATCCGGGCTTCGATCGTTCCCGCGTCCGCCTGTTCCAGGCCGGCGGTATCGATCAGCCTCATCTGTACGGCGCCGACGTCCGCGTCCCCCTCGCGCCGGTCCCGCGTGAGGCCCGGTGTTTCATGCACGAGCGCAAGACGTTGGCCCGTCAACCTGTTGAACAGCGTCGACTTGCCGACATTGGGCCGTCCGACAATGGCAATTCTCGCAACCATTCCAGTCGTTCCGAGGCTGTAAGTGAAATAGCGTCCGGTGCACCGGATCCGGTGGGGGCCTTTTAACCGTTTAGCGGCCTGCGTGATAGCCCGGCCTTGGCCCATGTCAGTTGAGCGCGACGAGCCGTGCCTTGTCGGTAAGCACATACATGCGGCCCGAGGCCACGATCGGTGCGATGTTGATGGACGAGTCAACATCACGCTGCGATGCGATGTTGCCCGTTTTCGCATCCACGCTGACAACGACGCCCTCCGTCGAGGCGAGCCACAACCGGCCGCTGGCCAGAACCGGCCCGCTCCACCGCGTCGCCTGGGGAAGCTCGGTCAACCAGCGCACCTTGCCGTCGCGCCGCGTCAGCGCCATCAGCACGCCGTTGATATCGACCACATAGACGACATCGCCGGCGGGCCACGGCATCTGCGTGCCCTGTACGCGCTTGGTCCAGATGCGTTCGCCCGTCTGTTGCGCCGTGGCGATCATGCGGCCGGCATGGCTGACGGCAAACACGATGCCCCGGTCGATGACGGGCCGCGCCGGGTCGGACAGTGACGCGAGGCCCGAGCCGCCGCCGGTCGTTCGCGACAGCGAATCCACCCATACGGGCCGCCCTGCGCTGATGTTGTAAGCGACGAGTTCGCCCGAGGGATACGGCACGACGACGGTGTTGTTCGACACCGCGGGACTGACGTTACTGAGCAGCGTTGCCGTCTCAGGGAGCCCGCGGAACGTCCAGAGCTCAACGCCATCGACGGTCGAGAGGCAGTACAGTTTGCTCTCCGTGGAGACGAAGAACAGCTTGCCCTTGACCGCGGTCGGCGATGAGCGCAACGGCACGCCGATCTTTCGCGTCCACTCAATCGCGCCGTTCGACGCGTTGAGGGCGATGACCGATCCAAAACCGGTCGTTGCAAAGACGCGTCCGTCAACCGCGGCCAGTCCACCGCCGAAGCCCTCGTATCCGCTTTCGCTCTCGGGAGCGAGGCTCACCTGCCAGAGGCGGGATCCGCCCGAAGCCGCATATGCGGAGACAACGCCTTCGGAGTCGAGCGTGAAAACCTTGCCGTCATAGATGATCGGGCTCGCAGTCAGCCGGCCCTCATCGCTTGAACCGCTGCCGATATCCGCCCGCCAGGCGGAGCTGACGCCTCCGGCGTATTCAAGGTGACCCGGCGCATTCGACGGCACGCCGCCGGGCTGGCTCCAGACCACGTTCCGCCGCGCCGGCGGCAGCGCAATCGGTTGCTTGGCGGCGTCGGGATCGACCTCGAAGCCGTCGCGCGCCTTGAGAACGGAAATTCGCTCTCCGGGGAGTTTGACCTCTTCCTTCTGGAAAGGATTAAGCCGGCTGCTGCCCACACTGCTGCATGCGACGAGCACCGCTGTGAGCATCAGAACTACGGCATGTCGCAAGCTTGCGAAAGACATCTTAAGCGTTTCTACTTCTTCTCGGAGTCGGACTGCTCGCCGGACTGTTGCACCAACAGCGACAGCATTATATCTGCGCGCCGACGCATATTGGCCGGCGTCTGCTGGTCGGACAACATCACATCGAAGTACCGGCGCGAGGCATCGCTCTCACCGTTACGATATGCCGAAAGCCCGAGAAGTTCACGGGCGGAATGGCGCCACGGATTTCCGGTTACGGCCAGATCATCCAGGCGTTTGCGCATGTCTTCGAATGACGCCTCATCGAGCATCAGCGATGCCGCCTGGATCGTGGCGAAGTGCTTCAGAGCCGTCTCAGCGCCGGAACTTTCAGCAATGGTGTCGTAGATCCTGATCGCTTCCGCCGTCTTTCCCTGGCTCGAATAGAGCGCGGCGAGTTGCAGCCGCGACAGATCCCCGTAACCGCCGGGGCCATCTTCCGACAACGACTTGAATACGTTGATTGCGTCCGCGGTCTGGCCGTCCTCGGCTTCGACGATGCCGCCGATGAAGCGACCTCCGGCCGACTTGGCCTGCTCGGCCGACCAGTAGGTCCAGGCGTTGTGACCGCCAACAACCGCGATAATGAGGATCGCGCCGACGATGAGCCAGAGACCGTACTTGTCCCACAGGGACTTCAGCTGCTCCTGACGGATCGCCTCGTCGACTTCGCGAAAAAGACTGTCATCACTCATTTTGTTTCCCGTGTACCTCGCAATGGGAAAGGCGCGCGGCGCCGCATGTCACAGGGCGTGCCGGGGCCAAAAAACCTGCCGCAATAGATACCGTGCGATGCGAGCCGACGCAAACACGCCCGCATCCGCCGCAAATCATGGTTAAGCGCGTCTCTTGGGAGCTTAACTGCCGGTCATTTTGGTCTTTTTCGTGACCTTCCCGGCGTCGTCCTTCATGGCGTAGGTGTGCTCCTCGGCGGGGAATTTCCGCGCCCGCACGTCGTCGGCATATGCCTTGACCGCCGTCTCGATCGCTTCGCCGATCTGCGCGAATTCCCTGACGAACTTGGGAACCCGCGGCGAAAGACCGAGCATGTCCTCCAGCACGAGGATCTGGCCGTCGCATTCCGCGGACGCGCCGATGCCGATGGTCGGGATCGGGCACGACTTCGTCACGCGTGCGGCGAGGAGCTCGGCCATGCCTTCGAGGACAACGGCGAATGCCCCGGCTTCGGCCACGACGCGGGCATCGTCCTCGATCGCCGCCCATTCGGCGCGCTCGCGCCCCTGGGTCTTGAACCCGCCCATGACGTTGACCGACTGCGGGGTGAGCCCGATATGCGCCATCACCGGGATGCCGCGCTCGGTCAGGTAGCGGATCGTTTCGCCCATGCGCGTTCCGCCTTCGAGTTTGACGGCGCCGCAGCCGGTCTCCTTCATCACTCTTGCCGCATTGCGAAAAGCGAGCTGCGGGCTTTCCTCATAGGTCCCGAAGGGCAGATCGACTACGACCAGCGCACGCGATGAGCCGCGGACAACGGCGGCGCCGTGCATGATCATCAGGTCGAGGGGCACGGGCACGGTGGACTCGTAGCCGTGCATCACCATTCCGAGCGAGTCTCCGACGAGAAGAAAATCGACATATGGATCAAGTATTTGCGCCGTGTGAGCGTGATACGCTGTTAACGAAACAATGGGCTCTGCGCCCTTGCGGCCGGCAATATCCGGTGCGGTATTCCGCCTGACGCTTTTTTGCATAGACACAAGCGTACTCGCCTCCGTCCTGGAAAAGTCGAATGTGATGCGCGGCGCATCGCGCTCCGCGCCTGTCCAGACTTATACAGTTTTTTTGCACTGCAATAAAGTGCGCAGCGGATCGCCTTGCCAAGCGGCCCCCAAAGTCTGTTAGGCTTGCCGGACAGAGCGACCTTACGACCGAACGATCGCGAGCCGATGGACCATCGCAAGGCCCGAGATATTCTGATTGCGCGGCGCGACGAGCTGCAGCAGCTGAGCGCGGGAAGCGCGGACGCGCGCGAAACGGTGACGCTCGACCAGCAGAGCGTCGGGCGCCTGTCGCGCATGGATGCCCTGCAGCAGCAGGCCATGGCGCAGGCCACGGAACGCCAGCGCGCCGCCGAACTCGTCAAGATCGAACAGGCGCTCGGCCGCATCGACGAGGGCGAGTATGGCTACTGCGTCGCCTGTGGCGAAGAAGTTGGCGCCAAACGCCTCGAAATCGACCCCGCGGCAACCCATTGTATCCGCTGCGCAGGGCGCTAGTTGGAATGCCGTATCGCTGACAGGGAAAGCTCCACATGACACTCGCCGGCCCAACCCTTAAGCGTTCCGTCGACCTATCACGGCTTCTCGAGCAGGGTTTAGGGCAAAAGCCCGATGCCATTGCGGTTTCCTCCATGGACGACGGTCTGTCCTGGCGCGAGCTTGATGCACAAAGCCAAAACCTCGCCGGCAATTACTTTGATCTCGGCCTCAGGCGCGGCGACAGAGTTGTGTCGCTCTTGCCGAACCGCATACAGGTCATCGTGCACTATCTGGGGCCTGCCTCCGCGCAGGCTTTGTGGCCGTCCCGCTGAACTACCGCTACCTGGAGCACGATATCGACTACGCCATCGGTTTGAGCAAACCACGGCTGATGGTAGCCCATGCCGAGCGTGCCGATGACATTTTGAAATGCACCGGCGTTGTCGATTTGGAACTCGGCGGCCTATCAGTCGACGGTGAATTGCCCGGGTTCGGCTCATTCGAGCCGCTGACGGAACGCGCTGCCGCCGATACGTCGCCCGGTCGGCCCGGGCCGAATGATCCAGCCGTGATCTTCTTTACGTCCGGCAGCACGGGACGGCCCAAAGGCGTCACCCACACCCAACGCAGTCTTGGCCACATCGTGGCCTCCCTCGGCGCGGCTTACCTGATCACGGAGAAAGACACGATCTTGCCGGTATCTTCGCTCTCTCACATGCTGGGCCAAATCATGTCATATGCGGCGTTCGCCGCGGGTGGCCACGCGGTCATCGCAAAAGATATAAGCGTCGGTGCGGTGATGCCCTTGATGCGGCACCACCAACCGACCGTGATCGCAATGATGCCCTACGCCCTCACAGAAATGGTTTACGCATCGCAGGACTCCGATCCGGCTTTCGAGAACCTCCGGATGTGCGACTGTGGCGGAGACAAAGTGGCGACCGACCTGCAAAAGAAATTTCAGGAGGTGTCAGGCGTCGAGCTCGCGGAAGGTTACGGCCTGACGGAAGCCGGTATCGTGACTCACAACCCGCCCGATGGCCCCATCGTTCACGGCTCCGTTGGTCCTGCCATGGCCGGAAACGAGTTCTCTATCCGGGACGCAAATGGCAAGGACCTTGGAGAAGGCGAGGAAGGTGTTCTGTGGATCCGGTCGCCCTCCGTCATGTCCGGGTATTTTGGGCAGCCGGATGCGACCGCCGAGGTGATCAAGGATGGATGGCTCAACACCGGTGATCTCCTCCGCTTTGACGATCAAGGGTACTTCTGGTTCTGCGGGCGGCAAAAACAGATCATTATTCACGACGGTTCAAACATCGCTCCACAGGAAGTCGAGAACGTCCTGCTGGAAAACGATGCGATAGAAGCCGCCGGCGTGGTCGGGGTTCCGGATACCCTGCATGGACAGAATATACGCGCTTATGTGCTGCTGAAACCCGGCGTAAAGACGTTGCCGGCGGCGGAGATACTCAAAAAGGCACGTGACCGGATTGGGTATAAGGCGCCGGAGGAGATCTTCGCGATCAAGAAACTCCCTGAAAACGCCGCAGGTAAAATCGACCGGGTCGCGCTTGCCAAAATGGCTGCAGCAGATGTCTCGCCAAGTCGCACCGCCTGACCGCTCCACTTCGCTACTCCCACTCGATCGTCCCGGGTGGCTTCGATGTGATGTCGTAGACCACGCGGTTGATCCCCTTCACCTCGTTGATGATGCGGGTCGCGGTGCGGCTGAGGAACTCGTGGTCGAAACCGAAATAGTCGGCGGTCATGCCGTCCGATGAGGTCACGGCCCGCAGGGCGCAGACATATTCGTAGGTGCGCGCATCGCCCATGACGCCGACCGTCTGCACGGGCAGCAGCACGGCGAACGCCTGCCAGATCGCGTCATAGAGGCCGCTTTCGCGGATCTCGTTGAGATAGATGGCGTCCGCCTTGCGCAGGATGTCGAGCTTGTCGCGCGTGATGGCGCCGGGCAGACGGATCGCGAGGCCAGGGCCGGGAAACGGATGCCGTTTGACGAAACTGTCCGGCAGGCCAAGCTCGTGGCCGAGCGCCCTCACCTCGTCTTTGAAGAGTTCGCGCAGCGGCTCGACCAGCTTCAGGTTCATGCGCTCCGGCAGGCCGCCGACATTGTGGTGCGACTTGATGGTGACGGACGGGCCACCCGTGAACGACACGCTCTCGATGACATCCGGATAGAGCGTTCCCTGGGCCAGAAAGTCCGCGCCGCCGAGCTTGCCCGCCTCCTCCTCGAACACATCGATGAACAGGCCGCCGATCGTCTTGCGCTTCTTTTCCGGATCGTCCACGCCCTCGAGCGCGCCGAGAAACCGGTCGCTGGCGTCGACATGCACCAGCGGAATGTTGTACGCGCCGCGGAACATGGACACGACCTCGTCCGCCTCGTCCATGCGCATCAGACCATGATCGACGAAGATACAGGTCAGTTGGTCGCCGACGGCCTCGTGAATGAGCACGGCCGCGACGGAGGAATCGACGCCGCCCGAAAGCCCGCAGATGACGCGTCCCTTACCCACCTGCTGCCTGATCTTGGCGATGGCCTCAGTGCGGAAGTGCGCCATGGTCCAGTCGCCGGTGCAGCCGGCAATGCTCAGCGCGAAGTTGGCAAGGAGTTTCGCCCCGTCAGGCGTGTGCACCACTTCCGGGTGAAACTGCACGCCGTAGATCTTCCGGTCTTCGTCGGCGATTGCCGCGAACGGCGCATTGTCCGACGTGGCGACGACGGCGAACCCGTCGGGAATGGCGGAGATCTTGTCGCCGTGGCTCATCCACACCTGATGACGTTCGCCCTTGCTCCAGACGCCGTCGAACAGCGCGCAGTCGTCTTTCACATCAACGAACGCACGTCCGAACTCACGTTCATGGGAAGGTTCCACGTCACCGCCCAGTTGTCCGCAAATCGCCTGCTCGCCGTAACAAATGCCGAGGATCGGCAGCCCGGAAGCGAAAATGGCTTCAGGCACCCGGGGTGTATCGGCCTCATGGACACTGGCCGGTCCGCCGGACAGGATGACCGCGCGCGGTGCGAAGTCATCAAAGACCTCGTCGGCTTTCTGAAACGGGACGATCTCGCAATAGACGCCCGCCTCACGCACCCGGCGGGCGATGAGCTGCGTGACCTGCGAGCCGAAATCGATGATGAGAATACGGTCCGTCATGGACGGGTGTTATCGGAAACCATGTGAGTCGGCAAGCGTCACCGGTTGAGGCTCCAGATCGCGTAATTCAGAGCGCCTGCGAAGCTCACCCAGAGCAGATAGGGAACGAAAAGCAGCGCCGCCATCGCGCTGATCGGCCATGCGGTGACGATGAACGCAACAACGGCGATCCAGACCAGGACGATATCGAAGAATGCCAGATCCATCCGGTGCAGCCCGAAGAACAACCATGACCAGGCAGCATTGAAGACAAGTTGTGCCGCCCAGAACCAGATCGCCGAAGACCCCGGCGCGCTCTGCCATATCAACCAGCCGGCAACGGCAATCATGATGTAAAGGACGGTCCAGACCGGTGCGAAAAGCCAGTTCGGCGGGTTCCAGGACGGCTTTTCAAGGGCGGCATGCCATTCCCCCGGCCTGAACCTGGCCCCGAAAAAGGACGCGCCGAAGCACAGGGCGAGAAAAACAACAAGCGAACCCCAGGTTCCGATTGAGTCCATCATCTTCGTTGCTCCTTTCCGTTGCGCTAAGACCAGTGTCTTCGTGTCGGCAACGCCATAAAAGCCCTCGTCCCGGCGTCATCCATGAGGACCCGGCGTGACCGCACGACCGCATTCGCGAAAGTCGAGCATCCAGAACCGGACGTGATCGGCGCGCACGAGCGTCTTCAGCGTGCGGGTTGGTTTCGCCATCAAAAACTCCGGCGCGGTGCGTCCCTTTTTAAAGCAAAAACGAGACGGCAGGCGCGAGTAAAGCGACCGCGGGGGTCCGCTGCCTTCAATGCTCTTCAGGCGACGGCCGCAATCATAGTCGTGATAGTAGATGCGGCGGGTGGCAAGCTCGTCGAGCAGGAACTCGAGAACCGCGGTCAGCATGGCCTCGTCCCAGACGCGCATGTGCACGCGCAGCACTTCGTCGAAATAGGTCTGCAGCGCCTTCGCATCCATCCGCGCGCCGTTGAAGTACACGGTCTCGATGGTCCGCTGCATCTCCGGGTCGACCCGCCTCTCGTCGGCGAGGCGTTTTGCGGCCTGCGCATAGCGCAACCAGTCGGTCTGCACTTCCTCGATCAGCGCCTCACCGGTATCGAAATCAACGTCGAGCCGCGCCCACGCAAGCGTGTGAAAGCCGCGCCGCGCGATGGGATGCAAGGATGTCTGAAACGGGGCGCGCCGGCCGGGTCTGATGAGCGCGCGGTACGACCTGTTGTGGGTGGAGGAGAAATTCAGCTGCAGGACGAGGTTGGCGCCGGGCCGCGAGGTCTGGTGATAATAGCTGCTCCACTGGTTCCGGGTTTCCGGGCCCCAACTGCCGAGCGTCAGCAAATAGCACTCCGGCTGCACGGCCCAGCACGCCGCGAGATCGTCCGGTGTGAGCTGGCCGTCCCCTTTCGCCGCGACGACGGGCTTCAGCGCCGGACGCTGGAGCAGCTTGGCAAAGCCCGACGCTTTGACTTCAGCGACGGTGCGCCCTTTGCCGAGATAGCGGGACAGCAGTGCAACTGCGTAGCGATCCGGGAAATAGTAGAACAGGGTGCGGCCGCGCGGCAGGCACGCGATCACGTCCTGTATCGCCCCGAACTCCATTCAGCTTTCCCGGCCCAGCACCGCGAAGAAAAAGCCGTCCGTCCCCGTGCTCGCAGGCGTCAAGGTGACCGTGCATTCGTCCGACGACCAGGGTTTGAGATCGCTGTGCGCATAGAGGTCCTCCCAGACTTCGCCGGCCGACAGCAGTTCGAACCCTTCGCTCTCTTCGAGAAACCCGTATACCTGCGCCTCGTTCTCCTGCGCCAGAACGGAGCAGGTGATGTAGCAAAGATATCCTCCCCGGCGCACGAACCGGCTCGCCTCGCCCAATACCTGGCGTTGTTCCGCGAAGCGCTTCTCCAGTGCCTCCAGCGTCAGGCGCCATTTCGCGTCGGGCCTGCGCCGCCACACGCCCGACCCCGAACACGGCGCGTCAACCACGACCCGATCCATCTTCTGTTCAAGATCGTCGAGATCATCGCCTGGGCCGCGGACCTGCACATTGCGCGTGCCCGCACGCTTCAACCGCTCATAGATGGGCGCAAGGCGCGTCCGGTCGGAATCGTAGGCGAAGATCTGACCCTTGTTTTCCATGCACGCCGCCAGCGCCAGTGTCTTGCCGCCGGCCCCGGCGCAGTAGTCCAGCACCTGTTCGCCCGGCCGGGCGAAGACCAGGGCCGAGCAAACCTGGCTCCCCTCATCCTGCACCTCGATCCAGCCCTTCTGGTAGGCGGCCTCGGGCTGGATGTTGGGAACGCGTGACGGGCCTTCGGACGGCGCGAGCCGCAGCCCGGTCCTGGCCAGAGGCGTAGGCTCCAGCCTGTAGCGCTTGAGCGCCTTTTCGACCTTGTCGCGATCCGCCTTCAACGTGTTGACGCGAAAGTCGACCGGCGGCCTGAGCGCCAGGGCCTGCCCTTCCGCCACGAAATCCTGGTCGAAATTCTCGGCGAAAGGTTCCTCGAGCCACTCCGGCACGTCCGCCTGAACCCACGGCGGCGCATCGGAGAGGTCACTTTTGTCGAGCCGCGCGATTTCCGCGTTGCTCAAAGGCTCCGGCGCGTGACGATCATCGACGAAGGATTGCGTGAGCTCTTGCGCGGTCTCGCCCCAGAGATAAACGGCGACGCCCAGCGCCAGACTGCGCGGCGTATCGCCGTCCATGCGCCACGCGATCGAGGCCCTGCGGCGCAACGCGTCGTAAACCAGATTGCCGATTGCGGCCCGGTCGCCGGAGCCGGCGAACCGGTGCGCCTTGCCCCAGTCTGCAAGCGCCTGCGACGCGGGTCTGTGCCGCTCGACGATCTCGCTCAGAATCTCAATGGCAGCCTGAAGCCGTCCCGCCGGTTTCACGACTGTCCGGGATAGTTCGGCGCTTCACGTGTGACGACCACGTCGTGGGTGTGGCTCTCGCGCAAGGAGGCCGTGGAGATACGCACGAACTGCGCCTTCTCCTGGAGCTCAGTGATGGTCCTGGCTCCCACATACCCCATCGATGAACGCAGCCCTCCGACAAGCTGATGCAGCACGCTCGAAAGCGGTCCCTTGTAGGGGACCTGCCCCTCGATGCCCTCGGGCACCAGTTTCAGCTCGTCACGAATATCCTGCTGGAAATAGCGGTCCGCCGATCCGCGCGCCATGGCGCCGACGGATCCCATGCCGCGGTAGGCCTTGTAGGAACGGCCCTGATAGAGGAACACCTCGCCCGGGCTCTCATCGGTTCCGGCGAACAGTGAGCCCACCATGGTGCAGTCCGCACCCGCAGCCAGCGCCTTGGCAATGTCGCCGGAAAACTTGATGCCACCGTCGGCGATCACGGGAATTCCGGATTTCTGTGCCTCTTCGGCAGACTCCATTATGGCGGAGAGTTGCGGCACGCCCACGCCCGCAACGATGCGGGTCGTGCAGATCGAACCCGGCCCAATGCCGATCTTTATGGCATCGGCGCCAGCATCGACGAGCGCCCGCGTCCCGTCGCGCGTCGCCACGTTTCCGGCCATGACCTGCACCGAATTCGACAGGCGTTTGATGCGGTCCACCGCATCAAGAACTCGCGAGGAATGCCCATGCGCGGTGTCGACGACGATCAGATCGGCACCGGCGTCGATCAGGCGTTCGGTGCGCTCATACCCGGCATCGCCGACGGTCGTGGCCGCGGCGACGCGCAACCGCCCCTGCTCGTCCTTCGCCGCATCCGGGTGCAGGCGGGCCTTCTCGATGTCCTTGACTGTAATGAGACCGACGCACTGATAATCGTCGTCGACGACCAGGAGCTTCTCGATACGATGCTGATGAAGCAATCGCTTGGCCTCATCCATATCGACGTTTTCCCTGACCGTAATCAGGTTCTCCTGCGTCATCAGCTCCGATACCGGCTGGGACGTGTTCGACGCGAAGCGCACGTCTCTGTTGGTGAGGATACCGACGAGCTTGCCGTTTTCGCCGCCATTCTTCGACGGCTCCACCACCGGGATACCGGAGAAATGGTACTTGGCCATGATCTCCAGCGCATCCGCAAGGCTCGCGGTCGGTTCGATCGTCAGCGGATTGACCACCATGCCGGACTCGAACTTCTTGACCTGCGCCACCTGCCCCGCCTGTTCCTCGGGCGTCAGATTGCGATGGATCACGCCGATCCCGCCCGCCTGGGCCATGGCGATGGCCAGCCGCGCCTCCGTCACGGTGTCCATCGCAGACGATATGATCGGAATGTTGAGCGCCAGGCTCCGGGTCAGCCGTGCGGTGGTAATTACCTGATTGGGCAGGACCTCAGATGGTCCCGGACGCAGCAGTACATCATCGAACGTCAGAGCGGTGTCCGGACTGATTTGGCCGTGGATGTCGGGCATGTGCCAACCTCCTGAAGTGGGCGCCCGAACTCTCTACGGACTCGAAGAAAAGGCGACCCGGTTGGCGCCCCTCTTTATCACCCAATCTATGTCATGGGAAGCGGTGGGTCGGCGGATTTGCGACGTTTCAACAGCGAAACACGGGCAGGCAAAACCGCACGCTATGCGCCACCAACCTCCGCATACACGGTATCGAGCGCCTTGCCGAGCCGGCGCCCCAGCTCTCCCAGTTCATCCTCGCTGGTGACGAACGCCGGAGCGAAAGCGATTCGCGATCCGATACTCTTGATGATCAGACCGTTGTCTTCGGCGGCCTCTCGAACCCGCATCGGCACCTTGAGTTCATCGGCAAACGGGGCGCGTTTTTCCCTGTCGGCGACGAGTTCCATACCCGCCATCAAACCGGTCCGGTCAATATCGCCCACCATAGGGTGGTCGGCAAACTGCTCAAGCGTCTGTTCAAGGACGGTTCCGAGCCGCCGCGCGACGCTGACGACATCCATCTCCTCGTAGATCTTCTGAACCTCCAGCGCGACCGCCGCACTGACCGGATGGCCGGCATAGGTATGGCCATGGGCATAGCTGCCGAGTTCTTCACTTTGCGTGACAAGCGCTTCGTAGACGTGGTCGGAGATCATGACGGCCGAGATCGGCAGCGCGGCCGCCGAGAGGGCCTTCGCGCACGTCATCATGTCAGGCTGCAATGCAAACGTTTCGCTGCCCCACATGTCCCCGGTCCGCCCGAACCCGGTGATAACCTCATCGACGACGAACAGCACCTCGTGCTTCTTCAGCACCGCCTGGACTTTTTCGAAATAGGTCGCCGGCGGCGATATCGCGCCAGCCGACCCCAGTACCGGTTCGGCGAAGAAGGCGGCAACGGTTTCCGGTCCCTCGTCCTCGATCAGCCGGTCGAGGTTTTCCGCAAGACGTGTTGCGTAGTCTTCCTCGCTTTCGCCCGGCTCGCCTTCGCGGAAGTAATAGGCACAGTCCGTGTGCAGGAAACCATCGAGCGGCAGGTTGAACCGCGCGTGCATGTCCGGCTTGCCCGTCAAGCTCACCGTGGCGACCGACGACCCGTGATAAGCGCCGATGCGCGAGATGATCTTGCGCTTTTCCGGTTTGCCGATAGCGTTGTGGTAATACCAGATGAGCTTTATCGCAACGTCGTTCGCCTCCGATCCGGAATTCTGGAAATGCACCTTCGACATGGAGGACGGTGCGATCTCCAGGAGCTTCTCGGCGAGCTCGATGGCCGGCTCGTTGGACTGATGCCGGTAGAGGTGACCGTAGGACAGTTTCTGCATCTGCTCAAAAGCGGCGCGCGCCAGCCGTTCCGACGAATAGCCGAGCGATGCGCACCACAGACCGCTCATGGCATCCAGCAACTCGTTGCCATCGCCATCCGTGATCCAGACGCCTCCACCGTGGTCCACGAGATTCGGGCCAACCTCGCGATGGAGTTGGAGGTTGGTGTGCGGGTGCATCAGATACTCAATGTCCCGCGCTGCGAGCGAGTTCGGTTTGGCGTTCACGTGTCTCTCCCTCTAACTGCCACCGCGATATCCGGTGGCGAGAACATAAAGCTCGGCGGAGTCAGAACGGCTCGCCTCAGGTTTGACATGGCGGACCGAGCGAAAGTTGCGCCGGAGGCGATCGAGCAAGTCACGCTCCGTCCCGCCCTGCAGGACTTTTGCGAGGAAACGCCCCTCAGGCGCAAGTATCTCTTCGGCAAAATCGAGCGCGGCCTCGCACAATGCCATGATGCGCAGATGATCTGTCTGCTTGTGACCCGTCGCGGGAGCCGCCATATCGCTCAACACAATGTCGGCCTTGCGGTCGCCGAGCTCGACACGTAGGCGCGCGAGCCCTTCGTCCTCCATGAAATCCGCCTGGAGCGTCGTTACGCCAGGAATCGGCTCGATCTCCTGCAGGTCCAACGCAACCACCATGCCCTCGTCGGCCACTTTGCGCACCGCCACCTGACTCCAACCGCCGGGCGCCGCGCCCAGATCAACCACCACATCGCCGCGTTTCAGCAGATCGTGTTTCTCGTCGATCGCAAGCAGCTTGTACGCCGCGCGCGAACGGTAGCCTTCGCGTTTGGCCGCCTGCACGTATGGGTCGTTCAATTGCCGTTCGAGCCAGCGCGTGGACGAGACCTTTCGTCCCTTGGCCGTCTTTACCCGCACACCGAGGGCACGCGCGCCGCTTCCGGACGCGCCACGGGACTTTCGTTTCTGGGGACCGCTCATCTTTCCGGCAACCGGTCAGTCGCCGCGGGCGGACGAACCGCGCGACCTGCGGCGGCGGCGGCGATGTCCGCCGCGATATCCGTCCTCGGCCATCATCGTCGCCAGCATGCCTTCGCGCAAACCGCGGTCGGCGACCCGCAGGCGTTCGCATGGCCACAGGCGCATCAGCGCCTCGAGAATGGCGCATCCGGCCAGAACGAGATCGGCGCGGTCGGCGCCGACACAGGGTTGCGCGATCCGGTCCTCGTACGTCATGTCGATGAGAGAGGCGGACACGTCTCGCACCTCATCCTCCATCAGCCAGCAACCGTCGACCCGCTTGCGGTCGTATGCCGGCAGGTTCAGCTTGATGCCGGCAATGGTGGTCACGGTTCCCGACGTGCCCAGCAAATGTGCGTTGCCATTTGCGACTTTCTCGCGAAGCGCATTCTGCTGCTCGAACGGGGTGAGCTGGTGTATCACGTCTTCGACCATCGCCTCGAAGATGTCAGGCGTCACATCCCTGCCGCCAAACTTCTCCGCCAGCGTGACGACGCCGACAGGAAGAGACGTCCAGGCTTCAATGCAATTCTGCGCATCCAGCCGGTCGTAGACCGATGCGCGCCAGTTCCGCGAGCGCTGCGAAAGATCGAGCCAGATGAGTTCCGACGACCCGCCGCCGATATCGAAGATCAGGGCACCGTCGCACGAGGGATCAAGCAACGACGCGCACCCCGAGACCGCAAGGCGCGCCTCGGTCTCGCGATTGATGATCTCAAGCTCCAAACCGGTCTGGTCGAGCACCCGGGAAATGAAATGGTCGCTGTTCTCGGCAATGCGGCAGGCTTCGGTGGAAATCAGCCGTGACCTCTTCACGCCGCGGCGGCGCATCTTGTCGCGACAGACCTTCAACGCGTGGATCGTCCGGTCCATCGCCTTCTCCGACAGGCGGCCCGAGTGGCTCACACCTTCGCCCAGGCGAATGATGCGCGAGAAGGCGTCGATGACAACGAAGCCGCGACGCGAGGGGCGCGCGACAAGCAGACGGCAGTTGTTCGTGCCGAGATCGAGTGCGCCATATGCCGGAAGCTTGCCCCGACGGCGCTGCCGCCCTGTGGTCGGGGTCTTGTCGTCGGCTGCCTTCCCGTTGGTGGCCGATGATCTCTCGGCCGGTTCAGAAGAAACCGCCTTGGGCCGATCGCCGGCAAGCTGCCGGTTCTCTGCACCGTCGCGCGAACTCTTCGGTCCACACGGTTCGCTGGCAGCCGCGCGCGCTTCGTCGCTCGGCCCAGTCACACCATCTGCTCCTCAGCGCACGTACCGACAACCAACAGCCAGAACAGCAGGTCGCCGCCAGTGCATTGCTGGAAGTTGAGTTGGCGTTACTCTATCAGCCGATTTCCGACCACGAAAGAGCGATTAAGGCGGATGACTAACGCCGTGCGCCTGCGTGGCATGCGCCGGAGCCGCGCGCTAGCGGCCGACGGAGATGTAGCTGAAGCCGGAGCTGAGCGCGACGTCAGGCGAGAAGACGTTGCGCAGATCGACAAGCGTGTTGCCTGACATTTTCTCTCTGAGCGCCTCCAGATCCATCCCGCGGAACTCGTTCCATTCGGTCAGGACGACGACCGCGTCCGCGCCCTCGGCGGCGTCGAAGGCGTTTTCGCACCATGTCACGCCATCGACCAGTTTGCTGGCGTTTTCCTGACCTTGCGGGTCGTAGGCGCGTACCGTGGCACCGCGCTCCAGCAGCATCGGGATCACGACGAGGCTGGGAGCTTCGCGCATGTCGTCGGTGTTCGGCTTGAACGTCACGCCGAGAATAGCAATCGTCTTGCCGCGAAGCTGGCCCTCCAGGGCCGCCTCGACACGCGATGCCATGGCGATCTTCCGTTCGGTGTTGATCTTCTCCACCTGCTCGACCAGCGAAAGCGGCGCCTTCGCCTCACGCCCGGTGCGAATGAGTGCCGCAATGTCCTTTGGAAAGCACGAGCCGCCATAGCCGGGGCCCGGATGGAGGAACTTGTCGCCGATCCGCTTGTCGGAGCCGATCGCGCCCGCGACTTCCTGCACATCGGCTCCGACCTGCTCGCACAGGTCTGCCATTTCGTTGATGTAGCTGATCTTCATCGCGAGAAACGCGTTTGCCGCGTATTTGGCCAGCTCCGCCGATTCGCGGCTGGTGAAGATCAGCGGCGCATTGCGCAGCGTGAGCGGCTTGTACACCCGCTCCATGATCTCACGTGCACGGGCATCGTCGCATCCGATCAGAATGCGATCCGGATGTGTGAAATCCTGAATGGCCGAGCCCTCGCGCAGAAACTCGGGATTTGAGCAGACCGCGATCTCCGCGTCCTCGCGCAGGGCGAGAATGCGCCGCTCGATCTCGCGGCTGGTACCGACGGGAACCGTCGACTTGGTGACGACCACCGTGAACCCTTCGAGATGCGGCGTCAGTTCCTCGACGGCTTTGTACACGTAGCTCAGATCCGCATAGCCGTCTCCGCGCCGCATCGGCGTGCCGACGGCGAGGAAGATCAGGTCGGATTCGGCGACAGCGCCTGCCGTATCGGTGGTGAACCGCAACCGGCCGTCATTCAGGTTCCTCTGCAGCAGATCGTCGAGACCCGGTTCATAGATCGGAGAGGCACCACCGTTCAACCGGTCGACCCGCTCCTGGTCCTTGTCCACGCAGTCGACATTCCACCCGAATTCGGAGAAGCAGGCCGCCGACACGAGACCGACATAGCCCGCCCCGATCATTCCTATCTTCACGCGTGCGCTCCCTTGACTGCATTCGGCATTGTTCGGACCAGCAATGCGGCGTCCTACGCCTTCGCCCGCAACTTGGCCCACGTGTCACGCAAGGCGACCACCCGATTAAAGACGCGTTTTTCGTTTGTCGAATCCGGATCGAGGCAGAAATAGCCCAGACGCTCAAACTGAACAGGGACGCCAAGTGCCGCGTCCCCAAGTGCGGGCTCCAGCCGGCAGTTCGTCATACGTTTTAGGGAATCCGGGTTCAGTGCAGCGGCGAGGCCGTCCCTGATGTTCGGCTCCTCGTCCGTGAACAGCGGCTCATAGAGCCGCACTTCGGCCGGAACCGCATGTTCCGCCGAGACCCAGTGCATCGTTGCCTTGACCTTGCGTCCGTCCGGCGCATTGCCGCCGCGTGTTTCAGGGTCGTAGGTGCAGCGCAGTTCCACGATTTCACCCGCATCGTTCTTGATCACCTCGTTGCAGGTCACGAAGAACGCGTAACGCAATCTGACTTCCCGCCCCGGCGCAAGTCGGAAGAACTTCTTCGGCGGGTCTTCCATGAAGTCGTCGCGTTCGATGTATAGCTCCCGCGAAAACGGCACCTTCCGCGTGCCCGCGGTTTCATCCTCGGGGTTGTTGACGGCTTCCAGCTCTTCGCTCTGCCCTTCGGGGTAGTTCTCGATCACGAGTTTGAGCGGGTCGAGCACCGCCATGCGCCGCTCGGCTTTCGCGTTCAGCAGCTCGCGGACGCAGAAGTCCAGCAACGCCATTTCGATGACATTGTCCTGTTTGGTCACGCCGATGCGCGAGCAAAACTCACGGATGGCCGCGGCGGGAATGCCGCGCCGCCGCAACCCGGAGATGGTCGGCATGCGCGGGTCGTCCCACCCCCGCACGTGCCCTTCCTCCACAAGCTGGATCAGCGCGCGTTTGGACAGGACCGTATGGCCGAGGTTCAGCCGCGAAAACTCATACTGTTTCGGCTGCGACGGAACCGGGAGGTTCTCGATGAGCCAGTCATAGAGCGGGCGGTGATCGGCGAATTCCAGCGTGCAGACCGAGTGCGAGATGTGTTCGATGGCGTCCGATTGCCCGTGCGCGAAGTCGTAGGTCGGATAGATGCACCAGGTCGAGCCGGTGCGCGGGTGGGACTGATGCAGGATCCTGTAGAGCACCGGATCGCGAAGATTGATGTTGCCGGACGCCATATCGATCCTGGCGCGCAGGACCCGCTCGCCTTCCTTGAACGCGCCTGACCGCATCTTGCGGAACAGATCGAGGTTTTCCTCCACCGTGCGGTCCCGAAACGGGCTGCCCCTTCCCGGTTCGGTGAGCGTTCCGCGGTAGTCCCGGATTTCCTCTGCCGACAGGTCATCGACATAGGCCTTGCCCTCGCGGATGAGGTGCTCCGCCCAGTCGTAAAGCTGCTCGAAATAATCCGATGCGAAGTAGAGATGGTCGCCCCAGTCGTAACCCAGCCAGCGCACGTCCTGCTGGATGGCGTCGATATACTCCTGCTCCTCCTTGGCCGGATTGGTATCGTCGAAACGCAGATTGCACCGGCCGGCGAACTCTTCCGCGAGACCGAAATTAAGGCAGATCGACTTGGCGTGTCCGATGTGGAGGTAGCCGTTCGGCTCCGGCGGAAAACGGGTGATGACCGATTTCACGCGGCCTGCCGCCAGATCCTCCGCCACGATGTCACGCACGAAATTGCTTGGGGCGCTCGCCGCCTCTACATCAGTCTGGTTCACGGTCTTGATGCCCCTTACGTGCAGTGCCACCGGCCATCACTTTGCCGGCCAGCCAATCGGAGAGAAGACGGACGCCGAACAGATAGGCCACACAGCAAACCACGAACGCCCAGGGCGGCAGCGCCTCCTTGAGCGGATAGTAGACGGCCACCAGCGGAAGCGCGCCGATCAGAAAGAAAAGCCATGACGGGTTGAACCTCATGAAATCCGGTCAACTCCAGCAATCCTCTCAGCCGTGTGCGGAAACTTGCGTCTGGCTGGGGCGCAGGGATTCGAACCCCGATATCTCGGACCAGAACCGAGCGTAATGCCATTATACGACGCCCCAACAAGTGACCGCTTTATACCGGGTGTGCTGCCGCGACTCCAGACCCGTAGGCACAGATCGCGCATCGGCAGGACGACCGGCTTCGCTGCCGCGTTACACGGTCCGGGGTCTTAGATGAAGCCCTTTTTTTGCAAAGAGGACATCAGATCGGCGACCAGGTCGTCTGGCGAACGCTTGCCCGCTTCCAGGATGATGTCCGCCCGGTCCGGGACTTCGTAGGCGGAATCGATACCGGTGAAGTTCTTGATCTCGCCCGCGCGCGCCTTTTTGTAAAGACCTTTCGGGTCGCGCGTCTCGCAGACTTCAAGCGGAGTGTTAACGAAGACTTCCATGAACTCGTCCTCCGCGAACAGCTCGCGCGCCATCCGGCGTTCTGACCGGAACGGAGATATGAAGGACACCATCACGATCAATCCGGCGTCGACGAACAGTCTGGCCGTCTCCGCAACGCGACGGATGTTCTCCACCCGGTCGGCATCGGTGAAGCCGAGATCCTTGTTCAGACCATGGCGGACATTGTCGCCGTCCAGCACATAAGTGTGCCGTCCCGCCGCGTGAAGCTGCTTCTCGAGCAGGCTCGCCACGGTCGACTTGCCCGAACCCGACAGGCCGGTGAACCACAGCACACAGGGTTTCTGCCCTTTTAAGTCGGAGCGGACCGCCTTGTCGATATCGAGCTTCTGCCACTGAATGTTCGTGGCACGGCGCAGGCCGAACTCGATCATGCCGGCACCGACCGTCTTGTTGGTCAAACGGTCGACAAGAATGAAGCCGCCCATCTCGCGGTTGTTCTTGTAGGCATCGAAAACCAGAGGCCGGTCGAGCGACAAGTTGCAGTAACCCACCTCGTTGAGTTCGAGGTTCTTGCCCGCCTGATGCTCAAGGTTGTCGACGTTGAGCTTGTACTTGAGCGTGGAGATCGATGCGGACGCATGTTGACTGCCCGACCTTAGAATGTAGGTCCGACCCGGCAGCATGGGCTGCTGATCCATCCAGATCACGTGGGCTGCGAGCTGGTCCGACATCTCCGCTTCGCTTTCCGGATCGCACAGAACGCCGCCCCGCGAGACGTCGATTTCATCTGCGAGCGTGACCGTGACGGCGTCCCCAGCATGCGCCTCTTCCAGATCGCCATCGTATGTGACGATGCGCGCAACGGTGGTCGACTTGCCCCCCGGCAGCGCCGTCACGCGATCTCCCTGGCGCAGCGTGCCCCCGGTGATCGTGCCGGCGAAGCCACGAAAATCGCTGTCGGCCCGGTTGACCCACTGCACCGGCATGCGGAAGGGGCGCGTCTCCCAGTCCGACGTCGCGTCGACGGTCTCAAGATGGGCCATCAGCGTCGGCCCGTGATACCAGTCCATATGCCGGCTCGGCTCGAGCACATTGTCACCGCGCAGCGCCGACACCGGAATCGAGACGACCTCGTCAAGTCCGAGGGACCGTGCATAGTCCGTGAATTCGGCCGCGATCTCGTCGAAACGCTCCCTGGAAAAGTCGACGAGATCCATCTTGTTGACGGCGAGCGCGACCTTCCGGATGCCCAGCAGGTTCACGATGCAGCAGTGCCGCCGCGTCTGCGTGACAACGCCTTTTCGAGCATCGACGAGCACGACGGCGAAGTCACAGGTCGAGGCGCCCGTCGCCATGTTACGCGTGTATTGCTCATGGCCCGGCGTATCGGCGACGATGAACTTCCGCTTGGAACTCGCGAAGTACCGGTACGCCACGTCGATGGTGATGCCCTGTTCGCGTTCCGCCTGAAGCCCGTCGACCAGCAAGGCGAGATCAGGTTCACCCGCGCTCGTCTTGTATTTAGCGGTTCCCGACTCGATCGCCGCGATCTGGTCGTCATAAACGAGCCGGGAATCGTATAGCAGCCGACCGATGAGGGTGCTCTTGCCGTCGTCGACGCTGCCGCATGTCAGGAACCGCAGAAGATCTTTGTTCGCGTCCTCTGCGATCAGCGCGTCTACAGCGGCGGCGTCAGGCGTTTTTTGGGACTGGATGACTGTCAGTTTGGGCATCAGAAATAGCCCTCCTGCTTCTTGCGTTCCATGGAGCCGGCCTGGTCGTGATCGATCACACGTCCCTGGCGCTCCGACACACGCGACGCCATGAGTTCCCCGATGATTTCGGGGAGACTTGTCGCCTGGGACTCAATCGCGCCCGTCAACGGATAACAGCCGAGCGTGCGGAACCGCACCATGAGGTTTTCCGGCTGTTCGCCTTCGCGCAGCGGCATGCGGTCGTCGTCGACCATGATCAGCATCCCGTCGCGCTCGACCACGGGACGGGGCGCGGCAAAATACAGGGGCACAATCGGTATGTTCTCCATGTGGATGTAGCTCCACACGTCGAGCTCGGTCCAGTTCGACAGAGGAAAGACGCGAATGCTCTCCCCCCTGGCAACGCGTGTATTGTAGGTGTACCAGAGTTCCGGGCGCTGGTTTTTGGGGTCCCAAACGTGCGCTTCGTTGCGGAACGAGAACACCCGCTCCTTGGCGCGCGAACCCTCCTCATCGCGTCGCGCACCGCCGAACGCGGCGTCGAATCCGTTCGCGTCGAGCGCCTGTTTCAGGGCCTGTGTCTTCATGACATCCGTGTACAGGGCGCTCCCGTGCGTGAACGGACTGATGTTCTCCCGCGAGCCCTCTTCGTTGGTGTGGACAATCAATTCGAGGCCCAGGCGTTGCACGGTCTCGTCCCGAGACGCGATCATCTCCTGGAACTTCCACGTCGTGTCCACATGCAGCAGCGGGAATGGCGGTTTGGCCGGATAGAACGCCTTCATCGCCAGATGCAGCATGACCGCGGAATCCTTACCGACGGAATACAGCATCACCGGACGTTCAAACTCAGCAACAACTTCGCGAAGGATATGGATACTCTCCGCTTCAAGTTGCCGAAGATAACTGGAAAGACCTTGCGTCATGAAAAAACCATAAAACTGCGCGGTTTGGGGCCATTATAGACGATGACAGGCTTGGTCCGCAGAACAGTCCCCTAACTGACTTAACGGCGACGCGACCTAGCACAAAGCGCATTCGTCTCATGCTGGTCAAATTGGCGCAGGCCGCATGCAACACCATATGTGTAGACACGTCACGTCTTACGGCGAAGTTCTTTTCAAGCGAGTTCAACACGACCACATTCAGAATTGAACAATAGAGGGATTGAACATGCGAGCTTATGCCTCTGTTATCGTTGTTACTCTGGCATTCACAACTTCCGTCCATGCGGCGCAGCAACAAGCCCAGATCGGACATGCGGAGCGCATCAAGGAGGACGTTACCGGAACGCTCGAGACAGAAGCGCGCAAGCTCAAAAAGGGTGACAAAATTCACCAGAATGAAGTGATCGCGACGGCGGAGCAAAGCGAAGCCGAACTCATTCTCGAAGATGAGACCAAGCTCGCCGTCGGGCCGAAATCACGGATCTCCCTCGACTCGTTTATCTACGATCCGAACAAGAAGAACGGGGAAGTCGTCATCAATGCCGCCAAAGGCGCGTTTCGTTTCGTAACGGGCAAGAGCGCGAAGAGCGCCTACACCATCAAGACGCCCGCCTCGACCATCGGCGTCCGCGGCACCACATTCGACGGCTTCATCGACGAAAACGGCGAGATCGCCTTGCTTCTTCTCGACGGCGAAATCGATGTCTGCAACTCCGCACGGTCCTGCAAACGGCTGAACCGCAGAGGCTACTTTCTGCACATCCGCCGCAACGGCATCATCTCCGACCCGCGGAAATGGGACGGAACGTTCTTCAACCATATCGACCTTGGCCACGCCTTCCCCTTCATCGGACGACAGCTGAGGATTTCGCCCAAGGTGCGGTTTCGGCACGCCGACCTGCTCGGCGGCAGGCTGCTGCGCAAGGGCGTCGTGCCGCGCGGACGCTCGCTCGGACGTCAGCTGAAGCGCAACGTCCCACGGCCGCCGCGGGTCCGCCGGCCGTTCTGATCACCCTGAATGCGGGTGCGGCCTAAGTCTCCGCACCGAACGCCACGCCGAGGTCGCGCTCGTAGCCGAAGATGGCGGGCGTCCCGCCGGTGTGTAGGAATACGATCGCCTGCCCCTCATCCGCTGCCTTTGCCCGGTCGATGAAGCCGCACATGGCCTTCGCCGTGTAGACGGGGTCGGTGATCATCGCTTCGGTCTCGGCGGCCAGCTTCATGGCGGCGATGATCGCATCGTTCAGTTGCCCATAGCCCGGTGCAAGGTAGACGTCGGCGAGCACAATGTCGTCTTCGGGCACGACAGGATTATCCATCTCCAGCAGTGCGGCGATTTCCTCACAGCGGTTGGAAATCCGCCCGAACTGTTGCCCGGCGTCGCGGCGGACGCATACGCCGGTGACCCGTGCCTCGTGGCCGAGCGCGCGCAGGCCGAACAGCATGCCGCCATGGGTATGGCCGCTGCCTGACGCGAGAACGACTTCCGACAGCGCGATGCCCGCAGCCTCGCATTGCGCGACAAGCTCACGCGCTGCATCCACGTAGCCCAGCGCACCGAGCGGCGCGTGTCCCGGCGACAGGTGAATGATGTAGGGGCGCTTGCCATCCGCCTTCAGACCCCGCGCAATCTCCCCGAGATTGGCGTCGGCCCCCGTCTCGTCTTCGCCGTCGGGATAGCTGTGCAGGGTCGCGCCGAGAATCTTGTCGATCAGGACATTTCCGGAATTGCGGTAGATGGGATCGTTCTTGGGCACGCGTTCTTCGAGCTGGATATGGCAATCCATGCCCCTCATCCGTGCCGAAGCTGCCGCAAGGCGCACGAAGTTGGACTGAACGGCTCCGGTGATGAGAACCGTGTCGGCGCCCTGGGCCTCGGCCTCGCCGATATAAAACTCCAGTTGCCGCACCTTGTTGCCGCCGAACGCGGGACCCGTCAGGTCATCCCGTTTCACGAACAGACGCGCCGGGCCCAAACGCCCGGCCATGTTCGTCATTTCCTCAAGCGGCGTCTCTCCGGACATCAGCCGGCAACGCGGCAGTTCATCCAGTTTGCCAAGCGGCTTTTGTCTGATCTCTACGGTTGCGTCCATTGATTGCCCCCGGGCGTCAAATGTTCAGGCCTGCGCGCCGGGTTGCTCCGGCGGCGGCGTTCTCTTGCGCTTCTTCGAACCGTTCTGCGATTTCGCCGCTTGGGCAAATTCGGTCTCGCGCTTGCGATAGCTCATGAAGCTCAAAGGGATGACGGCGAGATACAGCAGCGTCCCGACGGTCATGGTGATGTATGGATAGGTCAGGAGCACCGCGACGAACAAGGCCCCGAGAACGAAGACCGGCAGAACATATTCACGCGCGACACGCTGGCCGAAGAGTTTGCCCGAATAGGTCGGTACGAAACTCACCATCAGCAGCGCAATGCCCAATGTATAGGCCAGGATCAGCGGCGTGAACGCCCCCACGCCGGGCACGCCCATGCCCTCCAGATAGAGCGGCAACATGACGATCAGCGCGCCGGCTGGCGCCGGCACGCCAACGAAGTAATCCCCCTTCCAATCCGGCTCGTCCGCATCGAGCGCCACATTGAACCGGGCGAGACGCAATGCGGCGCACACCGAAAAAACCAGCACGACGATCCAGCCCATGCTGCGCAAGCCGTCGAGCGCCCACGTGAACACGATGATGGCGGGTGCGACGCCGAAGTTCACGAAGTCGGCGAGCGAGTCGAGTTCGGCGCCGAACCGCGACGAGGCCTTGAGCAGCCGCGCCACCCGGCCATCGAGACCATCGAGGACAGCCGCGAGGACGATCGCGGCGATAGCGATGTCGAAACGGTGCTCGATCGCCATTCGAATGGCGGTCAGGCCGGCGCACAGCGCCAGCAGCGTGAACATGCTCGGAATGAGGAGCCGAACGGGAATCTCCCGGCCGCGGAACCCGATGGAGCGGCCTTTTCTCGGCGACTTGCCCGACCCTGTGGGGCTTTCGGGTTCAAACGGAGGAAAGACGTGGTTCATTGTTCCGACTGTTCATGCAGATTTTGATCGTGCGGCTTGCGCCTCAGCCGGTTTTTCGGCCCGGCCGTTTGCGGTGCCGAGTTCGGCCAGAACCGTCTCACCGCCAACCGCCGTCTGCCCGACCTTGACCAACGCATCGCATCCCGGCGGCAGATAGATATCGGTTCGGCTGCCGAACCGGATAAGTCCAAAACGATCTCCCGCCTTTACGGTATCGCCCTGACTGACAAATGTCACGATGCGGCGGGCGACCAGGCCGGCGATCTGGACACAGCCGATACGGGTTCCGTTCCCGGTTTCGAGGGTCAGACACTGGCGTTCGTTCTCTTCGCTCGCCTTGTCGAGGTCGGCATTGAGGAACTTGCCCGGAACATACTCAATCTTGCGGATCGTGCCCGTAACCGGTGCGCGGTTGATATGCACATCGAAGACCGAAAGGAAGATCGAGATGCGCACGCGGGTCTCCCCGTCGAGATCGAGTTCCCTCGGCGCCGCCACACGTTCGATGGCACTGATCCGTCCGTCTGCCGGGGCGACCACGACATCGTCACCGTCCGGCGGAAACCGCTCCGGATCGCGAAAGAAGTAGGCGCACCAGACTGTTGCGATGATGCCGAGCCAGCCAAGGAACTGGGATATGGTGATCAGCACAATCGTGACCACGGCAAATCCAATGACGAACTTGGTTCCGTCCTTGTGTATCGGCACGAGCATCGACCTGATGGTGTCAACCAGCGAATGCTTGTCCTGCAAATCTCACTCCCGTGTTTGCATCAGAACGTTCAACGCATATTGGTCCGATCAATCGACCGGGCCCGGCTCCGCCGCCGGCACTTCCGTTTCCGTCTCGTCGACCAGAGCGCTCGCGAGTTTCTCGCGCGCCGCTTCGGCCTCGCGCTGGCGCTGCCACATTCCGGCATACAGACCGTGCTTGCGCAGCAGTGCGGCGTGAGTGCCCCGCTCGACGATGCAGCCCTTCTCCATAACGATGATGTTGTCGGCATGAACGACGGTCGAAAGGCGGTGCGCAATCACAAGTGTCGTGCGATCCCGAGCGACCCTCTCCAGCGACTCCTGAATCTCCTTTTCGGTGTAGCTGTCGAGCGCGGATGTCGCTTCATCGAGCATAAGGATCGGTGGACCTTTGAGGATCGTGCGCGCAATCGCGACGCGCTGCTTTTCGCCGCCAGAGAGCTTCAAACCGCGCTCGCCAACCATGGTCTGGTACTTCTGCGGCAGCGTCATGATGAAATCATGAATCTGAGCCAGTTTCGCCGCCTCGCGGACCTTTTCGTCGGATGCCTCGGGATCACCATAGCGGATATTGTATTCGATCGTATCGTTGAACAGCACCGTGTCCTGCGGAACCATACCGATCGCCGCCCGGAGCGAGTGCTGCGTCACATCGCGGATGTCCTGTCCGTCAATCAGCACGTCCCCTGCGGAGACATCATAGAAGCGGAACAGAATGCGGGAAATGGTCGACTTGCCCGCACCGGACGGTCCGACAATCGCCACCATCTGCCCCGCGGGCACCTCGAAACTGATGTCCTCGATGATCGTCCGGTCCGGGTCGTATGAGAACGAGACGTCCTTGAATTCGATGCGGCCTTTGGAAACGTTCAGTGGCTTTGCATCCGGCGCATCGACAATCTCGGGCTTCTGGCCAAGCAACGCGAACATATTCTCCAGATCGACCAACCCCTGTTTCAGTTCGCGATAGACGAAGCCGATGAAGTTGAGCGGCTGATGCAACTGGATCAGTAACGCGTTGACCATCACGAACTCGCCGATCGTGAATTTGCCAGCCATCACCTCTACAGCGGCAAGATACATGCAGGCCGTGAGACCTATACTGAAGATCAGGGTCTGTCCGGCGTTCAGAAAGCCCAAAGATGTAAAGGTTCTGACCGCTGCATGCTCATATCGGGCCATCGAGGCATCGAAGCGCCGCGACTCCAGTTCCTCATTGCCAAAGTACTTCACGGTTTCGAAATTCAGAAGGCTGTCGATTGCCTTGGAATTGGCATCGGTGTCGGCTTCGTTCCAGTCCCGGCGGATGGCCATGCGCCACTCGCTGGCCACGAAGGTGAACCACACGTAGACCACCATGGTCAGCGCGACAACGACGAAGAACTGCCAGCCGAAATAGAAGGCCATCAGGCCTGACGCCAGAATGACCTCGATGATGGTCGGGATCGTGTTCAGGACCGTCATGCGGATGATCAGCTCGACGGCCTTTATGCCACGCTCGATGACACGGCTCAGCCCGCCCGTTCGGCGCTCGAGATGAAACCGCAGCGACAGCTGGTGCAGATGACGGAAGGTCTGGTTGGCGAGCATGCGCACCGCGTTCTGGCCGACGCGCGCGAACAGTACATCGCGCAACTGAGCGAACCCGATCATCAAGACGCGACCGACGCCGTACGCAACGATCAGCATGGTGGGGATCAGTGCGAGTGCCAGAGGTGATGAGACGGCTTCCTGGCCGGTCGCGTTGTTGGTCAGCCAGTCAACCGCGTCCTTGTAAGCAAACGGGACAAGAATGGTGACAATCTTGGCAAGGATCAGTGCAACGAACGCAAGAACGACACGCCATTTCAGGTCCGGCCTGTCCTTCAGCCACACATAGGGAATCAGCTCGCGTATCACGCTGAAATGGCCAGCGCGCGCGGACAGGATATCCGGCTCGTTGTAGCTGTCGTTCCGAGTGTCCATCGTCAGGCTTGAACGAATTTCTGAGGGCCAAAAGAACAAGGGGCGGAGGTCTGCCACCCCTGCCCCTCGCCCCTCGCCCCAAAGAGATAAACCGACCCAGATGATACGGCAAGCGCACCACCTCACGGAGCCTGCCGCTCCTGTGCAAGCCGATACGCCCGCGCCGGCGGAACTTGACGGTCATCGCCGGCAATGGCAGATGCGCATCATGAACAGTCTGCTAAAGAACATTTGCGTCTATTGCGGCTCCGGTCACGGTCGCAACCCCGACTACACCGAGGCGGCGCGCCAGCTGGGCAAGGCCATGGCGGGTGCCGAAATCGGCCTCGTGTATGGCGGCGGCTCAATCGGGCTGATGGGCGAAATCGCGCGCGCCGTCCTCGATAATGGTGGCTACGTGACCGGAATCATCCCGGAGTTTCTGAGCAACCGCGAAATCATGCTGACCGACGTTCAGGAACTCATCATCACCCACAGCATGCATGAGCGAAAGCAGGTGATGTTCGAGCGTTCCGATGCCTTCGTGGCCCTGCCGGGCGGTATCGGCACGCTGGAAGAGCTGGTGGAACAGCTTACCTGGTCGCAACTCGGACAGCACACAAAGCCGGTTATTCTGGCTGACGTGAACAATTTCTGGTCGCCGTTCCTCACGCTGATCGATCATATGCGCCGCGAGGCGTTCATCCAGTCCGAGTACGAAGTGCACTTAACCGCGGTTAAGGAAGTGCAAGACGTCGTTCCTGTGGCGAAGAGCCTGGTCGCGAAGGCCGCCGAAACCGCGGACGGCAAACTCTCACCCGAGAAATTCTGAAGGCGGGATCCACCCGGCTCAGGTTCGCATGGGGTATTAAGGGGACAGTTTACTTAATTCCCAGTCCGACTGGTGCAGTTGTTCATGAAGTAGACTGAATTAAGTAAACTGTCCCCTTAATACCGATTTGATCGAAAAGGCTCTAGGTGCGCATCGGCGGGCGTGGGCCGGCCGACACCGGGCGTTTGGTGAACCTCAATTCCCGCTGCAGGACGTAGAGGCTCGCCGCGGCCACGATCAGCGTACCGAAGACCGTCCAGCCGTCCGGCAGCTCGCCGAAAAGCAGGTATCCGAACAGCACCGCCCAGATCATGAAACTGTATTTGAGCGGCGCGACGAGACCGGCTTCGCCGTGCCGAAAGGCCTCGATCATCAGATACTGACCGCTGGCGACGAACAGCGCGCTGATAGCGAAGATCATCAGATCGTCCATGCCGAGCGGCACCCACGCGAACGGAAGCGTAAGGGACGACGCCGTAATCACCGTACAGGTGGTGAAGAACAGCACCGCGACGCTGGTTTCCGTCTGCGAGATACGGCGCGTGATCAGATCGCGAATGCTCCCGCACAGGGCCGCACCCAGGGGAAACAGAACCGCCCAGTGAATGACGCCGCCATCGGGCCGGACGATGAACAAAACGCCGGCAAAGCCGACCAGCACCGCCAGCCACCGGCGCCAGCCCACTCTTTCACCAAGCGCAAGGGGCGCAAGCGCGGTGATGAACAACGGTCCGGTGAAGGTTACCGCGATGGCGTCCGCGAGCTTGAGATGTATGAGGCCGTTGACGAAAAGAAACGAGCTTCCGACGACGAAGACGGCGCGAAACGCCTGCCCGCGGACATTCTTGACCTTCAGCAGCTTCACCCCGCCCAGAAAATAGGCGAGCAGCACAATCCAGGGCAGGACGAGAACACCCCGCATGAACAGCACCTGGCCGACGGGATAGGAGCTGGCAAGCGATTTGACGAGCGCGTCGTTGAGCGAGATCAGCGCGGTCGCGAACAGCATGCACACGATCGCACGCGGCGCGTCCATGTGCGCTTCGTCTGCGACACTCTTGAAAACCACGACCCTGCCCTTTTCAACGCGCGAAGGGGATTCGCACGCTTTTTCTTATGACTTTAGGGGCATCCGTCCTTGAGCGTTAGAGATTTCTTGAAACGGCTCTATGGCGATGGCGCGCCGTCACGAATGAGCTTGTAGTTGATGGAATCGAGCAGGGCTTCAAACGACGCATCGACAATGTTTGGTGAAACACCGACGGTGAACCACCGGTTGCCCGACCGGTCGCGGCTTTCCACGAGAACACGCGTCACCGCGTCCGTGCCGCCGGTCAGGATCCTCACCTTGTAGTCGACCAGTTCAAGATCGTCGATGTAATCCTGGTAATTACCGAGGTCCTTGCGAAGGGCCGTGTCGAGGGCATTGATCGGACCGTTGCCCTCCCCGACACTCATGACGGTTGAACCGTTCACATGGACCTTGACGGTTGCTTCCGAAACCGTGACCAGCTCGCCGACGGCATTGTGGCGGCGCTCGACCATGACCCGGAAACTGTCGACCTCGAAAAAGCGCGGCACATTGCCGAGCGTCCGGCGCGCGAGAAGTTCAAACGAGGCGTCCGCGCCTTCATAGGCATATCCGGTCGCCTCGCGGCGCTTGACCTCGTCAAGAAGGCGATCGAGTTTCGGATCGTCCTTCTGCGCGGTGATGCCGATCCGCTCCAGCTCACCCATGATGTTCGACCGGCCGCCCTGGTCGGAGACGTAAAGGCGGCGCTCGTTGCCGACAAGCTCGGGATTCACATGCTCATATGTCTCCGGCTCTTTCAGGATCGCCGACGCATGAATGCCGGCCTTGGTGGCAAACGCGGCCTCGCCCACATACGGAGCGTGACGGTTCGGCGCGCGATTGAGGAGTTCGTCGAGCAGACGCGATGCGTGGGTGAGCGTGCGCAACTGTTGCGGAGAGACGCCTGTCTCATACCGGTCCGCGAATTCCGATTTGAGCATCAGCGTCGGGATGATCGAGGTCAGGTTGGCGTTGCCGCAGCGCTCGCCGAGGCCGTTCAGCGCGCCCTGAATCTGGCGCGCGCCGGCGCGGACCGCCGCGAGCGTGTTGGCGACGGCGTTGTCGGTATCATTGTGCGTATGGATGCCGAGATGATCCCCCGGCACCGCCGTCGTGACATCATGGACGATCTCTTCGACCTCCCTCGGCAGGGTGCCGCCGTTGGTGTCGCACAGCACGATCCATCGTGCGCCCTGATCATAGGCCGCCCTGGCGCAGGCCAGGGCGTATTCCCGGTCCGCCTTGTACCCGTCGAAGAAGTGCTCGCAATCGAGCATCGGCTCGCGGCCCGCTTCCTTGACCGCCTTCACCGATTCTGAAATGGCAACCAGGTTTTCTTCATTGCTGATGCCGAGCGCCACCCGCACATGATAGTCCCACGATTTCGCGACCAGGCAGATCGCATCGCACTCCGCGCGCAGCAGGTCCTGGAACCCCGGATCGTTTGAAACGCTGCGCCCGGCCCGCTTGGTCATGCCGAATGCGGTGAGTCGGGCGTTCTTCAGTTCCCGCCCCTTGGCGAAGAACTGCGTATCGACCGGATTTGCGCCCGGATATCCGCCTTCGACGTAATCGACCCCCAAGGCGTCCAGCGTCTCGGCAATCAGGAGCTTGTCCTCCAGGGAAAAATCGATGCCGATGGTCTGCGCGCCGTCGCGTAAGGTCGTGTCGAACAGATAAAGGCGCTCTTTCGTGCTCATGATGTGCCCCTAGATCAGGCCCGCGAGATGAAACGCCACGGCGATCGCCAGAGCGAGTACAACGAACTTGATGGCCACGTAACCTTTCCAGCGCCGCGGAAACGGCAGGTCTTTCTTGTGCATCGGATCGTTCATCGTGCGATCTCCCATGTCGTTCCCTCGGGCCCGTCCTTCAGGGCCACCCCCATGCCGGCAAGTTCGTCGCGGATGCGGTCGGCTTCCGCGAAATCCTTCGTCCGCCGCGCCTCCAGACGGGCGGCAACGAGATTTTCAATCTTCTCTTCGTCGACATGAACAGACGCAGGCCTCCATGCGATCCATTCCTCTGCGCTCTGACCGAGCAGGCCGATGAACTGTGCGCACGCCTTCAGGCTCGCTGCAGCGTCTTTCGCCCCGTTCGCGGCCTCCCGACGCAGCTCGTGCATCGCGGCCAGCGCTTTCGGCGTGTTGAGGTCGTCGCCAAGCGCCTGGAGCATATCAGCGCAAAGCGTGCCATCTCCCTCGACGTCGGCGGTCAACTGGTACCAGTGATCGAGCGTGCGCTTCGTTTCGCGCACCCCGGCCTCGGTCCAGTTGAAGGGCTGGCGATAGTGGGTCGTGAGCATGGCCAGCCGGATAGCCTCGCCCGGCCACTCCCGAAGCAGGTCGTGAATGGTGATGAAGTTGCCGAGCGACTTCGACATCTTCTGCCCCTCGACCTGCAGGTAACCGTTGTGCATCCAGACCTGCGCCATCGTCTGCGTACCGAAGCAGCATCGCGACTGGGCGATCTCGTTTTCGTGGTGGGGGAAAACGAGGTCGATGCCGCCGCCGTGGATATCGAAAACCTCGCCGAGATGTGCCGCGGACATGGCGGAGCACTCGATGTGCCAGCCCGGCCGTCCCGGCGTTTCGACGCCGCACGGGCTGTCCCAGGCCGGTTCACCGTCCTTCGACGGCTTCCACAGCACGAAGTCCATCGCATCCTTCTTGTAGGGAGCAACCTCGACCCGCGCACCGGCTTCCATTTCGTCGACCGAGCGTTTCGACAGCTTGCCATAGTCGGGCATGGACGGGACGTGAAACAGCACGTGCTCCTCCGCCGCGTATGCGTGCCCCTTCTCGACCAGGCGTTCGATCAGTGCCTTCATCTGCTCGATGTGATCGGTCGCCCTTGGCTCGATCGTCGGGGGCAGCACGCCGAGTGCGGCGATGTCGTCATGGAATTGCTGCGTCGTGCGCGCGGTCACCTCGCTGATCGGAACGCCCTCCTCGGCGGCCCGCGCGTTGATCTTGTCGTCGACGTCGGTGATGTTGCGCGCGTAGGTCACGTGTTCGGCGCCATACACATGGCGCAACAACCGGTAAAGCACGTCGAACACGATGACGGGGCGCGCGTTGCCGATATGCGCATAGTCGTAGACCGTCGGTCCGCAGACATACATGCGTACATTGTCGGGATCGAGCGGCGTGAATGTCTCTTTTCGTGCCGTGAGCGTGTTGTAAAGCTTCAGTTCCAACAGTCCGTCTCCGGCTGGCGGGGGCGTTCACAGCAGCAAATTAAGAGAAAGAACGGGAGAACGGCCGCGCCAGCTTTTTTGCTAGGCGCAGATAATAATGCTGCAAATGATAGCAACAGGTATACGCGTGTTTCCCGTCATGGCGCACGACAATGATCAAGAAGGCTTAACACGTCAAGACGTTTGATGCCGACCGGCGCGAAATCCGTCAGACGAACGTGACCTCGATGCGTCCGAGCGTGCCGTAGTCGGCGACTGCCAGCTGTCCCGGTTCGACATAATGGAACCCGGTGCACGTTCCGGTCGACACGATCTCGCCCGCCTTCAGCCCCAGTCCCCGCTTGGGCAAGGTGTTCGCCAGCCAGTCGAGCACATTGTACGGATGCCCGAGCACGTTGGCGCCGGTGCCTTCGGCAATCTGCTCGCTATCGACCGCCAGCACGACCGGGTGCGTCGCCAGGTCGAGATCTCGCCAGTCGGCGTACGGTTCGCCGACAACAAGTCCGCCATTGAGCCCGCAATCCGCGGCGGCCAGACCGACATTATTCTGCAGAAGAGAATCGAATCGCGGCGAGATCAGTTCGAATGCCGGAATAATGACGTCGACCGCGTCGAGGATTTCCTCTCGCGCATAGGGCTCATCGCGCGCCGGCAGGTCGTGGGCGAAACGGAACGCGAATTCGCACTCGATGCAATGGTGGCCAAACGTCGCCGCGTGCGGATGCGCCGGCGAGGCAAAGACATCCGGCGCATAGAAGGGTCCGTAGAAGGGTTCCTCAACACCATAGACCTCCTGGACCTTGGGCGCCGTGGCGCCGACTTTCCAACCGGCCAGGGGTTTGTTCCACGACGCCATGAACGCGTCCTGAATTCCGTAACCATCCTCAATCGTTACAGCCGCGGCTTCATCTATACCCTGAAGCAACCGTCCGTCTTCTCGCGCCGCTGAAATCTGCCTGGCCGCGCCCTCGATCTGTTCAGGTGTCATGGTCCCCCCGGTGTCACACTGGCCACATTGGCTTGCTTGTCCGATAATCCGGTTCATGCACCAAATGCAGGATTTGCCACATCCGGTCAAATAATGTGATGAATGGCCACCTTGAACCATCCCGGG
Source organism: Hyphomicrobiales bacterium (assembly GCA_028280515.1). GTDB lineage: Bacteria > Pseudomonadota > Alphaproteobacteria > Rhizobiales > Methyloligellaceae > UBA2767. Next base: position 34,607 of record JANQLP010000136.1, read on the forward strand.
GACCGACGTATTGGTGCCTCATTGACCCCATAATTTGCCTGAATCGCGAACTGCGAGTGATGCGAACGGCCAGATGTTGTTGAACCTGAAACGAAAATTCTCGAGTGCCGGGCGGCTGGTCTTCCGGCATCGAAAGCTGTCGGTTCCAGCGCTTTGTGGCGGGCTCGTCGCTTTCGGGGTAGCCGGCGCATGGACGCTGGCGGTTGCGCAACAACCTTATCCGGCCCAGCAGCCTTATCCGCAGCCGAACTATCAGGCCCCACCGCCGAATTATCAGCAGGCCTATCCGCAGCCCGGTTATCAGGGCGGTGCCGGCCCCTCCACCCAGGACTTGCGCTGCGCGCAGCTTGAACATCAGCTTGCCAACGAGTGGGTTCAGCGTCAGCAGGGCCGCGGCGACCGACGCAGCATCGAGCGCAACATCCGCAAGTATGACCGGATTTACCAGACCACCCAGGCGAAAGCGAATCGGCAGGGATGTTATCGAAGCAATTTCATCTTCGGCAGATCGCTTGTGCGTACGCCCAAATGCATGAGGCTCCATCGCCAGGTTGAGGAAGCGAGACGGCAGCTTGAGAACCTCAACGCACAGCGTCAGGCCCTGCGCGGCGGCCGAAACAGACAGCAAGCTGAAGTGGCGCGTGCATTGGCCAGGGCCGGATGCGCCCCGAGAGGGCAGCGCCAGGCACGGCGCGGCGGCGGCGGTCTGCTCCGGTGGTTCGAGGAGTGGGATATCGCGCCGCGCCGCGACTTGCGCACGTCGCGCATCGAACAGTTCGCGACATACCGGACATTGTGCGTGCGCTCCTGCGACGGATACTACTTCCCGGTCAGCTACTCCACGCTGCCGAGCCGCTTTGCGAATGACGCGCAGCAGTGCCAGTCGCAATGCGCCGCACCCGCCGAACTGTTTGTCTATCGCAATCCGGGCGAAGAGGCCGAACAGGCGGTCTCCACCGACGGGTTACGCGCATACAACGACCTTCCCAATGCGTGGCGCTATCGCAAAGAGTATGTGAAGGGCTGCTCGTGCAAGACCACTGAGTATGACCCGGACGAGATCGCCGCCTCGAACCAGAAGGCAGAGGCACCCCAGTCCGACATACCGGCTCCGGCGGGATCGGGCAGCGGCGCGCAGTTCGCCGACGACAAGAACAAACCCGAGCAAACCCAGTAGGCCCGCTGAATGCGGGACGGGCTATACGATCTCGCGAAAGCGGTTGGTGATCGGATAGCGCCGGTCGCGGCCAAAGTTCTTTTGTGTGATTTTAACCCCCGGCGGTGATTGGCGGCGTTTGTACTCCGCCAGATAGAGTAGTCGCTCCACGTCGCCGACGGTCTTCCTGTCATGGCCGCGGGCGATGATGTCGGCAAGCGGCATCTCCTGCTCAACGAGGCATTCGAGAATATCGTCCAGCACATCGTAAGGCGGCAGAGAGTCCTGATCGGTCTGCCCGGGCTTGAGTTCGGCGGTGGGCGCCTTGGTGATGATGTTCTCCGGAATGACGATGCCATCCGGCCCCAGGCCGCCGCGCGGCACATGCGCGTTGCGCCAGCGCGCCAACGCATAGACCTCCGTCTTGTACAGGTCCTTGATCGGATTGAAGCCGCCATTCATGTCACCGTAGAGCGTCGCGTAGCCGACCGACATTTCCGATTTGTTGCCGGTGGTGACGAGCATCGACCCGAACTTGTTGGACACGGCCATGAGCATCGTGCCCCGGGCCCGGGACTGAACGTTCTCTTCCGCGGTATCCGCGGGCAGCCCGTCGAACAAGGGCGCAAGGCTCTCGGCGAACCCGTCGACCGGCTTGTGGACGGGGACGATATCGTAGCGCACGCCCAGCGCCTCGGCACATTCCGCGGCGTCGTTCAGGCTTTCATTGCTCGTGTAGGCGTACGGCAACATCACGCAGTGCACTTTCTCCGCACCGAGCGCGTCGACGGAAATGGCCGCGCAGACGGCTGAATCGATGCCACCGGAAAGCCCAAGTACAACACCGGGAAAGCCGTTTTTGCTGACGTAGTCTCTCAAGCCGAGAACGCACGCCGCATAGTTCGCGGCATCACCCTCCTCGATCGTCGCCAGCTCTCCTTTTCCACAGCGCCACGTCTCGCCGTCGCGGGTCCACTCGGTGAAGACAATGGCTTCCTCCCAGGCCGGGAGTTGAAGGGCGAGCGAGCTGTCCTTGTTCAGTACGAACGACGCGCCGTCGAAAACCAGCTCGTCCTGTCCGCCAACCTGATTGACATAGGCGAGTGGGACGCCGGTTTCGGTGACACGGGCCGCGGCAAGGTTGACGCGTACGTCCATCTTCCCGGAGGAATAGGGCGAACCGTTCGGTACGAGCAGAAGCTCGGCGCCCGTTTCCACGAGGCATTCGCAGACTTCCTCGCCCC
>JANQLP010000159.1 GCA_028280515.1 Hyphomicrobiales bacterium
TTCTCGCAGATGACGCCCTTGTACTTCATGCGCTTGTACTTGCCGCACAAGCACTCATAGTCCTTCACCGGACCGAAGATGCGGGCGCAGAACAGGCCATCACGCTCCGGCTTGAACGTCCGGTAGTTGATGGTCTCCGGCTTTTTGATCTCGCCAAACGACCACGACAAGATCTTCTCCGGACTTGCGATCGAAATCCTGATCTGGTCGAACGTCTGGGTCTGCGTCTGGGGATTGAAAAGGTTTACAACCTCTTGGTTCATCCGTTCGTCTCCCATCTGGCGGGTTGGTTGGAGGCCGCCAAAATCTCGGTTACACGCGTTCAGCGCGAATTCGCGCCGCCGCCACAAGGCGGCGACGCACAAGCACGTCTACTCCGCTGCCTCTTGCGGCGGCAACTTCGGGTTGTTCCGTGCGGCTTCCTGCGCCGCACGTGACTGCATGAGCTCCACATTCAGGCCCAGCGCACGCATCTCCTTGACGAGCACGTTGAACGATTCCGGTATGCCGGCTTCGAACGTATCGTCACCGCGCACGATCGCCTCGTACACTTTCGTGCGTCCGGCCACGTCGTCGGACTTGATGGTCAGCATCTCCTGCAGCGTGTAGGCGGCGCCATACGCCTCAAGCGCCCACACCTCCATCTCGCCGAACCGCTGGCCACCGAACTGGGCCTTACCGCCCAGCGGTTGCTGCGTCACAAGGCTGTACGGCCCGATCGATCGTGCGTGGATCTTGTCGTCGACCAGATGATGGAGCTTCAGCATATAGATGTAGCCCACCGTCACCTTGCGGTCGAACTCGTCACCGGTGCGGCCGTCATAAAGCGTGACCTGGCCGCTCGAATCGAGCCCGGCGCCCTGTAGCATCTCGATGATATCCGCTTCGTGGGCGCCATCGAACACCGGTGTCGCGACCGGAACGCCCGTGCGAAGACCTTCGCTGAGATCCACCACACCGTCGTTGGTCAGGGACGTGACCGACTTGTCCTCGGCATAGACCGACTTCAGCAGGTCCTTCAGCTCCTTGATCTTGTTCGACTCATAGTACGCATCGAGCGCTTCGCCGACCTTTGTACCAAGCCCTCGGCAGGCCCACCCGAGATGGGTTTCCAGGATCTGCCCCACATTCATGCGGCTCGGAACGCCAAGCGGGTTCAGCACGATGTCCACCGACGTCCCGTCATCGAGATACGGCATGTCCTCGATGGGGACGATCCTGGAAATCACGCCCTTGTTGCCGTGACGGCCGGCCATCTTGTCGCCCGGCTGCAGCTTGCGCTTCACCGCGACGAACACCTTGACCATCTTCATGACGCCCGGCGGCAGTTCGTCACCGCGCTGCAACTTGTCGACCTTGTCGACGAAACGCTGCTCGAGCTGCTTCTTGGCGAACTCGTACTGCTTGCCGATCGCCTCGACCTCTTCGAGCGCCTTCGGGTTCTTGGGAGCAATCTCCCACCACTGGCTGCGCGGGATATCGTCGAGCATCGCCTCGGTGACCTTGGCGTCCTTCTTGACACCTTTCGGACCCTTGGCGACCTGCTTGCCGAGCAGGGACTCGCGCAGACGGCCGTACACGTTACGGTCGAGAATGGCGAGTTCGTCGTCACGGTCCTTGGCGAGGCGTTCGATCTCTTCCCGCTCGATCGCCATGGCGCGCTCGTCCTTGTCGATGCCGTGGCGATTGAACACGCGCACCTCGACCACCGTTCCGGTCACGCCGGGCGGCAGCTTCAAGGACGTGTCGCGAACGTCCGACGCCTTCTCGCCGAAGATGGCGCGCAGGAGCTTTTCTTCCGGCGTCATCGGGCTCTCGCCCTTCGGCGTGATCTTCCCGACGAGAATATCGCCCGGGTTCACTTCCGCACCGATATAGACGATACCGGCCTCGTCGAGGTTGCGGAGCGCCTCTTCCGAAACGTTCGGAATATCGCGCGTGATCTCCTCCGGACCGAGCTTCGTGTCGCGCGCCATCACCTCGAACTCTTCAATATGGATCGAGGTGAAGACGTCGTCCCGAACCACACGTTCGGAGATCAGGATGGAGTCCTCGAAGTTGTAGCCCATCCAGGGCATGAACGCGACGAGCACGTTCCGGCCGAGGGCGAGTTCGCCGAGATCGGTCGACGGGCCGTCGGCGACGATCTCACCGGCCTGAATGCGATCCCCCACCCGCACCAGCGGGCGCTGGTTGATGCAGGTGTTCTGGTTCGAGCGCTGGAACTTGCGCAGATTGTAGATGTCGACGCCCGACTTCGACGGATCGGTCTCCTCCGTCGCGCGGATGACGATACGCGTGGCATCGACCTGATCGACAACGCCCGTGCGCCGCGCGGCGATGGCCGCGCCGCTGTCGCGTGCCACAACCGACTCCATGCCGGTGCCCACCAGCGGTGCCTCCGCCGTGATCAGCGGAACCGCCTGGCGTTGCATGTTCGAGCCCATCAGCGCGCGGTTGGCGTCGTCGTTCTCCAGGAACGGGATAAGCGCCGCCGCAACCGAAACGAGCTGCTTCGGCGAGACGTCCATGAACTCGACGCGGTCGGCGGGAACAAGATGCGCATCACCCGCATAACGGCAGTTGATCATGTCGTTCACAAAGGCGCCGTTCGGCGAGATTTTCGCGTTCGCCTGGGCGATATGATAGCGCGTCTCCTCCATCGCCGAGAGATAGACCACGTCGTTCATCACCTTGCCCTTCTCGACCTTGCGGTAGGGGCTTTCGATGAAGCCGTACTTGTTCACACGCGCGTAGGTCGCGAGCGAGTTGATCAGGCCGATATTCGGCCCCTCCGGCGTCTCGATCGGGCAGATACGGCCATAGTGGGTCGGATGCACGTCGCGCACCTCGAAGCCCGCGCGCTCGCGCGTCAGGCCGCCCGGCCCGAGCGCGGAAAGACGCCGCTTGTGCGTGATCTCCGACAACGGGTTGGTCTGGTCCATGAACTGCGACAGCTGCGATGAACCGAAGAACTCGCGAACCGCGGCCGCTGCCGGCTTGGCGTTGATCAGGTCCTGCGGCATCACCGTATCGATATCGACCGAGCTCATACGCTCCTTGATCGCGCGCTCCATGCGCAACAGGCCGATGCGGTACTGGTTCTCCATCAACTCGCCGACCGACCGCACACGGCGGTTGCCGAGATGGTCGATGTCGTCGATTTCGCCCTTGCCGTCGCGCAGTTCCACGAGCGTCTTGATGACCGCGAGAATGTCTTCCTTGCGCAGGGTGCGCACCGTGTCCGGGCACTCCAGATCAAGACGCATGTTCATCTTCACGCGACCGACCGCGGACAGGTCGTAACGCTCAGAGTCGAAGAACAGGCCGTCGAACAGGGTCTGGGCCGTTTCCGGCGTCGGCGGCTCGCCCAGCCGCATGACGCGGTACATGTCGAGCAACGCGTCTTCATGGCCCGAGTTCTTGTCGGCCATCAGGGTGTTACGGATAAAGGATCCGATGTTGACGTCGTCGATGTCGAGGATCGGGAATTGCTTGATACCCGCTTCCCGGATCTTCTCGACGAATTCCGGGGTGATTTCCTCGCCGGCCTCGCCGTAGATTTCGCCGGTCTTCATGTTAACCAGATCCTCGGCGAGATAGCGGTTGACCAGATCCTCATCGGAAATGAGCAGTTCCTTGGTGCCCTCGGACGAAACCTTGTTGGCAAGCCGCGCGGTGATTTTCCGACCAGCCTCGATAACGACCTTGCGAGACTTGGCGTCGACCAGATCCGTTTGCGCCTTCAGACCACGGAAACGGTCGGGCTTGAACGGCATGCGCCATCCGTCCTTCTCCGCCTTGAGCGGGAGGGAGTCGTAGAACGTCGCCAGAATCTGCTCATCATCCAGTCCCAGCGCATAGAGCAGCGTCGTAACCGGAAGCTTGCGCCGGCGGTCGATGCGCACATAGACGAGATCTTTCGCATCGAATTCGAAATCGAGCCACGATCCGCGATAGGGAATGATGCGCGCCGCGAAAAGAAGCTTGCCGGAGGAATGCGTCTTGCCGCGATCATGGTCGAAGAACACGCCCGGAGAGCGGTGCATCTGCGAGACGATCACGCGCTCCGTTCCGTTGATTACAAAGGTGCCGTTGGACGTCATGAACGGCATGTCGCCCATATAGACGTCCTGCTCCTTGATATCCTTGACCGACCGCGCGCCCGTTTCCTCATTGACGTCGAAAACGATCAGACGCAGCGTCACCTTCAACGGCGCGGCGTAGGTCATGCCACGCTGCTGACACTCTTCGACGTCATACTTCGGATCTTCGAATTCGTACCTGACGAACTCAAGTTGGGCACGCTCGGAGAAATCCGTGATCGGGAAAACGGATTTGAAAACAGCTTGCAGACCCTCTTCGGGACGTCCGCCTTCGGGATCGTCCACGATCAGGAACTGATCATACGAGTGTTTCTGCACCTCGATCAGGTTGGGCATCGCTGCCACTTCCTGGATGCTTCCAAACTGCTTCCTTACGCGTCTGCGACCCGCAAAGTTGTGCTCCGACATGGGGGCTCCTCATCTCGCTCGGTGACGGCTCGCGCAAACACTTAATCAGCGCTTGCGGGAAACGTCGCCAGTCCTGTCTCCGGCCGGCAGAACGACCGGACCGGACGGACGTCCGGTCCGGCGTTCCAACAGCAAACTGCTACTTGAGCTCGGCGGTCGCGCCCGCCTCCTCAAGCTTCTTCTTGAGCTCTTCGGCCTCTTCCTTGGCCACGCCTTCCTTGACCGGCTTCGGCGCGCCCTCGACAAGGTCCTTGGCTTCCTTCAGTCCAAGACCCGTGATCGTGCGCACCTCCTTGATGACGTTGATCTTCTTGTCACCAATAGCCGCCAGAATGACGTCGAACTCGGTTTTCTCTTCCGCGGCGGCGCCATCGCCACCGGCGGCGCCGCCGACAGCGGCAACGGCGACCGGCGCAGCGGCCGAAACGCCCCATTTCTCTTCAAGCAATTTCGCGAGATCGGCTGCCTCGAGCACTGTCAGCTCCGACAGTTGATCCGCAATTTTCTCCAAGTCTGCCATACTCTTAGTCCTTTTAGGTTTGAACCTGGTTCAGTAGCACGTGGATCGGATTACGCCGCTTCACCTTGACTGGCCTTCGCCGAAAGCACGCGCGCCAACTGACCTCCCGGTGCAGACACAACCTGGGCGACCTTGCCCGCAGGTGCCTGCAACAGGCCGACCAGCTTGCCGCGCAGTTCATCGAGCGAGGGCAGGCTTGCCAGCGATTTCACGCCGTTGGGGTCCAAAGCCGTTGCACCCATCGTGCCGCCAAGGATCACGAGATTTTCGTTTTCCTTCGCAAAATTCACGGCAACTTTCGGTGCGGCCACGGGATCGTCGGAATAGGTAATGCAGGTCGGCCCTGCAAACAGTTCCGCGATGCCACTCACTTCGGTCCCTTCGAGCGCGAGTTTCGCGAGGCGGTTTTTCGCAACCTTGACCTGGGCACCGGCCTCACGGGCACGGCGCCTCAAATCGGTCATTTCAGCGACCGACAGGCCAGAGTAATGGGCGACGACAATGACGCCCGTGTTGGAAAACACCTCATGAAGCGTCGTAACGACTTCACTCTTTTGCGCTCTATCCAACTGCTCTCTCCAGTTGTGCAGCCCCGCTCAACTTCCCGGGACTGCGCTTCACTTTGCCACTGATGACGCCTCTGGCCGGCAGCCGAGACGCCCCCAACGGCGCTCGTTTGCCTGTCCGCACCGGCCCGTAACTCAGTCGAGCGCGGCGCGCTTTACGAGGTTCAAACCAAAGCCCCGGAGTGTGTTCCGGTGTTCAGTTCGTCTCCCGTCTCATGCAGGCCCGCTTGTTTGTGTTCGGGGCAATCGCCCCGGCACATACGCTGACGGCTTAAGCTGCTTGTGGCAGCACCCGCAATCTCGGACAGGTCCGGTCTGCAGCAGGAATACCCATTCTCCAGACCGCTTCCGGCAGCACATGCTGTGCTGCCAAAACTCAGTTAGCCTCCTTGCCCCGGCATAATGCTCGAGGGTTCGATTTTTACGCCCGGTCCCATCGTCGAACTGATGGCGACACGTTTGACAAAGGTCCCTTTCGCGCCCGACGGTCTGGCCTTGGCCACCGCGTCCGCGAACGCCTTGATGTTCTGAACCAGCGCGTCTTCGGAAAAACTCGCCTTGCCGACGCCAGCGTGGAGAATTCCGGCTTTCTCGACACGAAACTCAACGGCGCCGCCCTTGGCGCCCTTGACCGCGTCGGTCACGTCGGCCGTGACCGTACCCACTTTCGGGTTCGGCATCAGGTTCCGCGGGCCGAGCACCTTGCCCAGCTTGCCGACGATCGGCATCATGTCCGGCGTCGCAATGCAGCGGTCGAAATCAATCTTGCCCTTCTGCACATCTTCGGCAAGCTCTTCAGCGCCGACAATGTCGGCACCGGCTGCTTTCGCTTCTTCCGCCTTGTCGCCTTTCGCAAATACGGCCACCCGGACCGAACGTCCCGATCCGTTGGGGAGGTTCACCACACCGCGGACCATCTGGTCGGCATGCCGCGGATCGACGCCGAGGTTCATGGCGATTTCGACGGTCTCGTCAAACTTGGTCTTCGCATTCTCCTTGACCAGCTTGACCGCTTCCTCGAGCGCGTACTGGGTGTTGCGATCGACCGACTCGCGCGACTTGCGCATCCGTTTTCCTTCGTGTGCCATCGCCGTTACCCCTGAACCTGAAGACCCATGGAACGAGCCGAACCGGCTATGATCTTCATCGCCTGCTCGACCGAATTCGCGTTCAAATCCTGCATTTTCGCCTCGGCGATCTCCTTGAGCTGGGCTTGCGTGACGCTGCCTGCCACTTCGAGGCCGGGCGTCTGCGATCCCTTGTTGAGACGTGCCGCTTTCTTCAGAAAGTAGGATGCCGGCGGTGTTTTCGTTTCGAACGTGAACGACTTGTCCTGGTAGATCGTAATGATCGTCGGAATCGGCGCACCCGGGTCCATATTCTGGCTTGCCGCATTGAACGCCTTACAGAACTCCATGATGTTCAGACCGCGCTGGCCCAGCGCAGGACCGATCGGCGGCGACGGATTCGCCTGCCCCGCCGGGACCTGCAGTTTCAGATAACCTTCAATCTTCTTTGCCATTTCTCATTCCCTATTGAGCCGACTTTTCGGCTTTTATTACAAGGGCTTGTGGTCGCGGGATCATAGAGAGTGGCAGCTCTCGGGTCACCCTCCCACAACCGGTCAGAGTTTTTCGACCTGACCGTACTCAAGCTCGACCGGTGTCGCCCGGCCGAAGATCGACACGGCCACCTTGAGCCGTGCCCGTTCCTCATCGACTTCCTCGACAAGGCCGTTGAATGATGCGAACGGCCCATCGGCCACACGCACCTGTTCACCAACTTCAAACGCCACCGACGGCTTGGGACGCTCCACACCCTCCTGCACCTGCTGAAGAATGCGCATCGCCTCGTCTTCCGAGATCGGGATCGGCTTCTTGTCCGTCCCGAGAAAGCCGGTCACCTTCGGCGTGTTCTTGACCAGGTGGTATGTCTGATCGTCCATATCCATCTTCACCAGCACGTAGCCCGGGAAGAACTTCCGTTCCGCGTTGACTTTGCGGCCGCGGCGCATCTCGACGACTTCTTCCATCGGCACCAGCACTTCCTCGAACTTCTCATCCAGTCCGGCAGCAAGGGCCCGCTCCTTGATGGAGCCCGCCACCTTGCGCTCGAAGTTCGAGTAGGCGTGTACGATGTACCACTGTTTCGTCATTGCTTCGCTCTGCCGCCGCGTCTGTCTGAAAACTATCGGCCCAACACCGCACTCACGACCATGTTCAGCACGGTATCGGCCGCGAGAAAGAACAGCGCCGCGAAGAACACCATGATCATCACCATGATCGTGGTGATGATGGTTTCCTTGCGCGTCGGCCACGTTACCTTCGAGGTTTCCGAACGGACCTGCTCAATGAATTCGATCGGGTTTGTCTTGGCCATTTCCGTTTGCGTCCTGTTACCTGTTTGCCCCGGACCGCCGGGGCGATGCTCCTAATTCTCTTTTTTCTGCGCTCTGCCGGAGCGATCCGCCCCTTGGCAGGAGTGGAGGGACTCGAACCCCCAACCCCCGGTTTTGGAGACCGGTGCTCTAGCCAATTGAGCTACACTCCTATTGTCTCAACAAAAGGCCTCACTTGAACCACACATTTGCTCGACCCGCCCTTTATTATGTTTTGGCGGGCCGGTTGTCTGTGTGGTTTCCTATTCGATGATGCCGGCGACGACACCCGCACCCACCGTGCGGCCGCCCTCGCG
>JANQLP010000212.1 GCA_028280515.1 Hyphomicrobiales bacterium
TGAACGCATAAAGATGCTCTAGCACTTTAAGATATAGAGCAAATTTATCCGATTAGGTTGAAACAGGGTGAGTCAACCTAATCGGATTTTGCTCTAGGCGCCGCTGCTCACCTAGATCAGGATCTGGCTCAGGAACAGCTGTGTGCGCTCATGCTGCGGGTTGGAGAAGAACGGCTCCGGCTCGTTCTGCTCGATGATCTGACCCTCATCCATGAAAATCACGCGGTTGGCCACCTCGCGGGCAAAGCCCATTTCGTGGGTCACCACCAGCATGGTCATGCCCTCGTGGGCGAGATTGACCATGACGTCGAGCACTTCCTTGATCATCTCCGGATCGAGCGCCGAGGTCGGCTCGTCGAACAGCATGATTTTCGGCGACATGCAGAGCGAGCGGGCAATCGCGACGCGCTGCTGCTGACCGCCGGAGAGCTGGCCGGGATATTTGAGGGCCTGTTCCGGGATCTGCACCCGCTCCAGGTACTTCATGGCGATTTCCTCGGCCTCTTCCTTTGGCATATTGCGAACCCAGATAGGGCCAAGCGTGCAGTTCTCGAGGATCGTCAGGTGCGGAAAAAGATTGAAATGCTGGAACACCATGCCGACTTCGCGGCGGATCTCGTCGATCTTCTTCAGATCGCCTGTCAGCTCGATGCCGTCGACGACGATATCACCCTTCTGGTGTTCCTCCAGCCGGTTGATGCACCGGATCAGCGTTGACTTGCCGGAGCCGGAGGGGCCGCAGATAACGATCCGCTCGCCCTTGTTCACGGTCAGATTGATATCCCTCAGCACATGGAAATTGCCGAACCATTTGTGCATCCCGGTGATTTCGATGGCGATCTCGTCACTGATCTCCATGACATGTTCATCGGAACCATTGCCGTTGCCCGCCCGCGTGCTCGGTTTCTTCGCGGTCGATTTCTTGGCAGCCGGTGCTTTGCCCATATGAGTCCCCCTTGATCTCCTGGCTGAGGTCAGCGGATCTCACCTTAGCACTGGTGCAATCGGAAATTGAAGCCCGGCTCGATCAACGCAACGGGGGTGCATAAAGGATGCCCCCGTCTGACCAGAGTTTGTTGATGCCGCGCGCGATGTTCAGAGGCGATCCCTCGCCGATGTTGCGGTCGAACATCTCGCTGTAATTGCCGACCGACTTGATCAATCGCACGGCCCAGTCGTTATCGAGGCCGAGCTTGCGGCCGAGGTCGCCCTCAACGCCAAGCAGCCGGCGCACGGCGGGGTTTTCGGACGTGCGCTTCTCATCGATGTTTTCGCTTGTGATGCCGAGTTCCTCCGCTTCGATCAGCGCAAACACGGTCCATTTGACCAGGTTGAACCACTGATCGTCGCCCTGCCGGACGACGGGACCGAGCGGCTCCTTCGAGATGATCTCGGGCAGGACAATGTGATCGTCCGGCTCGGCGAGATTGAGCCGAAAGGCGTAGAGTTGCGATGCGTCGGCGGTGAATGCGTTGCACTGACCGGCTTCATAGGCCTGAACGGATTCTTCCGTCTTGTCGAAGGTGAGAAGCTTGAACGGCATGTTCTTGGTGTCGAAGAAGTCGCCGACATTCATCTCCGTGGTCGTGCCCGCCTGGGTGCAGATCGTGGCGCCGGAAAGTTCAAGCACGCTGCCGACGCCGAGCTTCTTGTGCACCATGAAGCCCTGGCCGTCATAGTAGGTGACGCCGGCAAAGTGCAGACCGAGCGCGGTATCGCGCGTCATCGTCCAGGTGGTGTTGCGGGAAAGAATGTCGACCTCGCCCGACTGCAGCGCGGTGAAGCGCTCCTTTGCCGTCAGCGGGACAAACTTCACCTTGTCCGGATCGGCGAAGATTGCCGCCGCGAGGCCGCGGCACAGGTCCGCATCCATGCCCTGCCAGCGGCCCTTTTCGTCGCTGCTCGAGAAGCCCGGCAGTCCGTGATTGACGCCGCACGACACGAAGCCCTTCGCCTTTACGTCGTCGAGGGTTGCGGCAAGCGCCTGTGCGCTGGGAAGCCACGCGGCGCATGCGACCAGCAACGCCCGGACGATCCATTTCATCGTTGTACTCATGTCACAGAAGTTATCCATCAGGCGTGTGTGGTGTGCATCCATTTCAATGCAATTTGGTGAAGACGCGTGCAGGCGAACAAGCCGCCGCAGTTTGCCGTCATTGCACCTTCCGAATGCCTGCCGCACTCTCATTCAATTCCCGTCTTTCGGTCAAGGGCTTGACGCCCGGCATTTTGACT
>JANQLP010000234.1 GCA_028280515.1 Hyphomicrobiales bacterium
TCAAAAACCTGTTCGCCGACGAACTGACCGATGTGCGCGCGTCGACCCGTCTCGTTGAGAGCGCGGCATGCCTGGTCGCTCCAGCTGAAGGGCCGGACCGCGGCCTCGACAAGTTCCTCGAAAAGCAGGCGGGCAAGAGCGGCGTCAAACCGGTTCTGGAGATCAATCCCTCGCACGCGATCGTTAAGGCGCTTTCAAGCAGCAAGGCGGACGCGTTCGACGATCTCGCATGGATTTTGCTCGACGAGGCGCGGATCCTTGAAGGCACATTGCCCGAAGATCCGGCGAAGTTCGCCGAACGGCTCAACCGTCTTGTGCTTGAAGGGCGGGACTGAACATTTAGGCGCGGACGCGCCTACCAGTTCTTCATTTCTGCGGCAGCGAGCACCGGGCCAGCCGTGTCCTGCTGCAACAGCACGACACACCCGTCCGCATCGCTGTTTTGCAGGTGATGCTTCGGCAGTTTGATGACGACGCGTTTTCCGGTCCAGTGACCGATCGGCGTCATGTCGCGCACGACCTGATGGTACGTGATTGTCCGTCCGCGGTTCTCGCCGCGCGAGATCTTGACCGTTTCCGACTTCTTGACCAGCGCCAGCCAGATGGTCGCGGGCTTGACGCGCGCACCTTCCGGCGCGTCGCCGACGGTTATGATCAGCGTATCGCCCTTCGCGCGCATCTTCAGCGGCACACGCGCATTTCTGAGTTTCTTCTTCGATTTGGCGATGGCCTGCCGGATTTCCGAGGGACGGCTTCCAACCGCATGCGTCACGCCATCGACGACGACCTGCGGCGTGTAAACCTCGCCGTCGCCCCGCGCCTTGGCATAAGCACGCTGACGCGTGCTGAATTCCGGGCTGGCAAGCGTGTCCTTCCAACCCAGATAATCCCAGTAATCGACCGGAAAGGTCAGCGCGACAACGTCGTTGCGCTTCGCGAACTTGCCGAGCAGCTTGTCAGCCGGCGGACAGGACGAACAGCCCTGGCTGGTGAACAGTTCGACCACGGCCTTGTGCTCCGGCTCCGCCGCCGCTTCATCCTGCGCGGCGATCATCACCCCGGAGAGAGCGAAAGCCGAAAAAACACTTATCAACGCCGTTTTAAGCACGTGAACTCTTCCCGATTTTGCGGTGTGCGGCCGCGGTTGCGACCGACCGGAGTATCTGGCGTACCGGTCTCAATTGCCAGTAACGACTGGGTGAAACAACCGGTTGCACCGCTCACGGTAAAAAACCTACCGCGTGATCGGGCACTGGAGAGCGCGGTTACGCCGCGCTTGCGAGATTGCGGAGCACATAGGGCAGAATGCCGTCGTGGTTGTAGTAGCCGAGTTCGTCATCGGTATCGATCCGGCACACCAGCGGCACATCCTCGATCTTGCCGTCGCCAAAGGCGATCTTCGCAATGACCGTCTGCCTCGGTTCGATCGAACCGAGGCCTTCGATCGTGACCTTCTCCGCACCGGTGATGCCGAGCTTCTTCCACGACAGACCGTCCTCGAACTGCAGCGGCAGCACGCCCATACCGATGAGGTTCGACCGGTGAATGCGTTCGAAGGACTCCACGATCACGGCGCGCACACCGAGCAGACGCGTGCCCTTCGCGGCCCAGTCGCGGCTCGACCCCGTGCCGTACTCGGTGCCGCCGAACACGACCAGCGGGACGTTTTCCGTCTTGTAGCGCATGGCCGCATCGAACATGGACATGTCTTCACCGGACGGATGATGCACGGTGACACCGCCTTCGGTGCCGGGAACCATCTGGTTCTTGATGCGGATATTGCCGAACGTACCCCGCATCATGACGTGGTGATTGCCGCGCCGCGCGCCGTAGGAGTTGAACTCGATCGGACGCACCTGGTGCTCTTTGAGGTACTCGCCCGCCGGGCCGTCGACCTTGATGGCGCCCGCAGGCGAGATGTGGTCCGTCGTAATGGAGTCCTCGAACAGCCCGAGGATCCGTGCGTCGATGATGTCAGTGACCGGTTCCGGGTCGAGCTGCATGCCCTCGAAATAGGGCGGGTTCTTCACATAGGTCGAGGTTTCCGGCCAGTCATAGGTCTTGCCGGCCTTGCCGCCGATCTGCTGCCATTTCTCATCGCCCTTGAACACGTCGGCATAGCGCGACGCGAACATTTCCGGCGTGACGCAGGAGCGGATGAGATCGGCGATATCCTGGCTCGATGGCCAGATGTCCTTGAGATACACCGGATTGCCGTCCGCATCCTCACCGAGGGCATCGGTGGCGACGTTCACGTCGAGCGAGCCGGCGATGGCGTAGGCGACAACCAGCGGCGGCGAGGCGAGCCAGTTGGCCTTGACGTGCGGATTGATGCGGCCTTCAAAGTTACGGTTGCCGGAAAGAACCGAACAGACCACCAGATCGTTTTCGCCGACTGCCTCGGCGATCTCTTCCGGCAAAGGCCCGGAATTGCCGATGCAGGTGGTGCAGCCGTAGCCCACAAGGTGGAACCCGAGCGCATCGAGCTCGTCCTGCAGGCCGGCCTTTTCAAGATAGTCGGTCACGACCTGGCTTCCCGGCGCGAGCGACGTGCGCACCCAGGGCTTGACGGTCAAACCCTTCTCGCGCGCGTTGCGGGCGAGCAGCCCGGCAGCGATCAGAACGGCCGGGTTCGATGTGTTGGTGCATGACGTGATCGCGGCGATGACCACGTCACCGTCGTTGAGTTCGTAATTCGCGCCTTCGACCTTCGCGGAATGGCGCAGCACCGGGAAGCTCGCGCCGCCTTCCTCTTCCATGTCGGATACAGCGCCCGTCTGATCGACGCCGCGCGCTTCGGCCAGGGCGACCTCGAAGGCATCGGGCGCCTGATTGAGCGCCACCCGGTCCTGCGGGCGTTTCGGGCCCGCAACGGACGGTTCGACGGAACCCAGATCGAGATTCAGCGTGTCGGTGAACACCGGGTCCGGCGTGTCGCTGGCGCGCCACATTCCTTGCGCCTTCGCGTACGCCTCGACCAATGCGATCCGGTCGGCTTCGCGGCCCGTTGCCGTCAGATAGGCAATCGTATCGTTGTCGATGGGGAAGAACCCGCAGGTGGCGCCGTATTCCGGCGCCATGTTGCCGATGGTCGCCTGGTCCTCGAGCGAGAGATTGTCGAGGCCCGGCCCATAGAATTCGACGAACTTGCCGACCACACCGCGCTTGCGCAGCATTTCCACGACCGTGAGCACCAGGTCGGTGGCCGTGACACCGTCCGCGAGCGCACCTTCGAAACGGAACCCGACGACCTCGGGGATGACCATCGAAATGGGCTGGCCGAGCATACCGGCTTCGGCCTCGATGCCACCGACACCCCACCCGAGCACCGAAAGCGCATTCACCATCGTCGTGTGGCTGTCGGTTCCGACGACCGTGTCCGGATAGGCGTAGGCGACAGCGTTGCCGCCCTCCTCGACAGTGTTCGTCCAGACGGTCTGGGCGAGATATTCCAGGTTGACCTGATGACAGATACCGGTGCCCGGCGGCACGACCCGGAAGTTCTCGAACGCCTCAGAGCCCCAACGCAGGAACGAGTAGCGCTCCTGATTGCGCTCATATTCCTTTTCGACGTTGAGCTGGAAGGCGTTGCCGCTGCCGAAGAAGTCGACCGTAACCGAGTGGTCGATGACAAGGTCGACAGGCACCAGCGGATTGATCTTGGCCGGATCGCCGCCGAGCGTCACCATCGCGTCGCGCATGGCCGCGAGATCCACCACGGCGGGAACACCGGTGAAATCCTGCATCAGCACGCGCGCCGGGCGGAAAGCGATTTCCTGGGTCGAGGATTTCGATGCCAGCCATTCGGCGCAGGCCCGGATATCGTCGGCGGTCACCGATGAGCCGTCTTCGTGGCGGAGCAGGTTTTCGAGCAGAACCTTGAGCGAGAACGGCAGTTTTGAGATTCCGTCGAGCCCGTTTTTCTCAGCCTCCGGCAGCGAGAAATAATCATAGCTCGTGCCGCTGACTTCCAGAGTGCGGCGGCATTTGAAACTGTCATGCGAAGGACGTGCGTGCGCGCTCACGGGCAGATCTCCTTATGAGTTTGAATGGCCCTGGCCCGCGCCGCCGGTGTGCCGACGGAAGGTACGGTCTGAAATTACCGGATGGATAAAAATCTTGCCGCCCGGTATAAACCACGCCCCGTTTTTGCGCTGGCGTCTGATATGACGTGATTAATATATTGTGCGCCGCGGCTCAAGTCTCGTTCGCGTCGAATGTGCCCATACACAGCCGCAGACTATCTCTGGCTACCGGATTCGGAATAGGTTTCTAAGTTCTACCCATGCGACTGAGCGTCCAAGACCTGACCTGCGTGCGCGGCGGGCGAACCGTCTTCGAGCATCTGTCGTTCGACGCCGAGCCGGGAAAAGGCGTGCAACTGGTCGGAGCCAACGGCGTCGGCAAGTCGAGCCTGTTGCGCATTCTGGCCGGTTTCCTGCCGCCTGCCGCGGGGACCTTCACACTTGAAGGCGCCGACGAGGAAACGCCGATCGGCGAGTTCTGCCACTATGTCGGGCACCTCAACGGCGTGAAGCGCGCCTTCACGGTCCACGAGAACCTCGCATTCTGGGCCGACTTTCTCGGCGGCGGCGAGGTCGACGAGGCGCTCGACGCGTTCAACCTGCTTGATCTGAGGGACATTCCGGCGGGCCTGCTGTCGGCGGGTCAGGCGCGCCGTCTCGGCCTTGCACGCTTGCGCCTCGTGGAGCGCCCGTTGTGGCTTCTCGACGAGCCGTCGGTTTCGCTCGACGAGGCATCGCGGAACATCTTGTCGGCGACCATTGAAGGCCACATTGCCGCCGGCGGTCTGGTCATCGCGGCGACACACTTGCCGCTCGGCGTGAAATTCGGGCAGACCCTCACCCTTGGCGCGGAGGGCACGAGCTGATGCATGCGTTCGCCCGTCTTGTCGCCCGCGACGTGCGCCTGACCCTGCGCGAGGGCGGTGCCATATCGACCGCACTCGGGTTCTATCTCGTCGTCGTTGCCATCCTGCCGCTCGGCCTTGGACCGGACCTCAATCTGCTGTCGCGCATCGCGCCCGGGGTCTTGTGGGTGTCGCTGCTGCTGGCGGCGCTGCTTTCGGTCGAGCGCATCTTCCACAACGACCTCGAGGACGGCACGCTCGAGGTCATCGCGCTCGGGCCCCTGCCACTGGAACTGGTGGCCGCGGCCAAGTCGCTGGCGCACTGGATTTCCATCGGCATCCCGCTCGTCATTGCCGCACCCATACTCGCCCTTCTGCTCAACCTGCCGGCCGACGCCTTCTGGGTGCTGATCCTGACAATGCTCACCGGCACGCCGGCCATCAGTTTTCTCGGTGCCGTCGGAGCGGCCCTGACCCTCGGCCTGCGGCGCGGCGGACTGCTGCTCGCGCTTCTCGTATTGCCGCTCTACGTGCCGGTGCTGGTGTTCGGGGTTTCAGCGATGAACGCCGTGATCGTGGGCCCTGCCTCTTTTTTGTCGTCTTACCTGATACTCTGTGCGTTGAGCCTGGCGACGGTGGTGCTGGCACCGCTTGCGGCGGCGGCGGCGTTGCGGCTGTCGCTCGGTTGATCGAACTCAATGCCGAACACGTGAACGATTGGTAATGTGACGGTCGATTGCGCGTAACGCGGAGCTGAATTAGAACCAAGTCATGGTAGAGAAACCCGGCTTTTTTGGCCGTCTGGCCAACCCGTCGATCTTCCTGAAGCTGTCAGGCGCCGTGCTGCCCTGGCTCACGGGGCTGACCGTCGTCCTGATGCTGGTCGGGCTCTATCTGGTGTTCTTCGTGGCACCGCCCGATTATCAGCAGGGTGAGACGGTCAAGATCATGTACATCCACGTGCCGTCCGCCTGGCTGGCGATGATGGGCTATGCGATCGTCACCGTTGCCAGCATCGGCTCGCTGATCTGGCGCCACCCCATGGCGGATGTGGCCGCCAAGTCGGCCTTGCCTATCGGGGCCTGCTTCACCTTGCTTGCGCTCATCACCGGTTCGTTGTGGGGCAAGCCCATGTGGGGCACCTATTGGGTGTGGGATGCACGCCTCACATCAGTGCTGATCCTGTTTTTCCTCTATCTCGGGCTGATGGCCCTGTGGCAGGCGGTTGAGGAGCCCTCCCGCGCCGGCCGCGCCGCCGCGATCCTCGCCATTGTCGGGTCGGTGAACCTGCCGATCATCAAGTTCTCGGTCGACTGGTGGAACACGTTGCATCAGCCGGCGTCGATTACGCGCCTCGATGCGCCTGCGATCCACTCCTCGATCCTGATTCCGCTGCTGGTGATGGCGGCAGCGTTCACGGCGCTCTTCTTCGTCCTGCATCTGACGGCCATGCGCGCCGAGGTCTGGCGCCGCCGCGTGCAGGCGCTCAGACTGACCCAGGTCGACGCCGCACGAGCCGGGGAGGGGGCACGCGCATGAACGCGATCCTCGATCTCGGCCAGCACGCCGGTTTCATCTGGGCCTCCTACGGCGCCACGCTCATTCTGCTCGGCGGCCTGATCGCGTGGATTCGCGCCGATGCCCGCCATCAGTTGCGGTTGCTCGACGAGCTGGAAGCACAGGGCGTGCAGCGCCGCTCGGCACGTGCCGCGTCGCCGCAGGGCAAGCGCGGCAAGGGAAAGGCCGAGCGCTGATGTCCTCGCCGGCTGACGAAACGCGCGCCGACCGCTTGGCGGTATCCTGGCGCATGGCCCTGCCGCTGGTCCTGTTCCTCGCCCTTGCCGGGCTGTTCTTCGTCGGCCTGCACAGCGGCGATCCCTCGAAACTGCCATCGGCGCTCATCGGCAAGCCGGCTCCGGAGCTGCAGCTGCCTCCGCTTGAAGGCCTGAAGCACGATGGTGCACAGGTCCCGGGCCTCAGCGCCGCAGATCTCAAAGGAAAAGGCGTCCAGATCGTCAATTTCTGGGCATCCTGGTGCCGGCCGTGCCGCGACGAACATCCGTTTCTGAAGCAGCTCACGAAAGAGAGCAAGGCACGGCTTGTCGGTATCAACTACAAGGATGAGACGACCGCGGCGCGCCGTTTCCTCGGGCAATTGGGGAACCCTTTTCAGACCGTCGGTGTCGATGCGAAAGGCTCGGCGGCGATCGAATGGGGCGTCTATGGCATGCCGGAGACGTTTATTGTCGGGGACGACGGCACGATCCTCTACAAGCATGTCGGACCGATCGACGCCAAGGACCTGGAGACGGCACTGCTCCCGGCTATCCGAAAGGCCCGCGGCCAGCAATAGCTGAAAACGTGTTCAGCGCCCGTTCTTGGCGGAATCCGGCCCGATAGCCTGAACGATTGTGTTGAGGGACTGCAGGAACTCGTCCCGCTTGCCCGGCTCGAGTGCGGCGAGCAGGCGTTCGTCCGCATGATCGGCGGCAGGCTGGGCGGCGCTGAGTGCCTCGCGTCCGGCATCGGTCAGTTTGACGGCGTAGACGCGCGCGTCGTGGCGGGTCCGGCGGCGACTGACGAGCCCCTTCTTCAACATGCGCCGAATGATGTCGGCGAGCGTGGACCGGTCGATCCCGGTGCGATCGACAAGATCGGTCTGGCTGAGGCCCTCATCGAGCGAAACCGCCACAAGTACCGCATACTGGCGGGGTGTCAGACCGCCATCGATCACCTCTTCCGTGAACAGGTCGCCGGCGCACTGTCCCGCGCGGTGGAGCAGGTGGATGACGCATTGGCTGAGGGTGTTTGTCGTGTCTTGAGTGTTCGGTTCCATCACGCGTTCCCCGGAACGATCGAAGCTGCGCGCAACTTTCCAGAGCGCCGTTAAACTCCTGACTACTGATTAACCTGTCTCGGGGTGGCATGGTCCAGTCACGTTTGCTTGAGACTGTGTGAAAGCGTGCAAGGCCTCGGCGCGGGGCGCCAAAAGAGCAATGATTTCCAATGGTTTCGCCGTCGCGATGGCGGCCGCGCACGCAGCTTCACGATGCACGCGAAGAGGCCCGAATGCGAACGCCTTACTCGGCTGATTTGGCGTGCTTCTGGAGAAGGCCGACCTGCAGGGCGGCGAATATGAGCGTGAGGGGAAGCAGCCCGAAAACCTTGAAGCTCACCCAGATGTCCGTGCTGAAGCTGCGCCAGACGAACTCGTTCAGTGCGGCCAGGAAGATAAAGAACCAGGCCCAGCGAAACGTCAGCTTGCGCCAGCCCTGCGCCTCCAGATCGAACGCCTCGCCGAGAAGGCTCTGCAGGAACACGCGCTTGACCGCAATACCGCCGAGCAGAATGCCGGCGAACAACAGATAGATGATCGTCGGTTTGACTTTGATGAATATCTCATCCTGCAGGTACAGGGTGAGACCGCCGAACAGGAGAACGAACACCGCCGTGACGAGCGGCATTTTGGCGAACTGCCCCGTCAGCATGCGTGAGAGGATCAGCGCAACCGTGATGGCGACCATGAAAACCGCGGTCGCGGCGAAAATGCCGAAATAGGCGTTTATGCCGAAAAACAGCAGCAACGGTCCAAGGTCGAGGAGAAGCCGGACCAGCGGGCTCTCCTGCTTTGCCTCTCCCGGCTTGCTCTGGGTGTCCGGCGCGCTCACGCCTCGACCTTTTCTTCAGCACCCGCGATCAGGGCCGCGAATTCGTAGGCGTCGAACGGCTGCAGATCGTCGACCGACTCCCCGACGCCGATGGCGTGAATGGGCAGGGCGAACTTCTCGGCAATGGCCACGAGAATGCCGCCACGGGCCGTTCCGTCGAGCTTGGTCATGATGATGCCGGTCACGCCGGCAATATCCATGAAGGCCTGCGCCTGACCCACCGCATTCTGTCCCGTCGTTGCATCAAGGATCAGCAGGACCGAATGCGGCGCGGTGTCGTCGAGCTTCTTCGTCACCCGTACAATCTTGGCGAGTTCTTCCATGAGGTCGGCCTTGTTCTGCAGCCGACCCGCTGTGTCGATGAGCAGAACGTCCGCGCCTTGCGCCTGTGCCTGGGAAAGCGCGTCGTAGGCAAGCCCGGCCGCATCGGCGCCGACATTTCCCGAGATGACCGGCGCTCCGGTCCGGTCGCCCCAGATCTTGAGCTGATCGATAGCCGCGGCCCGGAACGTGTCACCGGCGGCGATGACCACGTCCTTTCCGGCCTGGGCGAACTGATGCGACAGCTTGCCGATGGTCGTGGTCTTGCCGGTGCCGTTCACGCCGACCACGAGGATGACGTGCGGCTTCTTGGTTGGATCGAGCTCCAGCGGTCGCGCCATGGGCTCGAGCACGTTGGCGACTTCCGCGCCGAGAACGGCCCGCACCTCTTCCGGCTCGATCTCCTTGTTGTAGCGGCCGCGCGCTACCTCCTCTGTGATCCGGATCGCCATGTCCAGCCCGAGGTCCGCCTGGATCAGCGCGTCCTCGAGCTCCTGGAGCGTCTGATCGTCCAGCTTCCGTTTGGTGAAGATGGCGGTGATGTTCTCGGTGAGCTTGTCGGACGTCTTGCTCAGACCGTCGCGCAGCCGGGAGAACCACCCCTTCTTTTTCGGCTCGGGCTCAGGCTCCGGGGCGGCTTCGAGCGCCGCGACAGGCTCCGGCTCAGGTTCCGGTTCGGGCGCGGGCTCAGGTTCCTTGGCCGTGACGGGTTTCGGCTCGGGCGCAGGTTCGGGCTCCGGAACAGGTTCGGGTTCCAGTTCAGCGGCCGTGACAGGTTCCGGCGCCGGCACAGGCTCGGGCTCCTGGACCTGCTCAGGTTCGGGCTCGGGCGCGACAGCCTCGGAAACGTCTTCGGCAACCTCCTCGGGTGGCGGCACTGCCTTGGCTTGCGTCTTTTTGCGGGTGACGGTTTTCTTCGCTGCTGGCTTTTTGGCCGCGGGCTTCTTGGCGGCCGGTTTTTTCGCTGCAGGCTTTTTCGCAGGGGCCTTTTCGGCCTTCTCCGCCTTGGCGGGGGGCTCCTTGGCCTTTGTCGCCGGCGGTTTCTTTGCGGCAGGTTTTTTGGCGGGCGGTTTCTTCGCCGCGGGCTTTTTGGTGGGCGCTTTCGCTTCGGCTTCGGCTGCAACCTCGGCTTCGGTTTCGGCCTTTTCCTCTACCGCCTCTTCAGGCGCCTCGTCCTGCTTCTCTTTGGAGCCGAGGAGAGAGCCAAGCAACCGCTTGAAAAAGCCCGGTTTTTTCTTTTCGCTCATTGCAGCGGCATTCCTTGAAGGGCATCGGCACCGAGACCGGTGACACGCGCGGAGATGATTTCGCCCACGGGCGACGGCACGGCCATGTCAACCGGCGTGAAGTGCGGCGTCCGCCCGCGCGTTTCGCTTTCCATAAGGATGGACTGGGCCGATCCGAGCTGCGCGCGCATGTGACGCTCAAGCACGTCTGCGCCCTTTTCGCGCAACCGCGCCGCACGCGCCTTGATTGCCGCGCCGTCCACCCGGGGCATACGCGCCGCCGGCGTTCCCTCGCGCGCCGAATAAGGGAACACGTGGAGATAGGTCAGCCCGCACGCGTCGACAATCGACAGCGTGCCCTCGAACATCTCCTCGGTTTCCGTCGGGAACCCGGCGATCAGGTCGGCCCCGAACACGACATCGGGGCGCAACGCCCGTACTTCCTGGCAGAACGCGATCGCCTGCGCCCGCGAATGGCGGCGCTTCATGCGCTTCAGCGTCAGGTCGTGGCCTGCCTGCAGCGACAGATGCAGGTGCGGCATCAGGCGTTCTTCCTCGGCGATCGCACGCACCAGCGGCGGATCGGCCTCGATGGAGTCGATGGAAGACAAGCGCAGCCGGTCGAGATCCGGCACCAGCTTCAACACCTTGCGCACCAGTGTGCCGAGCGTCAGATCGCCCGGAAGGTCGGCCCCGTAGGCGGTGATATCGACACCGGTCAGCACCACCTCGCGCGTGCCGGCCTCGACAAGCCGGCGCACCTGCGAGACGACTTCGCCAGCCGGAACCGAGCGCGACGCGCCACGGGCATAAGGAATGATGCAAAAGGTGCAGCGGTGGTCGCAGCCGTTCTGAATCTGGATATAAGCGCGGGTGCGCGCGCCGAACCCGTCGATCATGTGGGATGCCGTCTCGCGCACCGACTGAATGTCATCGACAAGCACCTGCTCGCTGTCGCTGGTGGCAAGCGTCGCGAAGGTTCCGGCCTGCATCTTCTCCGCATTGCCGACGACGTGATCGACTTCGGCCATGGCCGCGAACATTTCGGGCTCGAGCTGCGCGGCACACCCGGTGACGATGATCTTCGCTTGCGGGTTCGCACGCCGCGCCTTGCGGATCGCCTGGCGCGCCTGACGCACAGCCTCGCCCGTGACCGCGCAGGTGTTGACGATCACCGTCTCTTCGAGTCCCGCTTCCGTGCCGAGACGGCGCATGACCTCGCTTTCATAGGCATTGAGGCGGCAACCGAAGGTGAGGATTTCCGGCGCGCTCACGACACTGCCTCCCCCTGCAGGAGGGCCGGATCGAGCGTACCTTCATATTCGAGTTCGCTCGGGCCTGTCATGAGAATGTGGTCGTCGCTTTCGCGCCACTCCATCTGCAACGGCCCGCCCGGCAAAGTCACCGTCGATGTCCGCTCTGTCAGTCCCTTGCGCGGTGCAGCGACGGCAACGGCGCAGGCGGCGGTTCCGCAGGCGCGCGTGAGCCCCACGCCGCGTTCCCACACGCGCAGCGTGATTGAATCTCGCGATGTGACATGGGCGAGCGAAATGTTGGCGCGCTCGGGAAACAGCGGATGATGCTCGAGCACGGGTCCGATGCGCTCCAGCTCGTGGGCGTTCACGTTGTCGACCCAGAAAATGCAGTGCGGGTTGCCGACATTGACCACGCTCGGCGAATGCAGGACCGGCGCGTCGATCGGTCCGACCTGCAGTTCGATTGTGCGGGTGTCGTGAAATTCTTCCGAGAGCGGGATCTCGTCCCAGCGGAACTTCGGCACGCCCATATCCACCGTGACCGTCCCGTCCGGATTGACCCTGGCGCTGAGCATGTCGGCGCCGGTCTGGATCGAGACGTCGGAGCGTCCCAGTTCGTCCGCCAATACGGTCGCCACGCAGCGCATGGCGTTGCCGCACGCCTCGACCTCGCCGCCATCATGGTTCCAGATGCGCATGAAGGCGTCCGCGCCGGCGGGCGAGGGCTCTATCGCGATCACCTGATCGCACCCCACGCCGCTGTCGCGGTCGGCGATCGCGCGCGCCTGCCCGACGCTGAGCGGCAGGGCATGCGGGCGCGCGTCGAGCACGGCGAAATCGTTGCCGAGCCCGTTCATCTTGCGCAGGCGTATGGACGTCGTTTCATTCATCATCTGCCTTATATGGGGATTGCTGCGCCGCCGCAATTGGGACGGGCCCGCAAGACCGGTGCAGCGTTAAACCGCGAGGTGGCCGGTTGCCGCTGAACCGACCGGTCTTGAGCCCGTTGCGCCGCGGTTGTCCTTCTTTGCTGCATGGGAACGGCCGCCTCCGGATGACAAACCGTTTTGCGGACACTAGAGCCTATTCGGTTAAATCGGAGCCATTCTGACGGAGCGATTTTGCGACAGGATCAAGCAAAGGCCCGTGGCGCGTACCCGAGTGTACGGGCGAGGGCCTTTGCGCCGGGATTGGCGCAAAACCGCCCGTCCCGAAAGGGTTTCCGATTG
>JANQLP010000246.1 GCA_028280515.1 Hyphomicrobiales bacterium
AGAACTAGGTTCAAGTGCCAGGTAACAGCCATGACCGAGAAAGACATTGCATCCCCGAGACCCTTGATGGAAGGCAAGAAGGGCCTTGTTATGGGCGTCGCCAACGACAGGTCCATCGCATGGGGGATCGCCCGGGTCCTTGCCGGACAAGGCGCGGAGCTTGCGTTCACGTATCAGGGAGATGCCTTCGGCAGGCGCGCCATCCCGCTCGCTGAGTCGACCGGCGCGCAAATCATCGAATCATGCGACGTCGAAGACCTCGACAGCGTCGACAACGTGTTCAAGGTCATCGGCGACAAATGGGGCTCACTCGATTTCGTTGTCCACGCCCTGGCCTTTTCCGACCGCAACGAGCTCAAGGGCCGCTATGCGGATACAAGCCGCGAAAACTTCCTGCAGACCATGGTGATCTCCTGCTTCTCGTTCACGGAGATCTGCAAACGCGCCTCCGACCTGATGGGCGAAGGCGGCAGCTTGCTGACCCTGAGCTATGGCGGCGCCTCGCGCGTGGTCCCCTGCTACAACGTCATGGGTGTGGCCAAGGCAGCGCTGGAGACGAGCGTCAAATATCTTGCGGTCGATTTCGGTCCGCGCGGCATCCGCGTGAACGCCCTGTCACCGGGCCCGATGCGCACCCTCGCCGGCGCCGGCATTTCCGATGCCCGCAGCATTTTCAACTTCCAGAAGGCGCACTCGCCGCTGAAGCGCACGCCCTATCTGGACGAGGTTGGCGGCGCGGCCCTGTACCTGCTGTCCGATTTATCCGGTGCGGTGACCGGCGAGGTGCACTTTGCCGATTGCGGCTACAACGTCGTCTCCACGCCGGAACTCGACGCCCTCAAGGTGTACGAGGACGTGCTGGATACGAGCAAGCATTCGGAAGCCGCCGAGTAACTTGCGTCGCAATGGCGCGTGCCCGCCGGTCGTGAACCGGAGGGCCGACGCGCAGGTTTACGAGAACGCAGCACCATGATTGGGCTTTTCGATTCTGGCCATGGCGGGCTGACCGTATGCCGCGAGCTGGTCGAGCGGTTCCCGCAAGTGGAGTTCGTGTATCTGGGAGACCACGCGAACGCACCCTATGGCAACCGCCCCTCCGAGGACATCGTCGCGCTGACCCGCGAAGGCGTGGAACGGCTGTATGGCCAGGGCTGCCGGCTGGTTCTGCTCGCCTGCAACACGGCGACGGCCATCGCCTGCCGGACGCTGCAACAGCAATGGCTGCCCGATGCAGGCTATGAGGGGCACAATATCCTCGGTGTCGTCGCGCCGATGGTCGAGGCCGCCACGCAGACACCCTGGGCGGTGACCGCGCCGCAATATCCGCAGAAATACAACACCGACACGATTGCCGTGTTCGGCACCCAGCGCACCATCGACAGCGGCGTGTACCGAGAAGAGATCCGGAAACGCTGTCCCAAGGTCACCGTCATCGAACAGGACTGCCCGGAGCTTGCCGGCGCCATCGAGGCGGCGCGCCGCGAGGACGAGCTGGACGAGATGGTGAGCGCCTATGTGGCCACGCTTCTTGAGCGCACGCAGGGCATGGCGCCCGAAACCGTCATTCTCGGCTGCACCCACTATCCGCTGATCGAACACCTGTTCGTGCGCCACCTGCCCCCCTCGACCCGTATTCTGAGCCAGCCGAAGGTCGTGGCAGACAGCCTTGAAGACTATCTCGCGCGTCACACCCGCTACGTCGCGCCGCCGCGAGCAGGCACGCGGCCATCGCTTCTGACCACGGGCGACCCGCGCGGCGTGGAAAGATCGCTCGAGATCTTCTGGCCGGAACCGCAGAGATTCGAGCCGGTTGGCTAGCTTTGCCCGTCCGGCAGGATGACCGCCTTCCCCGTGGTTTGCGTGTCGAACAGCTTGTAGGCCTCTTCCGCCTGGTCGAGCGCGAAGCTGTGGGTGAAAAGCTCATCGACGGGGAGATTGCGCTCGGCGACGAACATGGCGCAGTCGCGCTGACCCGCGGCACTGAATGTCCACGACCCGAGCAGCGTGAGCTGTTTGCGGATGATGTCGTTGGTCACGTCGTAGGTCGCGGGTTTGGCCCCCATGCCGACGAAACACACCGTGCCCCATGTGCGCATCGACTTCACGGCCGCGGCCGATGCATCGGGCACGCCGGAACATTCGAGCGCGTAGTCCGCACCACCGTTGGTGAGGTTCCGGATTGCCGCGACGGGATCGTCCACACTCGCATTGACGACCGCGTCAGCGCCGAACGCCTTCGCCTGCTCAAGCCGGTCGTCGACCACATCGACGGCGATGACGCGCGCGCCCATGGCGGCGCCGAGCATGGTGGCGCTCAGGCCCACAGGCCCCTGGCCGAACACCGCGAGGGTCGCACCGCCACGCAGTTCCATGCGCTCGATGGCGCCGAAGGCCGTTCCCGTGCCGCAGGAGATGGCGGCACCGGTCGTGAAGCTCAGGCTGTCCGGCAGCGAAACCAGCGTACGCGCCGGCACCTTCATGTAGCGCGCGTGCGACCCGTGGCCGTTCTTGCCGTAAACGACCGATCCCTCATCGCACAGTTGCGTCCAGCCCGACATGCAGTTCGAGCAGGTACGGCAACCGTCATAATGATGGACCATGATGCGGGCGCCCTGCGGCGCGACCCGCTCCGGAACCGATGCGCCGCGCTCGAGCACCACGCCGCACGGCTCATGCCCGGCGATGACTTGCCCCACAAGTGCGGGGTCGTTCGAGCGATAGACGTGCAGATCGCTGCCGCACATGCCGGACGCCTTGATCTCGATGACCACATCGTCCTCACTCGGCTCCGGATCGGGAAAGTCCCGGAATTCGAGCGTCCGGTCGCCCGTAAAAACCACACCCTTCATCACGTCCATCCTGATGAGAAAAAGAAAAGCGGCCCCCGAAACGGGAGCCGCCCTATCTTGTCGGAACGATTGCGCGAAAGCTAGCTTGCTTCTTTCGCGCCCTCCGCCTGATCGTCGTCGCGCTCGATCTCCTTGCCGGTCTCCTGATCGACCACCTTCATGGAGAGACGGACCTTTCCACGGTCGTCGAAGCCGAGCAGCTTGACCCACACCTTGTCGCCTTCCTTGACCACGTCCGTGGTCTGTTTGACCCGGTGCGGCGCGAGCTGCGAGATGTGCACCAGCCCGTCCTTCGGGCCGAAGAAGTTGACGAACGCGCCGAAATCAACGGTCTTCACAACCGTACCCTGGTAGATCTCGCCGGGCTCCGGCTCGGACGTGATCATCTTGATCCGGTTGAGAGCGTCCTCGATGGACTGGGCGCTGTTGGACGCGACCTTGATCGTGCCGTCGTCGTTGATATCGATCTTGGCGCCCGTCTCCTCGACGATGCCGCGCACAACCGAACCGCCGGTGCCGATCACGTCGCGGATCTTGTCGGTCGGAATGGTGATCATCTGGATGCGCGGCGCGTGCTCGCCGAGATCGTCGCGCGCTTCGCCGAGCGCCTTGGCCATCTCTCCCAGGATGTGCATCCGGCCGTCCTTGGCCTGCGCCAGCGCCACCTCCATGATCTCCTCGGTGATGCCGGTGATCTTGATGTCCATCTGCAGTGAGGTGATCCCCTCGTCCGAACCGGCCACCTTGAAGTCCATATCACCCAGATGATCCTCATCGCCCAGGATATCGGACAGGACGGCGAACTTGTCGCCTTCCTTGATGAGGCCCATGGCGATGCCGGCGACGGGGCGCCCGAGTGGAACGCCCGCATCCATCATGGCGAGGGATGCACCGCACACCGAAGCCATGGATGATGATCCGTTCGACTCGGTGATTTCTGAAACGACGCGCAGCGTGTAGGGGAACGTCTCGCGGTCGGGAAGGACCGGATGCAGGGCGCGCCAAGCGAGCTTGCCATGGCCGATTTCGCGACGTCCGGTAAACCCGACGCGGCCGACCTCGCCGACCGAGTAGGGCGGGAAGTTGTAATGCAGCAGGAAGGTCTCCTTGTAGGTGCCTTCGAGCGCATCGACGAACTGCTCGTCCTCACCGGTGCCAAGCGTGGTCACCACCAGCGCCTGCGTCTCACCGCGGGTGAACAACGCACTGCCGTGCGTGCGCGGCAGAATGCCGACCTCGCATTCGATGGGCCGCACCGTCGAAAGATCGCGTCCGTCGATCCGCTTCGATGTTTCCAGGATCGAGCCGCGGACGATCTCTTTCTCGACCACCTTGAAGGCATTCGAGAATTCCGCCGAGACCGTGCCGTCGTCCTCTTCCGGAACCAACGCCTCTTTGACTTTGGTTTTCGCTTCGGAGACCTTGTCCTGGCGTTCCAGCTTGGCGGCAATCTGATAGGCTGCGCCGAGGTCCTTCTCAACCGCGGAGCGGACCTTGCCTTCCATTTCGGAATTGTCCGCCTTCTCGAAGTTCCACGGCTCCTTGGCCGCCTTCTCGGCCAGATTGATGATGGCATTGACGACCGGCTGCATCTGCTCGTGTCCGAACATGACAGCGCCGAGCATGACGTCCTCGGGCAGTTCCTCGGCTTCGGATTCGACCATCAGAACCGCATCACCCGTTCCGGCGACGACAAGGTCGAGCTTGCTCTCGGGCATCTCGTCGAGCATCGGATTGAGAGCATACTTGCCGTCGATATAGCCGACGCGTGCGCCGCCGATCGGCCCCATGAACGGAATGCCGGACAGCGTCAGCGCCGCACTGGCGGCAACCATGGCGACGATGTCGGGGTCGTTCTCCATGTCGTGGCTCAGGACGCTGATCAGGACCTGCGTTTCGTTCTTGAAGCCGTCGACGAACAGCGGGCGGATCGGGCGGTCGATGAGCCGCGAGGTCAGCGTTTCCTTTTCCGAAGGCCGCGCCTCGCGCTTGAAATAGCCGCCGGGAATCTTGCCGGCCGCATATGTCTTCTCACGGTAATCGACCATGAGGGGAAAAAAGTCGATGCCGGCGCGCGGTTCGCGCTCGGCAACGGCGGTCGCCAGCACACTGGTGTCGCCGTAACGCACGAGCGCCGATCCGTCGGCCTGCCGTGCAATGCGGCCGGTTTCGATCGTCAGCGTGCGGCCGCCCCATTCAATTTCTTCTCTATGGATATCAAACATTCTATCTTCTCGGTCTTTCCTTACGAGGGGAACCAGAATATTGGAACCGCCCAGCCGACGGATTTCGGCAAGGCGTCCAGAGTCCCCGGGAGCCGTTTTTGCGCATCGACGCGCGGGCTAACGGCGAATGCCCAGGCTTGAAATCAGTTTCTTGTAACGCTCCTCATCCTTCGTTTTGACGTAATCGAGGAGCCTGCGCCGCTGACTCACGAGTTTGAGCAGACCCCGGCGCGAGTGATTGTCCTTTTTGTGGGTCTTGAAGTGTTCGGTCAGATTGGCGATCCGTTCCGTGAGGATCGCGACCTGGACTTCCGGTGAACCGGTATCGCCCTTGTTGGTGGCGTACTCGCCAATAAGTTCTTTCTTCCGCTCAGCGGCAATCGACATCGTCTAACTCCTGTTCATTTGAATCTAAAGAACGCGGCTCAGCCGTTCAGGTTGAATACGCGTTTCGGCCACAACTCACCGCGCTTGACCTCGCCGAGCGCCACAAGATGTCCGCGTGACGTTGCGTAAACGGGCCCGCTGATGACCGGGGCATCGCGGCCGCGCAACAGCACAGCCTGACCCCTGGCAAGCCTTGCCGCATCGTCTCCACTTATGGCCAGCGCCGGGATGTCGTCCAGCGCGGTCTCCACGGAATGCAATACGGCATCAAGCCCTTCTTGGCCGGCGGCACTATGGCTCAACTCCTCAAGTTTATCCAGAGAAATTGTAGCGTTTTCGGTAAACGGACCGACCCGGGTCCGGCGCAGTTTTTCGATGTGTCCGAGCGTTCCGAGGCGGCGTCCTATATCGCGGGCGAGCGCCCGGACATAGGTGCCCTTTCCGCATTCGGCATCGAAAATGCAATGATCGGCATCCGGCATATCAACGATCTCCAGCCGATACACGCGCACGACGCGCGCCTTGAGCTCGAAGTCACCACCCTCGCGGGCCAGATCATAGGCACGCGCGCCATCAACCTTTATCGCGGAGAAACGGGGCGGCACCTGTTCGATCTCGCCGCAAAACTCCGGCAGAATCTGCACGACCTGCTCGCCTGACGGGCGTACATCGCTCGTCGCAAGCACTGCGCCTTCGACGTCGTCCGTATCGGTTTCCGCACCCCATCGCACCGTGAAACGGTAAGCCTTCCGCCCGTCCACAACGTACGGAACGGTCTTGGTTGCTTCGCCAAGGGCAATCGGCAGAACGCCGTTGGCAAGGGGATCAAGGGTTCCGGCATGGCCGGCTTTTGCCGCATTGAACGCCCGCTTGACGCGGGCAACGGCGTCGGTCGAGGTCAATCCGCTCGGTTTGTCCAGAACGAGCCACCCGTGCACCGGTCTGCCTTTGCGTCGTCTCGCCATTCTCTTCAGGGCAACTCCGTCTGGGGCCACAGGCCGCTAGTCGATATCCCGCGCCACCCCAGGCGACCGCAGCAGTTCATCCATGCGCCCGGCTCTGTCGAAGGTCGGATCGAGCTCGAACGTCAGCGCAGGCATGTATCGCAGGGAAACAAGGCGCGCCAGTTCGCCCCGGATATACCGCTTGTGGCGGTCGAGTGCAGCCGTGACCTTGTCCTGATTGTCTCCGCCGAGCGGGAGGAAGTAGACGGTTGCATTCTTCAGATCCGGAGACATGCGCACTTCCGACACGGTCATTACCGCACCGGCGAGATCCGGATCGACGATTTCATGTTTCAGGAAGAGCTCCGACAGAGCCTTGCGCATTGTCTCGCCGACACGCAACTGCCTTTGGCTCGGGGCCCTGGTGCCATGGCCTTTTGACATTTTTGAACCTGGTTTTCAGCCGGACGGTTGCGAAGGCCGTCCGGTCACGACGCGTGGGCGCGGCCCCGGGGACTAAAGGGTGCGCTGGATCTCCTCAACGGTGAAGCACTCGATCGTGTCGCCCTGCTTGAGGTCCTGATAATTCTCAAATCCCATTCCGCATTCCTGCCCGGCCGGAACTTCGTTCACTTCATCCTTGAAGCGCTTGAGCGTGCTCAGCTTGCCTTCGTGAATGACAACATTGTCGCGAACGAGCCGGACGCTGGCACCACGCTCGACCTTACCTTCAGTCACCCGACACCCCGCGACCCGGCCGACCTTCGAAACATTGAAGACCTCCAGAATCTCGGCATTGCCGAGGAACGTCTCGCGCAGCGTCGGATCAAGCATCCCCGACATGACCGAGCGAACATCATCGATCAGATCGTAGATCACCGCGTAGTACCGGATCTCGATGCCCGCCTGCTCGGCCGCCTCCCGCGCCTGGGCATTGGCGCGCACGTTGAAGCCGATGACCGGCGCATTCGATGCCGCCGCGAGCGTGATGTCGGATTCGGTGATACCACCGACACCGGAATGCACAAGCCGCGCCTGCACCTCCTCATTGCCGATATTCTTCAACGCTGCATTGATCGCCTCCGCGGACCCCTGCACGTCGCTTTTCACAAGCAACGGAAATTCCTTGATCGACCCTTCCTTCAGATCGCTCATCATCTGCTCTAGCGATCCGCGCATGCCGGCACCCGCCGCGCGCACGTCACGGTGCTTGCGGTCGCGATAGGACGTAATCTCCCGCGCCCGCGCCTCGCTTCCGACGACGGCGAACTGGTCTCCGGCTTCCGGCGCGCTATCGAACCCGAGAATTTCCACCGGCACGGACGGACCGGCGCTGTCCTGTTGCTCGCCGGTATCGCCGATCAGCGCACGAACCTTGCCCCACGCGGAACCGGCAACAACGATATCGCCGACATTCAGGGTCCCGCGCTGAACGAGGACGGTCGCCACCGGGCCGCGGCCGCGCTCGAGCTTTGCCTCGATGACGACGCCTTCGGCAGCCCGGTCTGGATTGGCCTTCAGTTCAAGCAGCTCCGCCTGCAGCAGGACCGCCTCTATCAGCTTGTCGAGATTGGTCTTTTCGATGGCCGAGACCTCGACCTCGAGCACGTCGCCGCTCATGCTCTCGACAAGGATCTCATGCTGGAGAAGGTCCGTGCGCACACGAGACGGATCCGCATCGGGCTTGTCGATCTTGTTGATGGCGACAATCATCGGCACCTCGGCCGCCTTGGCGTGATTGATGGCCTCGATGGTCTGCGGCATGACGCCGTCATCGGCCGCGACAACAAGAATGACGATATCCGTCACCTTTGCACCACGGGCCCGCATCGCGGTGAATGCGGCGTGGCCCGGCGTGTCGATGAACGTCACCTTCTGACCGCTCGGCGTGTTCACCTGGTATGCACCGATATGCTGGGTAATCCCGCCCGCTTCGCCGGCAACCACGTTGCTCTCGCGCAACGCGTCGAGAAGCGATGTCTTGCCGTGGTCGACGTGGCCCATGACGGTGACAACCGGCGCGCGCGGTTTCAGCATCTCCGGCGCATCCTCCTCACCGATAAAGCCCTCTTCGACATCGGCTTCCGAAACGCGCTTGACCGTATGGCCGAATTCCTCGGCGATCAGCTGGGCCGAATCCGCGTCGATCAGATCGTTGATCTTGTGCATCTGTCCCTGGCTCATCAGGAACTTGATCACATCGGCGGCGCGCTCGGCCATCCGGTTTGCCAGTTCCTGAATGGTGATGGCCTCGGGAATCGTGACCTCGCGGGCGATCTTCTGCCCACCCTCGGGATGCGAGGTGATCTTTTTCTTCTGGCGTTCCTGGCGCCGGCGCAGTGACGCAAGGCTGCGCTGCCTTTGCTCATCGTCCAGCGCATTCGTGATGGTAAGCTTTCCGCGCACGCGCCGCGGTTCGCCACGGCGTTTCGGTGCACGTGTGTCCTCACGTCCCTTGCGTGCGCGCGGCTCCTCACGTTCTTTCTGCTTTGCGGGTTCGCTTGCCTCCGTGCGGCGGCGCGCACCCGTTTCCCCGGACTTGCGCAAGGTTTCGGCCTTCGCCTCGGCGGCAACCTCGGCCTTGACCTCCTCCGGCGGCGGCGCCTTTGCCTCTTCTTCCTTGCGGCGCGCCTCTTCCTTCTTGCGTTCTTCCTCTTCGCGCGCGCGGCGTTCCTGCTCTTCGGCGTCACGTGTCTTGGCTTCGCTCAGGGCGCGCTCGCGCGCGCTCTGTTCTTCGGCGGAGAGCTTGCGAATGGCATCGCCCGAAGGCTTGGCTTTTGCAGGTTCCGACGCCGGCGTCTGCGCTTCCTGAGGCGCCGCCGCTTCGGCTTCCGACTTGTCCCGGGCCGTCGTGATGGTTCGCTTCTTCTTCTTCTCGACCAGCACGGACTTCGACCGGCCGTGACTGAAGTTCTGGCGCACATGGCCAGCATCGACGGTCCGCTTCAGGTTAAGCGTCATCGTCCGCGAACCGCGAATGGTCTTGTCACCGGTCTCTTTTGTCTCGCTCATACTACTTCCACGTTTCAGCCGCTACGCCGCGGCATGTATTGCGCTTCCAGCCCGGAATTTTTCAAGGCGCGCAACAGAATCCAGGAACTTAAGGCTTAGTCCACCTTGCTTGACTGCAGCATGTACCACATTTGGACGGCCCAATGCCAAACTCAATTGTTCAGCGTTAAAGAGCCTGATCGCCGCCGGTACCGGGGATGTCCTGTCCGCAGTGGCGAACTGGAGCCGATCGAGTTTGCCGCAACCGTCCGGGGCCGCATCCTCGGCATGCAACAGCGTCACGCCACCGTTCCGCACAGCCTGAGATACCTTATCAAATCCGCAAATGACAAGCCCGGCCTTGTTTGCAAGGCTCAGACGCTGCGACGCGGCCCGCTCGAGCAGGTGATCGACCTGTTCCGCCAGATCGTCCGGCGCCCTGGCCGCGCCCTTGAACGCCCGGGAAAACACGCCGGATGAGACGGCCTTCCGGACAATATCACGTGCGCAGCTGACCCACACACCACGCCCGGGCAACCGGGCCTTGAGGTCTGGCACGACCACTCCGTCCGGCCCCAGGACAAAGCGCAACAGGTCGTCCGGCGCGGCACACTGGCACGTTACCGCGCATTGGCGCTCCTGATTGCGCCGCTTTTGCCTTGCCTCTTCGACCATACCGGCAAGTTCCCGAATGTTGCGCCTTCGGCCACGTTCACTTGTCGGCCGTCGGCTGTTCGCTCTCGTTTTCCGCCGCCGGAACCGGGGCAAGTGCCTCGGCTTCGGCCGGGGCCTCAGCCGCCGCCGTGGATGCTGCTTCCGTTTCGGCTGCCTCGCCAGCCTCGCCTGCATCCTCGACACCCTCTTCCTCGGATTGCAGGTCTTCTTCGGAGATCCAGCCCGCCTTGACGCGCGCGGTCATAATCATGCCTTCGGCATCCGGACGCGCCAGACCGAAACTGTCGAGATAGCCCTCATGACGGACCGATTCGCCGTCCACCTTTTCGTGCCAGCCGATCAGATCCTCGGTCGCGCATCCGGCAAAATCCTCGACCGTCTTCACGTCGTTTTCGCCGAGGGCGACCATCATCTCCAACGTCATGCCCGGAACTTCGGTCAACTCGTCCGCCACCCCGAGTTTGACGCGCTTGTCGTTCAACTCCTGTTCGCGGCGTTCGAGATACTCCCGCGCGCGTGTCTGGATTTCCTGAGCCGTCTCTTCGTCGAACCCTTCAATGTTGGCGATTTCGGTGAGCTCCACATAGGCCGCCTCCTCCACCGAGCTGAAACCCTCCGACGTCAGCAGCTGCGCGATCACCTCGTCGACGTCGAGCGTTTCCATGAACATCTTCGACCGCTCGGCGAATTCCGCCTGACGGCGGTCGGACTCTTCCGCCTCCGTCAGGATGTCGATGTCCCAGCCGGTCAGCTGCGACGCGAGGCGGACATTTTGACCGCGCCGCCCGATCGCGAGCGAGAGCTGATCGTCAGGCACCACAACTTCGATACGTTCCGCCTCCTCGTCGAGCACAACCTTGACCACTTCCGCCGGCGCCAGCCCGTTGACGATGAAGTGGGCGGCATCGGGCGACCACTGAATGATGTCGATCTTCTCGCCCTGGAGCTCGTTCACGACCGCCTGCACGCGGCTGCCGCGCATACCGACACAGGCGCCGACGGGGTCGATGGCGTTGTCGTTCGACAGCACGGCGATCTTGGCACGGCTGCCAGGGTCACGGGCCACTGACTTGATCTCGACGATCCCGTCGTAAATCTCCGGCACCTCCTGGGAGAACAGCTTGGCCATGAATTCCGGATGCGTGCGGGACAGGAAGATCTGCGGCCCGCGCTGCTCGCGGCGCACGTCGTAGATGTAAGCCCGGATACGGTCGCCATACCGGAAATTCTCGCGCGGCAGGGATTCATCGCGCCTGACGATCGCCTCGCCCCGGCCGAGATCGACGATGATGTTGCCGTATTCGACACGCTTGACGATGCCGTTGACGATTTCGCCAACGCGATCCTTGAATTCCTCGTACTGACGCTCGCGCTCCGCCTCGCGCACCTTCTGCACGATGACCTGCTTGGCGTTCTGCGCGGCAACGCGACCGAAGTCCAGCGGCGGCAAGTCCTCGGCGATATAGTCTCCGAGTTCGGCGGCCTTGTTGCGGCGGCGCGCCTCCTTGAGGTCGATCTGGGTGGCTTCCATGGTTACGGCCTCAACCACTTCCAACAGCCGGGTCAGCTGGATTTCACCGGTATCGGGGTCGATCTCGGCTCGGATTTCGTTCTCCGACCCGTAACGCGATTTCGCCGCCTTCTGGATCGCATCCTCCATCGCCGCGATCACGATCGTGCGGTCGATCGATTTCTCGCGCGCGACCGAATCCGCGATCTGCAGAAGTTCCAGCCTGTTTGCACTCACACCAGCCTGAGCCATCTCAAAGCCTCCAGAAGTTTTCCATTCGTCCGGCGCACCTTCAGGCACGCATGTATCAGTCCTTAACCGTCACCGGCGCCTCAACGCGCCGGCTTTCCGGACAGCGCCCGTTTCACGGCCGCGTCGTCCGCCACCAGGCGCGCTTCCTCGATCAGGTCGAGCGGCAGTCCGATGGTCTGTTGTCCGTCATATTCCTCGAGTTCAACCTTGAGCCGCACTTCCCGGTCGGCATCCGCGAAGCCTTCGATTTCCCCTCTGAAACGCCGCCGTCCGTCGACAAGTTCCTTCAGTTCCACCTTGGCCTGGTGCCCCGCCCAGGTTTCAAAATCCCGCGGGCGAACCAATGGTCTGTTCATGCCCGGCGATGACACCTCCAGATTGTAGCCGCCGGGCATCGGGTCGTAGGCGTCCAGCAGGGGCGACAGCCTCCGGCTGACCGTAGCGCAATCGTCAATCGATACGGCGCCGTCCGGACGCTCGATCATGATCTGCACCGTCGTGCCGTCCTGCCCCGTGATCCTCACGCGCACCAGATCAAGTCCGAATTCCGCCAGAACGGGAAGGACCAGATCAGCGATCGCGGCGGCCGCTCCGGTTTCCCGGATGAACCGCTCATCCGCACTTTGCAGCGATTGCGCCATATCGGCTCCGCGGCACGCACCGCACCACCAACCACATAAACAAAAAGAGCGGACCGGTGGGCCCACTCCTGATCATTTACGAACCATGAGTATGACGCCAATATAAGCGACTTTTCCCGTCGCGCAAGCCCCCCTCTGATGCGCGCCCTGGAGAGTCTTGCCGGACGGTTAAACGCGCAGGAATCTGAGGTATATCGGCGCGCGTCCCTGCTGTTTCGCCTTGCGCTCATAACGTGTCGGCGGCCAGTCGGGCAACGGTGCGCGCCAATCCCTGGCGCACTCCGCCGTCCAGACGAAGGATCCACTGGCCTGCACCGCCTCAAGTGAGCTGCGGGCATAATCGCCGATGTCGGTCGCGACCCGGAGCTCGGCACCCGCAACCATGACGCGCGCGAACACCTCCAACGTCTCCGGCGAAACCAGCCGCCTTTTGTGATGACGCGCTTTCGGCCACGGATCGGGATGCAGCACGAAAATGCGTGAAATCGAGGTATCAGGTAGCCAGTCGAGCACCTCGCGAGCGTCTCCGTCCCAGATGCGGATGTTTTCGAGAGCCCGCTCCTCGATGCTGGCAAGCAAAGCGGCAACACCATTGAGGTAGGGTTCGCAGCCGATGATACCGACCCCGGGGTTCGCCTCCGCCTGCCACGCGAGATGCTCACCCGCGCCGAAACCGATTTCCAGCCACACCTGGGAGGCCGGGACGCAAAAGAGGCCCGTCAAGGGAGCCGGAGCCGAGACGTGCATCGCCAGCCGCAAAGGGGGCAGTGTTTCGTCGACAAGACGCTGCTTGCGCGCACTCAGGCGATGCCCTTTGCGCCGTCCATAGGTGCGAATGGTCTTTCGATCGCCCACGCGCGCCACCCAATCCTGAAACCGCCGCCGTCAAACGCGGCCGCGACAACGGGTACCGGCCGGTTTTTCCGCGCTACGTCGCCGCCGCCTTGATGGGTTCGACGAGATCGAGCTTCTCCCAGGTGAACCCGCCGTCATTGTCGGGGTCACGGCCAAAATGGCCATAGGCCGCGGTCCGCTCATAAATCGGCCGGCTCAATGCCAGATGCTCCCGGATGCCGCGCGGGCTCAGATCGACGACTTCCGACAGAATGCCTTCCAGCTTCTGCTCGTCGATCGTGCCGGTGCCGTGCAGGTCGACATAGATCGACAGCGGCTTGGATACGCCGATCGCGTAGGCCACCTGAAGCGTGCATTTTTCCGCAAGACCGGCGGCGACGACGTTCTTCGCCACATATCGCGCCGCATATGCCGCGGACCGGTCGACCTTCGTCGGATCCTTGCCGGAAAACGCGCCTCCACCATGTGGTGCCGCACCGCCGTAGGTATCGACCACGATCTTGCGTCCGGTCAGCCCCGTATCGCTGTCAGGTCCGCCGATCACGAAGCGTCCGGTCGGATTGACGTAGAATTCGTCCTCCGGGCACATCCAGCCATTCGGCAAGATCTCCTCGACGAAGCCGCGAACGATTTCCCGGACGCGCTCCTGGGATACATCCTCCTGGTGCTGCGTCGACACCACCACCGAAGTCGCTTTCACCGGCCTGCCGTTCTCGTACAGCAACGTCACCTGGCTCTTGGAGTCGGGCCCAAGTTCAGGGGTCGCGCCCGCATGCCGGGCCTTGGCCATCTCCTGCAGAATGCGGTGCGAAAAGTGAATTGGCGCCGGCATCAAGGCTTCGGTTTCGCTGCAGGCGTAACCGAACATCAGACCCTGGTCGCCCGCGCCCTCGTCCTTGTCATTGGCGGAATCGACGCCCTGGGCAATGTCGACGGACTGGCCGTGGACGTGACACTGCACTTCGGCATTGTCCCAATGGAAACCGTCCTGCTCGTAACCGATCTCACGGACGCAGCGCCGGGCCGCCTCCTCCATCGCCTCCGCGGTAATCGTGTCGGGTCCGCGCGTCTCGCCGGCGAGCACAATCAGGTTTGTCGTGGCAAGCGTCTCCACGGCGACACGCGAGTGCGGCTCCGCCTTCAGATAGAGATCGACGATGGAATCGGAAATACGGTCACAAATCTTGTCCGGATGTCCTTCCGACACCGATTCACTTGTGAACAAAAAACTGCTTCGGGTCACACGCCCCCCTTAAGACCGAACGGCCATTGATTGAAAGCGAGGCTTTCTCGCAATCAATTCGTGGCGATGTCAAGCGTGCGATTTTGACGGCTATGACTTGCCGCGGCCCTTTCCGCGCCCCAGGGCGCGAACCAGCTCGATGACGGCCCTGCGAACTTCGGGATTGCTCACCTTCATGAAGGCGCGATTGAGCTCGAGGCCGTCGCGTGTATTGAGGAATTCGTAGAGATAAGACTCAGACTCCCCGTCGACCAGCTCCGGACCACTGCCGTCGTCGACCGCCGGCATGCCGTCAAAGAAAAACTGAACAGGCACATCAAGCACCTGCGAGAGCTTAAACAGGCGGCTCGCGCCAATTCGATTTACGCCCTTCTCGTATTTCTGGATCTGCTGAAAGGTGAGGCCCATGCTGTCGCCAAGCTTTTCCTGGCTCAATCCGACAAGCATGCGGCGCAACCGGACCCGGCTGCCGACATGAACGTCAATCGGATTTGGACCTTTTTTCTTTTGCTTGGAAGAAACGTCGGTCCCAGCCATCACATCACCATCTTGCATAAGACAAGCCTCAGTAGTTAAACAGAATCCGACGCAACAGGTTTTCTGGAATAAGAATCAACAGGCCTATATTGTTCTAAATATTGAAAGTATTTGCGTCAAGTGTCATCAGCGAAATAAATTATTCATATAAGCCATTCTTATATATGACACTCAGATGAACGATCTCAGAGTTAGTCAGTATACTGACGGTATGTCAGAATACACCAGATTCCGAAAACAGCCAGCAACATAGCAACGAAAATCAATCCGCCGTATGCGACAAAAGGGGTCGGCTGCAGGGCACGCGGCAGAGGACTGTCAATGACCTCCGCCACGTTGCGTGGCAATTCCGCGATCGTCCGGCCATACGGATCGGTCACCGCCGATATC
The DNA here is from genome assembly GCA_028280515.1 of Hyphomicrobiales bacterium. GTDB lineage: Bacteria > Pseudomonadota > Alphaproteobacteria > Rhizobiales > Methyloligellaceae > UBA2767. The sequence goes on from JANQLP010000246.1 coordinate 15,500, forward strand.
CCGGTATTCGCGGCACGCACGAGCGGCAATCCCTGCTCGACGGCACGGACGCGCGCCTGATGGAAATGCTGGTGCGGCCCGGCAGTATCGCCGAACCAGGCATCATTGGTGACATTGAGCAGCCAGCCGGGCGCCTCCTCTCCATCCCTGATTGCGTCGGGGAATATGATCTCGTAGCAGATCAATGCGACGAAAGGTGGGACATTCGGCGCTGACGTCAGTCGTGGCCCCTCTCCGGCCGTGAACCCGCCGCGCACCCGGGTGAGTTGTTCAAGCCCGATAGCCTCCAACGTGTCCTGAAAGGGCAAGTATTCGCCAAAGGGAACGAGGTGGGCCTTGTCATAGTGTGTCAGCAGGTTGGCATGGTGGTCCATGACGAAGAGACTGTTGAAGATCTGAGCGGGCGCGCCAGGCTTTGCAGCTTCCCGTTCGTCCCTGCCAGCACGGGCGGCACCGGTGATGAAGACCGATCCGTCCGGCATCATGGCGGAGATTGCATTGAGCGCATCAGGCGTGTCCTCCAACAGAAACGGCAACGCCGACTCGGGCCAGATCAGATGCGTGACGCCGTCGATCTGCTCGCGTGGCGCGCCCCGGCGCGAGACTGCCATGTAGCGTTCGAAGATGGCCGCGCGGTTTTCCGGCTTCCACTTCTCCTTCTGCGGAATGTTCGGCTGGACAATCCGCAAATTCACGCCGTCGACATAGGCGACCCGGGCCGCGTCAAGCCGCCAGAGGCCCCAGGCATAGGCGCATGCCAGGACCACGGCCATGAGCGCAGGATAGGCGCAGCCGCGCCATGTAAGCCGTGCACCCTGTGCGCCTGGAGACCAGAGCGCGGCGGGCGCGGTAAAGACCAGGACCGCGATGAGCGTAAGCCCGTAAACGCCGAACACGGACGACCATTGCATCATCGCCTCGGACCCGGTCACCGCATAGCCGATCGTGTTCCATGGAAAGCCCGTCAAAACCTGACCGCGCAGCCACTCTGCAACCGCAAGAGCGAGTGCCAGACCCAAAAGACGCGCGATACCGGGCCGCCACAAGGGTCCGGCGAGGACAGCTGCAAGCGCGAAGAAAAAGGCGAGCCCTGCCGGCATCAGCGTAACCGCGAAGGGCAGCAGCCAGGCGAAAATGTCTGCTTCGACCAGAAATGCGAAGCCGATCCAGTAGATCCCCGCAAGAAAATAGCCAAAGCCGAAGGCCCAACCGACTGCGGCAGCCGACCGCAGTGCTGCGAGCGAGAGGCCGGGCCGGCCGGCCGCACCGGCATAGCAGCCATCGAGCTGCCAGACGAGAACCGGGAACGTCACGAAAAGGACCGGCCAGAAATGCAGCGGCGCCATCGCCATCGTGGAGACGGCGCCGGCCGCAAATGCAATTCCCCAACGTCGCCAGCCGGTCTGGCTGCTCAGGAAGTCGACGACCCGTTGCATATGCCGGCGGCGCGGCCTAGGCCTTGTCCGGCGTACGGCCGCGGTGAACCTTCAGCCGTTTGATGCGCCGGGCATCTGCTTCGAGAACCTCGAACTCAAATCCGGTGTCATGACGCACCAGTTCGCCACGAACGGGAACGCGACCCGCCAGTACGAACACCAGTCCGCCGAGGGTATCGATGTCTTCCTCGCGATCCGGCGAAAGAAGGGAAACACCGAGCCGCTCCTCAAGATCGGAAACCTGTACACGCGCATCCGCGATGAGGGCCGATCCCTCGTCCTCCACGATCAGCGGCTCATCGTTCTGATCGTGCTCGTCCTCGATTTCACCGACGATCTCCTCAACGAGGTCTTCGATCGAGACCAGACCGTCGGTTCCGCCATACTCGTCAACCACCAAAGCCAGATGAATGCGGGTGGTCTGCATGCGCAGCAGCAAATCCAGACCCGACATCGACGGCGGCACGAACAGGACTTCGCGCTGAATCTGGGCGTCCGCCACGGATCGCGACAGGTCCACTTTTCCAAGATGGAGCGAGGGCCCGGCGCCGTTCTTTTTCTTTGCCGCGGTCGACTTTGCGCCAGTCTTCGCCTGGCCCGTAATCCAGGCCATCAGATCCTTGATGTGGATCATGCCGCGCGGGTCGTCCAGTGTTCCCGCATAGACAGGAACCCGCGAATGCCCTGCATCCTGGAACACCTGCAGCAGTTCCGACAGCGACGCGGTGTCCTCGATGGCAGTGATGTCGGCGCGCGGAACCATGACGTCCTCGACGCGCAATTCGCCGAAACGCAGAAGATTGCCGAGCATAAGCCGCTCCTGAGGCGAAAAGCTCTGAGCGGTTATCTCCTCGTTCTCCAGCGCTTCCTCGATGATTTCGCGTGCATCCTCACGCTCTTCACCGATGCCCACGCGCGCGAGCAACCGTGCGAACCATCCAAGGCGCGGGCTTTCTTCCTGCTCGCTTTCGCGCGTGCGCGCACTCTCGTCTATGAGCGGTGTCTCACTCACCTTTCCTCACCGTTGGCAACAAGCTGCGGCGCGTAAGGGTCCGGAAGCCCAAGCTCCGCCAGAATCCGCGTCTCCAGCGTCTCCATTTCCCGGGCGTCGGTCTCGCCCATATGATCATAGCCCATCAGGTGCAAAACGCCGTGCACGACAAGGTGGGTCGCGTGCTGGTGAACCGGCATTCCCAGCTGCAAAGCCTCTCGCAGGACCGTCCCGTACGCAAGCGCCACGTCGCCCAGCGCCCGCGGCCCTTGCGCGCACGGCACGCCATCGAGCGGAAACGACAGGACGTTAGTGGAATCGTTTTTGCCACGCCAGTCGCGATTGAGCCTGCGGATTTCTGCGTCATCGCACAACAGCAACGACAGCTCGGCTGTCCCGCAATCCTGATCGCATGCGGCGAACGCGGCCCGTGCCGCCCCCGCGAGCAATTCCTCCGACACCTCATCCCGCCACCGGTCGCAACGCCAGGTTACATCGACCACCAGTTCACCGCGCGGCACCGCTCCGCGATTTTGCCCGGTACTTTGGCCTGGTTCAGAGGCGCCCATGGCCCTTCAATCGTCCTTCTCGTAGGCGGCAACGATCTTCGACACCAGCTCACGGCGCACGACATCGGACTGGGTGAACGCGATGTGTGCGATTTCGGGAATATGATGCAACCGCCCGATGGCTTCAGGCAGGCCGGAATGCTGTCCGGCGGGCAGATCGACCTGCGTCGGGTCGCCGGTCACGACCATCTTCGAGCCGTCGCCGATCCGGGTCAAAAACATCTTCATCTGCGTCGCCGTGCAGTTCTGCGCCTCGTCGAGAATAATCGCCGCGTTCGAGAGCGTCCGTCCGCGCATGAATGCCAGCGGCGCGATCTCGATCATCCCGGTTTCCAGACCACGCTCGACCTTGCCGGGCGCGAGGACGTCGTAAAGCGCGTCGTAGAGCGGCCGCAAATAGGGGTCCACCTTTTCACGCATGTCGCCGGGAAGAAACCCGAGCCGTTCGCCCGCCTCGATGGCCGGACGCGACAGGATCAGCCGTTCGACTTCGCCACGTTCCAGCAGACCTGCCGCGAAGGCCACGGCAAGATACGTCTTGCCGGTGCCGGCCGGACCCGTGGCAAACACCAGATCCTTCTTCGACAAGGCATCGAGATAGGCGCTTTGGGCAGGCGAGCGCGCCGAGATGACGCGCTTGCGTGTCCTGATCTTCTTCACACCGCGCGCGTCCGAATCCGCGCCATCATCCACCGTCACGGGTCCGGCATGGGCGTGACGTATGGCACCGTCGATCTCGCCAGGGCCAATCGCTTCGCCTTCGCCCAGACGGCCGTAAAGTTCCTCGAGAACCTGCTTGGCGATCTCGCACGACGATGCCGGACCGCGAAGCGTGACAACGTTGCCGCGTGCGACCGCCTGAATTTCCAGACGGTCCTCCAAGACCGCGAGGTTGGCGTCGTACTGGCCAAACAGCTCTGCGACCAGCCGGTTGTCGTCGAACGGGACGACAAGCTGATGCTCGGAAGTCAAAGTGTCCTGGGTGGTCAAGTTGTCTTATCTATGCTCGTTTGCACGGCGTGCAACGCAACCTGTCTTCACTGGTTGCACGCGGCGTCCTATGCGGCCGTCAGTGCAGTACTCCCTAAACGCCGGCGCTTGCCAAGTCGGGTGTATCTGCAACGCTCAATATGTCAGCTTCAAGACTATTGGGCCCCGCGCCCGAAATTTCAACCTCGATCAACTGACCGATCAGCGCATCCGGCGCATCGGCGTGCACCGCCTGAAGATACGGCGTGCGTCCGACAAGCTGCCCCGGCCGGCGGCCCCGGCGTTCGAACAGCACCTCAAACCTGCGCCCCACGCATGACGCGTTGAACGCCGCCTGTTGTGCCGCGAGCAGTGCCTGCAGCGCATGCAATCGCTCGCTTTTGACGTCCTCCGGCACCTGGTCCGTCATCGTCTCGGCCGGCGTGCCCGGGCGCGCGGAATATTTGAAGGAATAGGCCTGGGCGAATTCGACCTCTTTCACCAGGTCCATGGTCTGCCGGAAATCGGCATCGGTCTCCCCCGGGAACCCGACAATGATATCGGTCGACAACGCGATGTCCGGGCGCGCCCGGCGAATGCGCGCCACCGTCTCGGTGTATTCGGCGCGCGTGTGTTTCCGGTTCATGGCCCCGAGAATGCGATCCGATCCGGCCTGGAACGGCAGATGCAGGTAGGGCATGACCTTTTCTTCCTCGCCGTGAAGGGCGATGAGATCGTCGCTCATGTCGCGCGGATGGCTGGTCGTGTAGCGCAGCCGCCGCACGGACGGGATGTCGGCCAGACGGCGCAACAGCCGCGCCAGCGACCACGTCGTGCCGTCCTCGCCTTCGCCGTGGTAGGCATTGACATTCTGGCCAAGCACCGTCAGCTCGCATACTCCCGCCAGCGCAAGACGTTCCGCCTCCTGCACGACCTCACGCACCGGCCGCGAATATTCGACGCCGCGGGTGTAGGGAACGACACAGAACGTACAGAACTTGTCGCACCCTTCCTGCACCGTCAGGAAGGCGCTTGCGGACCGCCGCTTCACCGGACGGTCGGGCAGGTGATTGAACTTGTCGTCTTCGGGAAAATCGACATCGATGACGCGCCCGTTGACCGCCGCCTCGCCGACGAGATCGCCGAGCCGGTGATAGCTTTGCGGACCGACGACAAGGTCGACGACGGGTGCGCGGGTCAGGATTTCGCGCCCCTCGGCTTGCGCAACACAGCCGGCAACCGCGATCATGGTCCGACGGCCGTCTTTCTCGCGTGCGCTCTTGATCTGCTTCAGGCGGCCGAGCTCCGAATAGATCTTCTCCGCCGCCTTCTCGCGGATATGGCATGTGTTGAGAACGACAAGGTCGGCCGTCTCGGGCGAATCCGCCGCCGCATATCCCGCCGCGTCGAGGGCTTCCGCCATCCGTTCGGAATCATAGACATTCATCTGGCAGCCAAACGTCTTGATGAAATGTCGTTTGCCGGTCCCGGTCATCTCAGTTGTCCGCGATTTCGGAAAGGAACGCCGCAGACGCGTTCTTGCACTGCAACAAATTTCTCGCGAACGCGTTTTTAGCGGGGAACGGGGGCCGCGTCCATGGTGTCCGGTGGATATCCTGAATCGGTCGTATCCTCCGAATGCGGCGCATTGCGCGGATGCAGAATGTCGGCGACATCGCGCCGGATTTCGCGTTCGGCGAATGCCGCGAGTTCCTTGCGATCTGCAAACTCACGCAGATTCACCGGTTCGCCGATGCAAACGCTGACGTCCAGAGGCCCGCGTTTGAGCAGCCCCCAGGCATGTCCGGCGATTTCCATGTCGCCGTACCAGGCGACAATGGGCCGCCCGCGCCGTCCAAGCGGCAGACCCTGCTGGTGCGTGTATGCGATCGCCAGAGTCTGGACGTAGATGCTGTTTTCATGGGTGTCGGCGTCATCGCTGCGCGGTTTGGCCGCGCCAAACAGCGAGGTCTTGAACGGCAGGACGCGGTTGCCATCGGAGCTCGTGCCCTCGGCGAAGATCACAATGTGATCGCCCTGCCGCAACCGGTCCATGATTTCGTTGGTGGACGCGTGGGAGTTCAGGCGCTGCAGGCGATCGACGAACACACTGCCCTGGAGCTTGGCCAGCCAGCTGATGAACGGCCAGGTGCCAACCTCCGATTTGGCCACGAAAGAGACCGGGCCAACAGCGCTCAGCACCGGGATGTCGAGCCACGAAATATGGTTGGCAACGAGGAGAACGGGGCGATCCTCCGCAATCTGGCCATGCTGGTGAATCCGGACGCCGACGAGACGGCAGACCTGCCGGTGATACCAGTGCGGGAACCGCCGCGCCCAGTCGGCGTGAACGTAGCGCAGCGCAAGCTGAAGCGGCATAAGCGGAAAGGTGAGCAGAAAGAACCCGATGAGAATGGTGAAGGCGCGCAGGTCTCGCATGGTTTCCGTTCAAGACGGCCCCGGGCCGGACCGGCCCCCGGCCTATTTGTCCTTGTCCTTGAGTGGCACGCCGTAAAGCTCCAGCCGGTGATCGACAAGCTCGTAACCAAGGTCCCGCGCGATCGCTTCCTGCAGTTTCTCGACCTCTTCGTTCCGGAACTCGATGACCTTTCCGGTCCGGATGTCGATCAGGTGATCGTGGTGTTCCTTTGCGACCTGTTCGTAACGGGCGCGCCCGTCACCGAACTCGTGGCGTTCGAGAATGCCCACCTCCTCGAACAGCCGCACGGTCCGGTAGACCGTGGACAGGGAGATATTGGCGTCCACTTCGCTGGCGCGCCGGTGCACCTCTTCGACGTCGGGATGGTCTCTGGCATCGGACAGAACGCCGGCGATCACCCGTCTCTGTCCGGTCATCCGCATTCCGTTTTCCCGGCACAGGCGCTCAAGTCGGCTTTCAGGCATATCGTGCTTCGCCATACGGTTCGTTTCGGTGTGGCTGCGTTACGCCGTTATAGGCGCAAGCGCCATGGCCCGTCCACATGCCCAAAGGGGCTAAGCGCCGCGGCGGACGACGCTACGGACGCCTCGGAATCGCCTTGCCGCTCTGGGGTTTGGCATCCGGAGCCCGCAGGTAAAGTGGGTGCAGTGGTTCGTCTTGCGGCGTGCGGGTCATCGCCATTCGCACCAGCACGCGCGCATCGGGCTGCAGGGCAGGCAACACGGCCTCGAACGTGCCCGCGTTCGCCGCCGCCCGCCGGACCAGCTCCGCCCCGCCACCGGCAAGCACAACACGCCCCTGCCGCGGCAGCAGCTCCGCCGCCGCCGCCGGGGCAAGCGCCTGCGGCGCCGACCGGACCTGCCCCCTTCCGTCAAAAAGCGCGAAATAGACCTGCGCGCGCCGCGCATCGACGGCAATGCCAAGAGCGTCCGGGGGGGCTTTCAGCTCATCGAGCGCCTTGCGCGCCATGACTTCCAGGCTCGTCGCGCCGATCACCGGCAGGTCGAGCGCAAGCGCCAGTGCGCGTGCGGTCGCGATGCCGACGCGCACGCCGGTGAAGGATCCCGGACCAGTGGTGACCGCGATCGCATTCAGCGCCTCGTAGCGCGTCGACGCGTCAGTGAGCGCCGCCTCGATCATGGGAATGATCGCTTCGGCGTGTTCGCGCGCGCGCAACTCGTAACGGCCATGGATTGTCGGCGCCCCGGGATCGCCATGCGCAACCGCTGCGGAACAGGCGCCAAGCGTCGTATCAAGGGCCAGCACGTTCATCTGCAAGACGGCCCCTTTTTTGCTGCGTGTGATCAGATGATCTCGGCGACCTCGTCGAACCCGAACCGCGGCGACCGCGGGAAGAGCCCTTCGGGATCACCATAGCCGAGATTGCAGAGGAAGTTCGATTTGATGCGGCTGTTCGGAAAGAACGCCTTGTCGACACCGTCCGGGTCAAAGCCCGACATCGCCCCGGTGTCGAGGCCGAGCGCGCGTGCGGCAATAATGAAATAGGCCCCCTGCAGCGTTGCATTGCGGAACGCCGTCGACTCGATCAGGGCGTCGTTGCCGTCGAACCAGCTTTTGGCATCGGTATGGGGAAACAGTTTCGGAAGATGGTGATGGAATTCCAGGTCCTGACCGATGATTGCACAGACCGGCGCGCTCATTGTCTTGGCGCGGTTGCCTTCCGAGAGATGCGGTTCAAGGCGGCGCTTCGCCTCGTCCGATTTCACGAAGACGAAGCGCGCGGGGGAACAGTTCGCGCTGGTCGGACCCATTTCGAGGATTTTGACGAGCTCTTTCAGAAGCTCATCGGGGACATCCTTCTTCACCCAGGCGTTATGCGTCCGCGCGCTGTGGAACAGCTGGTCCAGGGCGTCGTTCGAAATGCGATCGCTCATCGCAGCTCCCTTCGGTTTTCGATTGATTTTGTGAAAGTCCGGCGATGAGAGACCGGGCCCGGCCTAGATCGGCCGGACGCCCTGAACCTCGGGCACGAAGTGCTTGAGCAGGTTCTCGATGCCGTGCTGCAACGTCGCGGTCGAACTCGGACACCCGGCGCAGGCGCCGCGCAGGGACAGGTACACGATCCCCTCGCGGAACCCCTGGAATGTGATGTCACCGCCGTCCTGGGCGACGGCCGGACGCACACGGGTATCCAGCAACTCCTTGATGGTGTTGACCGTATCCTCGTCCTCCGGCTCGAAGAACTCTTCGGACGGATTCACGTCGTTCGCGGTCTCACTGCCTTCGACAACGTCCGCGCCGGACATGTAGTGCTCCATAATCGCGCCGAGAATCGCTGGCTTGAGGTGCTGCCAGTCTCCGTCGTCCTTGGTGACGGAGATGAAATCGGACCCAAAGAACACGCCAGTGACACCTTCGATGCCGAACAGCCTGGACGCCAGTGGCGAGCCGGTGGCGGCATCCGCGTCGCGATACTCCAGCGTTCCCGACCCCAGAACCGGTTTTCCGGGAAGAAACTTGAGAGTTGCCGGGTTCGGCGTTGCTTCGGTCTGAATGAACATTGCTCGCGGTTCCTTCAGTTCCTGACCGTGACGGCCAGATTAGAATTATTCTACACAGAGATTATAGGTCCGGCGGGAAATTTCAAGAGCACAAGAAAGCGCACCCGAAATGTCGGCGGTCCGCCGACTCAGGCAAGCGCGCGAATCTCCTCATCGGTCAGGTCCCCGGGCACGATGGTGATGGGAATCGCAAATTCACCCGACTGTTTCCCCGCCGCCAGCGACGTGACCAGCGGCCCCGGACCCGACGGGTCTTTCGAGGCGCCCAGAACCAGAATGGCGATGTCAGTATCTTCGTTAATGAGATCGACGATCTCGTCGGCCTTGTTGCCCTCGCGGATGATCTCCTCCGGCTCCAGGCCTTCGAACCCAAGCGCCTTGAGTTTCCGCCCGAACAGGCGAAACACCGCCTTGGCCTTGTTCAGCCCCTCTTCCCGCGCGATTTCCTCCACGCCAAGCCAGTGCTGAAAGTCTCCGGGCTCCACCACATACAGCAGCGCCAGTCCGCCACCGGTATGCTCTGCACGGCCCGCGGCAAATGCCAGCGCGCTTTCGCACTCCGGTGTCTCGTCGACCACGACCAGGAACTTGCGGCGATGGCCTTTCTCGAAACTCTGTCGCTTTGTTCTGCTCGACATATCAATCAGACCTTTCGATGATATGGCTGGGCGGGCGGGTCAGGCGGTCTGGATGGGCCCGGACCTGTTGATCCCGGGGCGCCAGTTTACCAGCGAGCCTATCCCGTCACCCATACTATCACGAACCCACATCGCGGCGAGACCGCATGTTTCGCCGCCATCCCGCGCCTGTTCAGACCACGTCAAGCGTCGGACCATGCCACCACCCAACTGAAGCGCTTCAGTCAGTCGGTCAGTAAGCCGACAACCTGTTTGGTCTCGCGCAGAATGGGATCGGCAATGGTGTGCGCCCGTTTGGCTCCCTCCGACAAGACAGAATCGATGTAGGCGGGATCATCCATCAGCCGTCTGGTCTCCGCACCGATCGGACCAAGAACCTCGACGGCGACATCCGTCAAAGCCTGCTTGAAGGCCGAGAACTGCGCGCCGCCGAACTCCTGAAGCGCATCCGATTTGCTGACGCCGGCCAGGGCCGCGTATATCCCGACGAGGTTTTCAGCCTCGGGCCGTCCTTCCAGACCCGCCACTTCAGATGGCAGAGGCTCCGGATCCGTCCGGGCCTTCCGGAACTTCTGGGCGATCGCGTCGGCGTCATCCATCATGTTGATGCGCGTCATGTCGGAGGCATCGGACTTGCTCATTTTGGACGTGCCGTCCCGCAGGCTCATGACCCGCGTCGCCGGGCCGGTGATCAGCGGTTCGGGAAGTGGAAAGAACGTCTCCGCGAAGCCGTGCGAAGAAATCGACTCCGCGAAATCCGTATTGAATTTCTGCGCTATGTCACGGGAGAGCTCCAGATGCTGCTTCTGGTCGTCACCGACGGGCACGTGGGTTGCACGATAGAGCAGAATGTCGGCAGCCATCAGGTTCGGATAGGCGAAAAGCCCGACCGACGCGTTCTCGCGGTGCTTGCCGGCCTTTTCCTTGAACTGCGTCATCCGGTTGAGCCATCCCATGCGCGCGACGCAATTGAAAACCCACGCCAATTCGGCGTGGCCCGACACGCGGCTCTGGTTGAAGACGATATGTGCCTTCGGGTCGATGCCGGAGGCGAGGAATGCCGCCGTCACTTCGCGGATGTTGTGCTCGAGCTCCTTCGGCTCCTGCCAGACGGTGATGGCGTGCAGATCGACGACGCAATAGAGGCACTCGTGGCTCTCCTGCAGCGCGACGAACTTTGTGATCGCGCCGAGGTAGTTTCCGAGATGCAGATTGCCCGTTGGCTGGACGCCGGAAAAGACGCGCGGTTTGTCTGATGCCATGGGTGAGCTCTGGAAGTTGAAATCCCGAGCCGCCTTATGGCGCGCCCGGCGCTTCGGCGCAAGGTTTGAAGATACGGGACCCCTAGCGGCCGAGAATGCGCTTGAGGAACGCGCGCACGTCCGCACCGCCGGTCAGATGGGCCAGCGCGAGATAGATGACGAGGCCTGCTGCAACGAGCAGGCCGAGAGCGCCGACCTGGATGGCGATCCCCTGGGCCGGTGCAAAGTACGGCGTGAGCAGCCATGCCAGCAGCCACACGGCCACCCCCATCACGAGACTTGCGAGGCACAGCGGGCCGATGCGGCGGCGGAACTGGGCGTCGAAAGCGAAATCGCCGCGTTTGAGCAGCGTGCCCGCGAGAAGGCCGGTGTTCACCCATCCCGCCAGACTGGTGGCGATGGCGATCCCCACATGCCCGATGACGAAGAACATGGCCAGCGAGCCGGCGACGTTCACGGCAACCGAGATGGCGGCGTAGATCATCGGCGTCCTGGTGTCCTCGCGTGCGAAGAACGCGGGCGAAAACACCTTGATGGCGACGAACGCCGGCAGTCCCGCCGCGAACGCCGCAAGCGCCCACGCGGTTGCAGGCGTATCGGCGGCGGTGAACGCGCCGCGTTCGAACAACACCCGGATGATCGGTTCCGGCACCGCCAGCAGCGCCACGGCCGCAGGCAGCGTGAAGAACATGGAGAACTCAAGCGACCGGTTCTTGCTTTCCACGGCCTCCTTGTGATTGCCGGCCCGGAGCTTGCGCGAGAGGTCCGGCAGCAGAACCACCCCGACGGCGATGCCGATGACGCCGAGCGGGAGTTGATAGATGCGGTCCGCGTAATAGAGCCATGAGACGGCCGAATCCTGGAGCGAAGCGATGATCGTGCCGATCAGGATGTTGATCTGGGTGATGCCGCCGGCAATGACTCCGGGAATACCGAGTTGCACCAGACGGCGGACACCCTCGGTCATCCGCGGGCGCTGCAGCTTCAGGCCCATGCCGACGCGGCGGATGCCGATCAGCAACGCGCCGAGCTGGGCGAATCCGCCAACGAAGACCGCCCAGGCGAGCGCCACACCGGCGTCCGCCGTGCCGCGCGTGCCGGCAATCGCGAGCGCGCCGAGCACGAAGATGAAGACCACATTCAGAAGGACCGGCGCAAACGCGGCGAGGGCAAACTTGCCAAGCGCATTTAGGACACCGGAAAACAGCGCCACCAGCGAAACGCAAAGGAGATAGGGAAACGCGATCCGGGTGAGTTGGACGGCGAGATCGAACTTCTCCGGCGTGGCGGCAAAGCCCGGCGCGATCACGTACATCAGGCCCGGCATGGCAATCTCCGCAAAAGCGGTCAGGACCAGCAAAACCGCGGTGAGGGCGGACAGGGCTTCCTGAGCGAATTTACGCGCCGCTTCAGCTCCCTGCCCCTCCAGCCGTCTGGCGAACAGCGGCACGAACGCAGCATTGAAGGCGCCCTCGGCGAACAGCCGCCGGAACAGGTTCGGGAACCGGAAGGCCACGAAGAACGCATCCGCCACCGGTCCCGTCCCGAGCACGAGCGCAATCATCATATCGCGCACGAACCCGAGCACGCGGCTCAGCATCGTCATGCCGCCAACGGTGGCGAACGATTGGTAGAGCTTCATGGGCGATTGAAGTAGATGACGCGGCGGGTGAGGGCAAGCTTCGCCTCACACCCATCCACGGCATGCCGGGCACCCGGCGTCAGGCGCTGGCAAGCGCGCGTTGGGAGAGCACACTGAGCAGCCGGTGCCGGATCGCCGTCTGCCGCGGTGTGCTGGTGACCTTCTTGCCGGCAAGATCGGTCACGTAAAACACATCGACCGCCTTCTCGCCGAACGTCGCGATATGCGCCGAGGCAATGTCCAGGTTGAGGTCGGCGATCTCGCATGTCAGATCGAACAGGAGGCCCGGACGATCAAGACAGTTCACCTCAACGACCGTGTGATATTCCGACAGGGAATTGTCGATCAGAACCTGCGGTTCGACCGAGAACACCTTCAGGCTCTCCTTGAGCGGCGGCCTGTTCCCGGTGAGGTCCGACAGCTTGGTCTCGTCCGCGAGTACCATCTTGATGTTCTGGGCGATCCTCTTGCCGCGCCGCTCCTCGTCGGACGACAGATCGAATTCACGCTGCAGACGGAACGTGTCGAGCGCGTGTCCGTCGCGGGTTGTCGAGATTTGCGCCCCGACGATGTTGGCCCCCGCACTCGTGCAGGCGCCGGCAATGATGGCCACGAGGCGCGTGCGTGCGTTCGCGTAGACGCTGAGTTCCGTGACGCCCTCGAAGCTGTGCGTGGCGACGTCGGTGGCAAAGTCCTCGCCGCTCGCCTTGGCCACTGAGATCATGCGTGCGTGGCGCGCCTGCTGATCGGCCGTGGTGCGCAGCCAGTAGTCGGCTGAGTGCGTTGCGGCGAATTCCGCAATCTGCACCTCCGCCAGCTCCGGACACGCCGCGCCCAGTTGCTCGATGGCCTGTTCGGCCTTTTCGCTGCGGCTGAGTTCGTCGTGCCCCCCGATCAGCACGGACCGTGTGGCGTAGTAAAGGGTGCGCAGGAGCTGCCCCTTCCAGCCGTTCCACACGCCCGGCCCCACGGCGCGGATATCGGCCACGGTGAGAATCAGCATCAGCTTGAGCCGTTCCGGGCTCTGCACGATCTCGGCGAAATCCTGGATAGTTTTCGGGTCGTTGAGATCGCGGCTCTGAGCAAACAGGCTCATGTCGAGGTGATGTTCGACGAGCCATGACACGGTTTCCGTTTCCGCGGGACTGAGGCCGAACCGCGGACAGAGCTTGCGCGCCAGCCGGGCGCCGGCGATCGAATGGTCTTCTTCGCGCCCCTTGGCGATGTCGTGCAGGAAGGTCGCCACGTAGAGCGCGCGCCGGCTCTGAAGTGTCGGCAGGATTTCCGTCGCCACGGGATGATCGTCGGCGCACCGTCCATGTTCGATGTCGGACAGAATGCCGATCGACCGCACCAGATGCTCATCGACCGTGAAGTGATGGTACATGTTGAACTGCATCATCGACACGACGCGCCCGAACGCCGGCACGAAACGTCCCAGAACGCCGGTCTCGTTCATCCGCCGCAGCGCATTCTCCGGATTGGACGGGCTCGTCAGCAACTTCAGGAACAGCTTGTTCGCTTCGGGGTCGGACCGCAGCTTTTCGTCGATGAGCTTGAGCGAGGCCCGGACCAGCCGGAACGCATGCGGGTGGAACATCACATTGTACTTCTCGCCCAGCCAGAACAGCCGGATGAGATTGACGGGGTCCTGCGAGAAGACCTTGTCGTGGGCGACGTTGATCCGGCCATTGTCGATCTTGAAATCCGACGACTTGCGCAGCTGCGCCCGCTTGCGCCAGGTCAGCGGCGCGAGCAGATCCTTCAGCGCCGGCGCGGTGGTGAGCTGCTGAACCTCGAGCGCCGAACACACGATACGCGTGAGATCGCCAACGTCCTTCGCCACCAGAAAGTAGTGCTTCATGAAGCGTTCGACGGCACGCATGCCTTTCTGGGACCGGTAGCCGAGCCGTTCGGCCATTGTCGTCTGGACTTCGAACGACAGCCGTTCGTCGGCGCGGCCGGTCAGGAAGTGCAGATGACAGCGGACGGCGAGAAGAAAATCCTCGCTGCGCTGGAACGTCTGATACTCCTCCTGCGAAAACACGCCGTCTTCGACGAATTCCTCAACCGCCTTGCCGGGATAGAGGTAAGAGGCGACCCAATGCAGCGTGTGCAGGTCGCGCAGGCCGCCCTTGCCGTCCTTGACGTTCGGCTCGACGAGGTAACGGGACGCGCCCGAGCGCTCATGCCGGGCGTCGCGTTCGGCGAGTTTCGCGGCAATAAACTCGCGGCTTGAGCCGGACATCACGTCGTCGCGCAACCGGGTCTGAAGCTCCGCGAACAGTCCTTCGTCGCCGAGAATAAGCCGTGCGTCGAGCAGGGAGGTGCGGATGACCATGTCGTCCTGCGCGTATTTGACCGACTGCGCCACGGTCCGCGTGGCGTGACCGACCTTGAAGCCGAGATCCCACAGCAGATAGAGCATGAACTCGACGACACTCTCGCCCCATGCGGTCTGCTTGTAGGGCAGCAGAAACAACAGATCGATGTCCGAGTACGGGGCGAGCAGTCTGCGGCCATATCCACCCGTCGCCACGATACTCATCCGCTCCGCGGAGGACGGGTTCTTCGCCCGGTATAGGTGAGTCACGGCGAAGTCGTAGATGACGCTGATGAACTGATCCTGAAAATCGGACAGACCCTCGGCGCATCGCCTGCCATCGCCGTCAGCCTCGAGCTGGCGCTCAGCCGCGACACGCGCCTCCCCGACGACCCGTTTCAGAGTTGCGAGCACCTCTCCCCGCATCGCGCTCTCGCGCGAGGAATCCTTCTTCCAAAGCGCGGTGAGCTCTTCGCGCAGCGCGGTTGCGTCAAAATAGGGCGCACGTGTGAGCAGCGTCTGATCCATCGGTTCCGGACATGCCAAACCGCAAAAAAATTCGGCGATCAATATATCACAAAGGGATTAATCCGACCCTTTGTCGAGCAGCGCCCGGAGTTTGTAAAGCGCCTCCAGCGCCTCCCGCGGCGTCATCTCGTCCGGGTTCAGCGTCTGGAGTTCACGTTCCGCCTCGGACGGCCCCTTGACCTGTGCAAGCCTGGGCGTGACTTCCGCGGCGAACAGCGGCAGGTCGGACGCGAGATCCTGCGCCACGCCAGCCCGCTCGCCGTCTTCAAGATGGGTGAGCACGTCTTTCGCGCGGTCGATGGCGCTTGGCGGCAATCCGGCGAGCTTTGCGACATGGATGCCGTAAGACCGGTCCGCCGCCCCGGGAACAACCTTGTGCAGGAACACGATGTCGTCCTGCCATTCCTTGACCTGAACGGTCACCATGCCGACCCCGTCGAGCGTTCCGGCAAGCGCGGTCAACTCGTGATAGTGGGTGGCAAACAGGGCACGGCACCCGTTCACGCCATGTAAATACTCGATACACGCCCAGGCAATCGAGAGGCCGTCGAACGTGGCCGTGCCGCGGCCGATCTCGTCCAGGATGACGAACGAGCGTTCGCTCGCCTGATTGAGAATGCGGGCCGTCTCGACCATCTCGACCATAAAGGTGGACCGGCCACCGGCGAGATCGTCCGACGCACCGACCCGGCTGAACAGGCGGTCGACCACGCCGACATGGGCGCTGCGCGCGGGGACGTAGGACCCCATCTGCGCCAGAACAACCATCACCGCGTTCTGCCGCAAATAAGTAGATTTGCCGGCCATATTCGGTCCGGTCACGATCCACAACCGCTCCGGGGGTGTCGCTCCTTCAGCGTCCTCCACGTCGGCATCACCAAGTGCAAGCACGCAATCGTTCTCGACGAACGCGCCGGCGTCGCTGCCGTCGAGCGCCTGCTCGACGACCGGATGCCGTCCGCCCTCAATGTGAAACGCACCGCTGTCATCGACCTTCGGCCGGACCAGGCTGCGCTCCTCGGCAAGCTCGGCGAGCGCGTTCTCATGATCGAGCCGGGCCAGGGCCAATGCCGTCGCGCCGAGACCACGTTCGGCCTCAAGCACCTGCGAGACGAGTTCGGCGTAGATCTCCTGTTCGATAGCCAGCGCCCGGTCTACGGCGGAGACGATACGCGTTTCGACCTCGCCGAGCTCGGTCGTCGTGAACCGCATGGCGTTCGCCATGGTCTGGCGGTGAATGAAGGGATTGTCCGTTTCGGCCATCAGCCGTTCGCCATGCGCCGACGGCACCTCGACGAAATAGCCCAGGACATTGTTGTGGCGCACCTTGAGCGCCTTGATACCGGTCCTCTCCGCATAGTCCTTCTGAAATCCGGCGATGATCTTCCGGCTTTCATCGCGCAGGGTGCGGGTCTCGTCGAGCTCGGCGCTAAACCCTGTGCGCACAAACCCGCCGTCGCGCGCATGCGCGGGAAGCTCGTCGTTCAGCGCCTTTTCGAGGACTGCGCGTAACGCGTCCGGCGCATCACGCAGCCGGTCCCGGATGTCCGACAGCACGTCCGGAACGCCTGCGTCGTCGCCGAAACGTTCACCGCACGCGATCGCGCAGGCGATCGCATCGCGCACGACGCCGAGGTCGCGCGGACCCCCGCGCCCGAGCGCAAGACGTCCGAGGGCACGGGCAAGATCCGGGCAGCCTTTGAGCGCGGTACGCAAGTCCGCGCGGATCGTGGCATGTTCGACGCAATACTGCACCGCGTCGAGCCGCGCGGCGATGGCCTCCGGATCGGTCAGCGGGCTTATAAGGCGCGCGGTGAGTTCGCGCGCGCCCGCGCCTGTGACCGTCCGGTCGATCGCATTGAGCAGGCTGCCCCGCCGCTCGCCGTGCAGACTCTTGACGAGCTCCAGGTTCGCGCGCGTGGCCGCATCGATCATCAAGGCGTGCTGCCCGCCGCCGTGTACCGGTGGCCGCAGGAGCGGCGCGCGGCCGATCTGCGTCAGATCCACATAGGTGAGCAAGGCGGCGGCGGTTGCGAGTTCGGCGCGGGAGAAGTCGCCGAACGCGGAAATGTCAGCAACCCCGAGCTTCTCCTTCAAAGACCGTTCCCCGCCGAGACTGTTGAAGTAGGCGCGCGGAACGGATGTGAGTGCCGCACCGGCCATCTCCGCAAGCTCACGCGTTCGAGCCTCCGCCGCCAGTTCGTCGCCGGCGATGATTTCACCCGGCGCCAGGCGCGTCAGCTCGCCCGGCAGATCGGTTTCGCTCACCTCCGCAAGGACGAACTCTCCGGTCGAGATATCGAGCGAGGCGAGCGCGAAGGCCTGGCCCGCACGCGCTGTGGAACTCGGCGCGCGGAAGATGGCGGTGAGGTAGTTGTTGGCGCGCGCGTCGAGCAGGGCATCCTCGGTGATGGTGCCCGGCGTGACCAGGCGAACGACCTCGCGCCGCACGACCGCCTTGGAGCCGCGCTTCTTCGCCTCCGCCGGGTCTTCCGTCTGCTCGCACACCGCCACCCTGAAGTCGGCCTTGATCAGCTTCTGAAGGTAATCGTCGGCCGCGTGCACCGGCACGCCGCACATCGGGATGTCCGCACCCAGATGTTTGCCGCGCTTGGTCAGCGCGATGCCGAGCGCGCGGGCGGCAATCTCCGCATCCTCGAAGAACAGCTCGTAAAAGTCGCCCATGCGGTAGAACAGCAGGCAATCCGGATTGGCGGCCTTGATTTCGAGATATTGCGCCATCATCGGCGTCGGCGCGCTTGCCGGCGCGGACGCGCTCTCACCGGTCGCCGCCCGCGACGGAGTCTGGTCCGGCCCTGATGCCTGAGTTTGCGCGTCGTGCTTTGCCATCAGCGCGTGTCGATTTCCCTGAATGCCCCGCCTGGGCAAGACATAGCGCGCCTTGCGCGCCGCAGTGAAGCGGCAACCGACCGAAATTGCTGAGTTGTGCCCAACAAATGGGCACACTATGGTCCTGAAATCTGTAGGGAAACAACGTTGGGGCGCAGCTCCGGCACAAGAACACGGGGAAACGCCACTGCGAGGCGTATCAGGCGTAATGGCTCTCACATCGGGAAAAGTCACTTTCACGGCGCAGGAAGCGCTGCAGTTCCACCACAAGGGAAAACCGGGGAAACTCGAGGTCGCGGCAACCAAGCCGATGGCCACCCAGCACGATCTGAGCCTGGCCTATTCGCCGGGCGTTGCCGTACCGGTTCAGGCGATCGCCGACGATCCGAAGCTTGCCTACGACTACACCAACAAGGGCAACCTCGTGGCCGTCGTGTCGAACGGCACGGCCATTCTCGGCATGGGCAATCTCGGCGCCATGGCGTCGAAGCCGGTCATGGAAGGCAAGGCGGTGCTGTTCAAACGCTTCGCCGACGTCGACGGGATCGACATTCTCGTCGATACCGAGGACGTCGAAGCATTCGTCAACTGCGTACGCTATCTCAGCCCGGCCTTCGGCGGCATCAATCTGGAGGACATTCGCGCGCCCGACTGTTTCCTCATCGAGGACGAGCTGCGGCAGCTGCTGGATATTCCGGTCTTTCACGACGACCAGCACGGCACGGCAATCATCGCCGCGGCGGGTGTCGTCAATGCACTGCATCTGACCGATCGCGACATCGCCAAGACGACGCTTGTGTGCAACGGCGCGGGCGCGGCGGGCATCGCCTCGCTCGAGCTGCTGATTGCCATGGGCATGAAGCGCAGGAACATCACCCTGTGCGATTCCAAGGGGGTCATCTACGAAGGCCGAAAGGAAGGCATGAACCAGTGGAAGTCCGCCTATGCGGCCAAGACCGACGCGCGCACGCTTGCCGACGCGCTCGAAGGCGCCGACATCTGCTTCGGCCTTTCGGTCAAGGGCGCGGTGACCCAGGACATGGTGCGCTCCATGGCCGACCGTCCGATCATTTTCGCCATGGCGAATCCGGACCCGGAGATCACGCCGGAGGAGGTCGCCGAGGTGCGCGACGACGCGATCATGGCCACCGGCCGGTCTGACTATCCCAACCAGATCAACAATGTTCTGGGGTTCCCCTATATCTTCCGCGGCGCGCTTGACGTGCAGGCGAGCACCATCAACGACGCCATGAAAATCGCCGCCGCCGAAGCGCTGGCCGAGCTCGCCCGCGCCGATGTGCCGGACCAGGTGGCCGCCGCCTATATGGGGCACCGCCCCCGGTACGGTCCCGACTACATCATTCCGGTTCCCTTCGATCCGCGGCTCATCAGCCACGTGCCGATGGCCGTCGCCAAGGCGGCCATGGATTCCGGCGTCGCACGCAAGCCGATCATCGACATGGACGGCTATCGGGCGCAACTCAGCGCGCGGCTCGATCCGGTCGCCGGCACGCTGAGCACGGTCCTCGACAAGGTTCGCCAGAACCCGAAGCGCGTGGTTTTCGCCGAAGGCGAGGAAGAACAGGTGATCCGCGCCGCGAGCGCGTTCCTCGATGCGAGCCTCGGACAGCCCGTGCTGGTCGGACGCGAGGAGGAGGTCAAGGCCGCCTTCAAGCGCGCCGGCATCGACTATCGTGACGAGATCGAAATCCAGACCCCGCGCACCTCGGACCATGCCGGGGAATATGCGGAATATCTCTTCGGGCGGCTGCAACGCGACGGGTATCTGGCGCGCGACTGCCAGCGGCTCGTCAACACGGACCGGAACATCTACGCCGCCTGCATGGTGGCGACGGACCGGGCGGACGCCATGGTAACAGGGGTCACGCGCAACTGGTCGACCGCGTTCGACGATGTCTGCCGCGTCCTCGATCCCAAGCCGGGCCACACACCCATCGGTGTGTCGATCGCCGTGTGCCGCGGCCGGGCCGTCCTCGTCGCCGACACTTCGGTCCACGACATGCCCAACGCGGAGGAGCTGGCCAATATCGCCACGGAGGCCGCCCAGGTGGCACGCCGCCTCGGCTATGAGCCCCGCGTCGCCATGCTCGCCTATTCGACGTTCGGCCACCCCAAAGGCGAACGCTCAGACCAGGCGCGCGGCGCGGTGGAGATCCTCGACAGCCGCGGCGTCGACTTCGAGTATGACGGCGAGATGGCCGCCGACATCGCACTGAACGAGGAAAAGATGAAGCTCTATCCGTTCTGCCGGCTGACCGAGCCGGCGAACGTGCTGATCATGCCGGCGTTCCACAGCGCCAGCATCGCCACGAAGATGCTGCAGGAACTGGGCGGCAGCACCGTCGTCGGGCCGCTGCTGTTCGGCCTGTCGAAATCGGTGCAGATCGCACCCCTCGGCGCCTCGGACACGACGCTGGTCAACGTAGCCGCGATTGCCGCGTTCAACCCGAGCGGCTAGAGCAAAATCCGATTAGGTTGACTCACCCTGTTTCAACCTAATCGGATAAATTTGCTCTATACCGTTAAGTGTTAGAGCATCTTTATGCGTTCAGATTTCGCGACGAAACGCGTCAATCTGAACGCATGATGCTCTAAGGCCGGACGGACAAGGCGGGTGCAACGCCGTCAGTTGAGCTGCGGCGTCAGCGCTGGCGCAGCGGTCTCGTACTCGTCGGGCGCACCGAAGTGCGAGAAATACCGCTCGTTGATCGCCTCGATCGGCAGGATGACGAAGATGTCGGTGGTGCCGAACTGATGGTCGATCACCGCGCCGTCGCCCACATAGGAGCCGAGCCGCAGGTAGCCCTTGATGAGCGGTGGCAGTGACCTGATGACCGTGCGCGCATTGGTCTCGGCCGCGGGCATCATGTTCATGTCCACGCGGATGTCTTCATGCGCCCGCGCGCGCCATTGCTCTGGCGCCAGCGAATGGTGATAGAGATAGCTCAGCGCCTCCGCATGACGGGTCGGATCGGTGCCCTCGAAGCTGGCGCATCCAAGCATGGCATCGATCTTGTGCTCGCGGGCATAGTTCCAGATGCCCTGCCACAGCAGTTCGAGCGTCCGCCGGTTGCGGTACGACTTCACCACGCAGGACCGGCCGAGCTCCATGAAACGGGTGCTGCCGGCAAGCGCATCGAGCATCGGCGCGATGTTGTACTCGCCCTGGGTGTAGAACCCGTCGTGCAGCTCCGCCACCTCCTGGCGCAGAATTCTGTACGTTCCGACGACGGTGGGGCCGCGGCGCCAAGGGCGGCGTCCTTTGACCTCCTCGCCGACGTCCACGACCAGCAAGTGATCGCAGATCGCATCGAACGCGTCTTCGTCGCGGCGCGACATCATGACGAGGGGATCGGCTATCGCCGACATCTCCTCGTAAAACACGTGATAGCGCAGACGCTGGGCGCGTTTCAGGTCTCCCTTGGAGCGCGCAAGACGCACTTCGAGATTGCCCAGGCGTCCATAAACCTTCGGGGGGACGCGGCGTCCGACGATTGGCGGACGCGGCAGCCGCGCCCGGAACGGCAGCACACTGCCACTGGCAGGGCGCACCGACCGGATCGAATTGAATTTGCTGGCAATTCCATGCCGCCTGACCGTCATAGCTGGCCTCTTTTGTGACTGTTGGCGGGGTACATGTACAAGCCGGACCGGTCCTTTCTCGGCCCGGCGCGTTCTACTTTAGTCATAATACGCGATTCGGACACATTTAAGGCTGGCTAGCAAACCTTTTCGAAAGTCCTGTGACAACAATACACAGTCATTCACAGGGCTTTTCAAGACTATCCAGGTTGAAAATCTGCGGTTGGCCTAGAGCATCATGCGTTCAGATTGACGCGTTTCGTCGCGAAACCCGAACGCATAAAGATGCTCTAACACTTTAAGATATAGAGCAAATTTATCCGATTAGGTTGAAACAGGGTGAGTCAACCTAATCGGATTTTGCTCTAGG
>JANQLP010000034.1 GCA_028280515.1 Hyphomicrobiales bacterium
ACATCGAACTGTTTGAGTTCGACGACGGCACGTTCACCTACGACCAGCTTTTCGCTTGAGCCGGTCTTTCACTTGAGCCAGCGCTTGCTTGAGGAAGTCGGGCCGCGACATCCACGACGCGGATCTGGCCCCAGCACGCGTAAAACTCGCTAGGGTCCGCTAAGTCATGGGCGCCGTGCCCAAGACGGAAGCGGGCAGATGATCGGGTCTGAGGATCGGTTCACAACGCGATCCTCAGACCCGTATCGATCAAGCACAGGCGCTGCCGCCGTTCCCCCGAAGCTTGAAAACGGCTTCGACCGGGAGACCCAACCTAGATGTGAGCCAACCCCCGACAATGCGTCGGAAGCACTGCCGGGGGCGGCCACAAACACGATTGGATCTGCTTCAGAGGTTATCCAAACCCCAAGTCGGCATCCTCAAGTTCAGGCGATTTCAACAAACTCGGGGTCGGGGCCCCCATTGTCGTCGCAATCAAAGCCGAAACCGCCGAAGCCGAAATGGCCGCCATCGTCGTCGTCGGCGCGGGCCTCAACCACCCACTCCTCTTCCGGTGGGTCCTCGCCGCCGCCGATGGGGTCAACAGCCTCTCTCACAAAGCAGAAGAAGTCCTCGACCTTTTCAAGGAAACCCCTCACGAATGCTCCAAAAGAAAGTCCCATGTCCTTCTCCCTTTCCGTCAAGGTTCTGTGTTGTGGCTGGGCACATCCTAAAGATGCGCCCGTCAGCGGTTCCGGCATAATATTAGAGATGAGTGCCAGCGACTGCTAACTAATCAAGAATACGACAGGAGGATAAAAATTTAAAGTGGCAATTAGCAATTTTAACTTTAGTCATTCGCCAGATCCAATTTTAGCGAGTAGTCCGGCTTGCGGGAGGCGTCCTCAGATCTCAACCTGATAGGTACCAAGGCCGCTGATCCGACGGTTGCAACGCACCTGTTCAACACGGCTTACCCGGCCGCGGTGTCTGCGACCCAGGCCTGGCCGCGATGCTTCAATCCATGCCATTTGACGCGACGCTCCGGCTCGCCTTACAGTTCGCGGCGTTTTGCGGCCGAGCGGCCGAGCCACCAGGCAGGGGAGACGATGCAAAAGCCGGTCGCGATCTGCGATCCTTGGCCGCGCAGCCTTGATCTGATGTTCACCGCGTCGGACCTGTCGCGGTTGCACACGCTGGTCGACCTCGTCACCAGCGACGAACGGCAGATGCCGGCCGACAAGGTCGATCGCACCTTGCCGGAGGCGGTGTTTGTGCTGGGCCAGACCGATCTGCCCCGTGAGCGGCTGGCGCGCGCGCCGAAGCTGAAGGCCGTCTTGAACGTCGAGGGTAATTTCACCGGCAACATCGATTACGACACGTGTTTCGAACGCGGCATCCACGTCTTGTCGGTCAGCCCGGTCTTTACCGAGACGGTGGCGGAAATGGCCCTGGGCATGGCGATCGATCTCGGCCGAGGCATCACCAGGGCCGATCGCGACTTCCATGCCGACCGCGAGGTGTTCGGGCTGGAGAGCAATGCGGATGCGGAGCTGTTGTTCGACAGCCCGGTCGGCATCATCGGTTACGGCGATCTGGCTCGTTCTTTTCGCCCTTTGCTAAAACCATTTCGCTGCCCGGTTGAGGTCTACGATCCTTGGTTGCCGGACCATGTGCTGGTGGCCGAGGAATGCCGGCCGGCGGCGCTCGACGAGGTGCTGGCGACGTCGCGCTACATCTTCGTTTTCGCCACGGTGACGGCCAGCAATGAAGGGTTTCTGGGCGCCGATCAGTTCGCGGCGATGCAGAAGGGCGCCAAGTTC
>JANQLP010000221.1 GCA_028280515.1 Hyphomicrobiales bacterium
CGCCGGCTACGGGTCCCTCGTCAACGAGGACGACGTGGTGGCCATGACCCGCAAGGGCAAGCAGGTGTTGAATGTCACCGTCGACCGGCGCGCAGACAATGGCCTCGTCCGGTGGCGTGACGTTCAACACCTGCTTGCCCTTGCGGGTCATGGCCACCACGTCGTCCTCGTTGACGATGAACCCGTAGCCGGCGCTCGATGCGACCAGCAGTTTGCGGCCCGGCTGGTGGACGAACATCTCGACGATATCGTGGTTCTCGTCGAGGTCGACCATCAGACGCACCGGTTCGCCGTGCCCGCGTCCGCCCGGCAGTTTGTCGGCTGCGAGCGAATAGAATTTGCCGTTGGTCGCGAACAGAACGAGCGTGTCGGTCGTTTGCGCCGGACGGGCGCGCTTCAGTTCGTCGCCTTCCTTGAATTGCAGTCCGGACGTGTCTTCGAGATGGCCGCGCATGGCGCGGATCCAGCCCTTTTCGGAGAGAACGACGGTGACCGGTTCTTTCTCGATCATCGCGGAAGCGATCTCGATCTCCACGTCGGGGGCGTCGGCAAAGCCGGTGCGCCGCCGGCCGAGTTCGGTCTTTTGGCCGAACTTCGCCCTGATCTCCTTGATCTCCGACGCGATCTGCGCCCACTGCTTGTCTTCCGATTTCAGCAGCTTCTTGAGGTCCTGCTTCTCCGCCTTGAGCCCGTCATACTCGGTGCGAATTTCCATTTCCTCCAGCTTGCGCAACGACCGCAGGCGCATATTGAGGATGGCTTCCGCCTGCACGTCCGTCAGCTTGAAGGTGCGCATCAGCTCTTTTTTCGGCTCATCCTCCTCGCGGATGATGCGGATCACTTCATCGAGGTTGAGATAGGCGATGAGGTATCCGTCGAGCACTTCGAGCCGGCGCTCGATCTTTGCCAGCCGGTCCCTGGAGCGGCGGACCAGGACAACCTGGCGGTGATCGAGCCATTCGCGGAGCACCTGACGCAGCCCGATCACATTCGGGACCTTTCCGCGGCTCAGCACGTTCATGTTGAGCGGAACGCGCGCTTCGAGGTCGGTCACCTTGAACAGCGATTCCATCAGGATCTCGGGCTCTACCGCCCGGTTCTTCGGCTCAAGAACGAGGCGTATTTCCTCCGCCGACTCATCGCGGATATCGGCCAGCAGGGGCAGCTTCTTCGCCTGCATGAGATCGGCAATCTTCTCGATCAACCGCGCTTTCTGCACCTGATAGGGGATTTCGGTCACAACGATCTGATAACTGCCGCGGCCGAGATCCTCCTTTTCCCATCGTGCGCGCACCCGGAAGCCTCCGCGTCCGGTCTTGTAGGCCTCGATGATCGAGTCCTTGGGCTCGACCATAATGCCGCCTGTGGGGAGATCCGGTCCGGGAACATATTCAACGAGCTTTTCGACGCGGGCATTGGGATACTTGATCAGGTGCAAGGCGGCATCGCACAACTCGCCCGCATTGTGCGGCGGGATGTTCGTCGCCATGCCGACGGCGATGCCGGACGCGCCGTTTGCGAGGACGTTCGGGAAGTTTGCGGGCAGCACCGACGGTTCGCTCTCCTCGCCGTCATAGGTCTCGCGGAAGTCGACCGTGTCATCGCCGATATGCTCGAGCAGCGCGGCGGCTACATCCGTGAGCTTGGCTTCGGTGTAACGCATCGCCGCGGCGTTATCGCCGTCGATGTTGCCGAAGTTGCCCTGCCCTTCGATCAACGGGTAGCGCACCGCAAAATCCTGAGCCAGCCGCACCAGTGCATCGTAGACCGCCTGGTCGCCGTGGGGATGAAACTTGCCGATGACGTCGCCAACGACGCGGGCGCATTTCTTGAAGCCGCCCTCCGGATCGAGCTTCAACTGCTGCATCGCATAGAGAAGGCGCCGATGGACAGGCTTCAGGCCGTCCCTGACATCGGGCAAGGCCCGGTGCATGATGGTGGACAGCGCATAAGCGAGGTAACGCTCTTCCAGGGCCTCGCGGAGGCCGACGGATTCGGCGGCGCCGTCGATGGTGTCGTGTTCACCCATAGACCACGATTAGCTCAAGCAAGTGAGTCGCACAATGTCCTTGCAACATGGTGATTTCATGCCTCGTTCCGCCGAGAGAGGTGCGCCACCAGGCGTTCGCGCACCTGGGGCGGCGTTATGTTGCGCGGCCGCCAGATGTTTTTTTCAAAGAAGTATCCAGTCAGCGCAAACCCGTCAGCGATGTCCTGCTCGGTCGGAGCGGTGCGGCCGCCATTGCCGGGCAGAAGAAATGCCGGCAGGGCCAGCAACTTATCCGCATAGGGCACGCCCGCCTCACGGCTGACCGCGCGCCCGCTCTTTGGCGAGACATAGACAAGTTCGTCCGTCACGCCCGTCGCCGCGCATTCGTCCAGATCGAGCCCGAATCCGAGTTCGTCAAGCAGCGCCAACTCCCAGCGGACCAGAAGCGTGGGCCAGTGTTCTCCTTCCGCAAGCGCCTCCAGAACAAGTTTGGTGGCATTGTAGAGCGGCTGATGCGGCTCGCGCTCCGGCAATAAACGGGCGAGCGCGGTCAACGTGTTCAGACCGGCGAGCGCGGAACGGTCGTCGAGCACGCGTGCCGCATGGGCTTCGAGGAGTTCGACGGCATACTTGCCGAGATGTTCGGAAAGCCTGGCGCGCCATTCGGCCCGCACCAGATTGCCGGTCTGAAGCACCGGCCGCAGGCGCTTTGAACGGCCGCCGTGAACGAGGCCGAGATGTCGGCCATGTTCGCGCGTCAGAATCTCGACGATGGCGCTCGTTTCGCCGTGTGGTTGGGCGGAGAGAACAATGCCTTCGTCGGTCCACTGCATGAAAGCCGCGCGCCTTCCTAGTCCCTTGGAAACTCCAGGCCCATTTCAGTATACCGCTCCGGATCGTCTCCCCACTTCTGGCGGACTTTGACGAACAGAAAGAGGTCGACCGGCTTCTCCAGAATTTCCGACAGCTCCTTGCGCGCCTCCATCGAAATCGTCTTGATGGTCTGGCCGTTTTTGCCCAGCACGATCTTCTTCTGGCTGTCGCGCATGACATAGACGGTCTGCTCGATACGGATGCGTCCGTTTTTCAGTTCCTTCCAGAGCGACGTCTCGACCGTCGAGGCGTAGGGCAGTTCCTGATGCAGGCGCAGCGTCAGTTTCTCACGTGTGATCTCCGCCGCCAGATGCCGCAGGGGGGCGTCGGATATCTGGTCCTCGGGATAGAGCCACGGGCCAACGGGCGCGTGCTCCGCAAGGTAGGCCCTGAGGTCGTGTACGCCGTCGCCTTTCAGGGCGGAGATCATGAAGGTCGCGTCAAACGCGACACGGTCGGTCACCGCGGCGGTGAGTTCGAGCAGCGCGTTCTTCTTGACGAGATCCACCTTGTTGAAAACCAGAATCTTACCGCCGGAGATGTCCGGAAGGCCGTTGATGATGCTCTCCGTATCGGCATCGAGCCCTTTGGCTGCATCGATCAACAACACGGTCATGTCGGCGTCGCGTGCGCCGCCCCAGGCCGCTTCAACCATAGCGCGGTCGAGACGGCGTTTCGGCGCGAAGATGCCCGGCGTGTCGACCAGAACGAGCTGGCTGTCGCCTTCCAGGGCAATGCCGCGGATGCGCGCGCGTGTGGTCTGCACCTTGTGGGTGACGATGGAAACCTTGGCGCCGGTCAGTTGGTTGACCAGCGTGGATTTGCCGGCGTTCGGCGCACCGATCAGGGCAACGACGGCGCATCTCTGCCTGGTTTGGTCAGTCTGCATCTTTCCACACGCCTTCACGGATGAGCAGTGCCTTTGCTGCGGCCTGTTGTGCAGCGCGCTTACTTGCGCCCTCTCCCGTCGTGGGTGGCAACGCTCCAACCTTGACGCTTGTGGTGAAATGGGGATCGTGGTCCGGACCCGCCTGAGATGAAACCTCGTATTGCGGCAGATCGAAACCTCGGCCCTGAGCCCATTCCTGCAGGGCGGTCTTTGCGTCCCTGAGCGGTACATCGTCGGCAAGCCGGCCAGCCCAGTACGTCCTGATGACATTTCGGGTGACGTCGTAGCCACCGTCGAGGAACAACGCCCCGAGCACGGCCTCGCAGGCATCCCCAAGGATCTTGCGTTTGGCACGGCCACCGCTGCTTGCCTCATTGGCGCTCATAATGACATACCCACCAAGGCCGATCTCCTCCGCCACCTTCGCGCATGTGTCTTTCTGGACGAGACGGTTGAAACGCCGCGCCAGTTCGCCCTCGTTGGCCTTGGGGAATTCCGCGAGCAGCATTTCGGCAACCACCAGACCAAGGACGCGGTCGCCGAGAAACTCCAGCCGTTCATAGTCGTGCATCTTGGGCATCCGCACCTTCGCGCTCGAGTGCGTCAATGCACAGCTCAGAAGGTCCTGATCGGCGAAGGTGTGGCCGAGCTTTTTTGCAAGCGTGTCGAGTTTTTTCGAAGTGGCGGACGTCACCTGGAGCCTCTCCGATTTGGTCGAAAAGGCTCTAGTCGACCAGTTGAAAGAACCTGCCCCATCTTATCGAGCCCGGCCAGCGCCAGAACTCCCAGAAGGCCGCATCGCCGCCCGCCGAGAAGAATATGATCTCGGCGCGCCCGATGAAGTTCTCCAGCGGAACATAACCGACTTTGCCAGTTGCGCGACTGTCGGTTGAGTTGTCGCGGTTGTCACCCATCATGAAGTAGTGGCCCTCGGGCACCTTGTAGACGCCAGTGTTGTCGCCGAGGCCCCTCTGCGTGAGGTCAAGGGTCGGGTATTTGACGCCGTTGGGCAGGGTCTCTTCGTATTGGGCCACGCGGCGGACGTTTCCGAAAGCATCGCGTATGATGAAGTCGTCGACGCGTTTGCGAATGACGGCCTTGCCATTGATGTGCAGTACGCCCGAGACCATCTGGATTTCGTCTCCGGGAAGCCCGACGACGCGTTTGATGTAGTCCGTCTCGTTGTCACGCGGCAGTTTGAACACGGCGACATCCCCGCGTTTCGGCTCCGATGCCCAAACGCGGCCCTCGAAGAGATCCGGTGAGAATGGAAACGAATAGCGGGAATAGCCGTAGCTGAATTTCGAGACGAACAGATAGTCGCCGATGAGGAGCGTGGGGATCATCGAGCCCGAGGGTATGTTGAAGGGCTGATAGAAAAAGACCCGCACGATCATGGCCAGGATCAGCGCGTGGATGACGACACGGATCGTGTCCGAAAAACCGCTGCTCCGGCTCTTCTTCGTCTCGGCGTCAACGCTCATGGTTTCGCGGTCCTTTTTCGTCATCGAGCCATTTTCGTGGTTTCGACCTGCGCCCCTATAGCGGCTCAAACGGGCCAACGCAAACCGTAGCCGCGCGCAGGAGGGTGCGTCTATTCATCAGACATGTACGCCGTCAGGAACCGCGGAGATAATCACGATCGCTTGTGCCAGCGGAAAGTCGTCGGTGATCGTCAGGTCAATGCGGGCGGAACAGCCGTCGGGCGTGATGCTTTGAAGCTGCACCGCGGCACCTCCCGTCAATGACAGGGTCGGCCGGCCCGACGGGAGGTTCACGACGCCCATGTCGCGCCAGAACACGCCCTTGCGGATGCCGGTTCCAAGCGCTTTCGAGCACGCCTCCTTTGCAGCGAACCGTTTGGCATAGGAGGCGGCGCGCTGGTTGCGCCGGTCGGAGCGTTCGCGCTCGATATCGGTGAAGATGCGGGTCAGAAACCGGTCTCCATACCGCTCGATGGTCTGCTCAATACGCCGAATGTCGATGAGGTCGTTCCCAAGCCCGATGATCATGACGAGAAAGGCGCCTTATGCGCTTGCCTGGCCTGTCGCGGCGGCGCGGGCCTTGTCCATCAAGGCACGCATGCGGCCAATCGTCGAGTGCAGGCCGCCGAAGATCGCTTCACCGATCAGGAAATGCCCGATGTTCAACTCGACGATTTCCGGCATCGCGGCCACGGCATGAACAGTATCGAACGTGAGACCGTGGCCCGCGTGGACCTCGAGCCCGGCTGACGCCGCGGCTTGAGCGCTCCGTGCGAGTTTGTCGATCTCGGCCTGAATATGCGCCTGGTTGCCGTCGAGCGCGGCATGGCAATAGGGGCCGGTGTGCAGCTCGACGATATCGGCGCCGGCGGCGGCGGAAGCTTCGATCTGCTTCTCGTCCGGATCGACGAAGAGCGATACGCGGATACCCGCGTCCTTGACGCGTGAAACGAAATCCGGAAGCCGGTCGGCCATCGACAGGACATCGAGTCCGCCCTCTGTCGTGAGTTCCTGCCGGCGCTCCGGAACCAGGCAACACGCGTTGGGTTTGCTCTTCAGGGCGATATCGAGCATTTCGCCGGTGACCGCCATCTCGAAGTTCAGCGGCAGGGTGATCTCGGACATCAGGCGGGCAATGTCGTCGTCGGAAATGTGCCGACGATCCTCGCGCAGATGCGCGGTGATACCGTCCGCACCGGCCTCGGTGGCCAGATGCGCGGCGCGGACAGGGTCCGGGTGCGATCCGCCGCGCGCGTTCCGGATTGTCGCCACATGGTCGATATTCACGCCGAGGCGCAAGAAAGGCGCCGTGGAAGAATGAGCGCTCATGCCACTCTCCGATTTGAAGTTGCGTCAGGCTTCAGCCGGCTGACGGGATGCGACATCGCGCTGCTGGCGCAGGCGACGCTTCTCTCTATAGGCTTCCGACGCCTTTTTGGCGACAAAATAGGCAATCGTCGCCGCTACGAGACCCATCGGCAGGCCGCCGATGGTCATCGGTTTCACCAACGGCCAAAGCTGGTCGACCGATTTGTCGAAGATGCCACCGCTGAGGTCGATGTTCTTGATGTCGCCACTCATGCCGAGCATCCAGGCCCCGAGCTTGTAGGAGCCGAACCAGATCAAGGGAAAGGTCAACGGATTTCCGATGAATGTGCCGAGTGCCGCGGCAAGGATGCTGCCGCGGGCAATCCAGGCGATCAGTCCGGCGAGAACAAAGTGCATGCCGAGGAACGGCGTGAAGGCCGCAAAGACCCCCGCCGCGCAACCCACGGCAATGGCATAGGGCGTGGCGCGCAACCGGCGCATCCGGTTGGCCACATAGCGCACTGAACGGCTCCAGTTGCGGCGCGGCCACAACCAGACCCTCAGTTTTTCGCCAAAACGCGGGGGAGTACGACGCCCAAACAGCATTAACTATCCTCTACCGCTTATGCTTCTTAAAGATAGCCTGCACAATGGCAGATTTATGGAGTCCACATATAGGGTTAGTTAACCGCACCTGTTACCCCAGCGACAACAAATCGCAATCTTAATTTAACCCGCGGCTGCCTGGCTTTACAGCGGGAACGTCTCGCAAGTGCTCAGGAATCTGGTCGGGCGCGAAAACCGGCATATCGACGACCGCCAGCGCCACAAGCGGAACGCCAATGTCCGCCTGCCCGTTCGAGCGGTCGATGAGGCAGCATCCGGCGACGACATTGGCACCATGCTCGCGTGCCGCCGCAATGCACTCGCGCGAGGAAAGGCCCGTTGTGACCACGTCCTCGACCATCAGGCATCGCGCTTCCGCGGGGACTTCGAACCCGCGACGCAATACGAACTCGCCATCGACCCGCTCGAAGAAGATCGACGGACTGCCGAGTTGGCGGCCCATTTCGTAACCGATCACGACGCCGCCCATGGCCGGCGAAAACACGAGATCGATCTCGCCGAAGCGCGACCTGACCATCTCTGCAAGCGCGGCACAGGCCCGCCCTGCCCGGTCAGCGTCCATCAGGAAGCGGGCGCACTGAACATAGGCGTTGCTGTGGTTTCCGGAAGACAGCACAAAGTGCCCTTCCAGAAGGGCATCGGCCGCGCGCATTTCTTCAAGCAATTCGTCTTTTGTCATGGAGCCCCGCTGGTCTTGCCTGGTGACCGCATCGCACAGTTGCGGCCGCTTGTGAATCCGGTTTTCGTTCTTTGTCCTACTCGTGCGCCCGCTTGACGGTGCTCACCACCGAGCGCGCCCGGAGGCCGGAGATGATCTCGTTCAGGTGCGTCAGGTCCCACACCTCAAGGTCGATCAGCATTGTCGTGTAGTCTTCCGTCTCGTGTTGCATCTTGACGTTGTGAATGTTGCCGCCGCTTTCGCCGATGGTCTGGGCGATCTGCGCCAGAGTCCCCGGCTCATTTATGCCCGTGACTAAGATCTGTGCGGGAAACCGGTCCGTGTTGCTCTCGTCAATGTCCCACCGCACGTCGATCCAGCGTTCAGGCTGGTCGTCGAACGCGCTCAGGGCTTCGGAGTGAATGGGATAGATCGTGATCCCCTCGCCCGGTGTCATGATGCCGACAATCCGGTCGCCTGGCACTGCGCCGCCATGCTCGGTGAACTTCACCGGCAAGCTGCTGCGCAGGCCCTTGATGGGAATGCCTTCCGATCCCTTATTGCCCTTTCGGTTGCCGGTTCCCGGCATGCGGAACTTCAGGCCGATCGCCTTGCTCAGCCCGAACCATCCCTCGTCATTACGTTTTACGACACGGCGTTTGGGTGGTTCGGGACGCGGGATATCGGGAAAAGCCGCCTGCAAGACGTCGGCCGACGGCAGCTCGCCTCGGCCAACCGCCGTCAGGACGTCGTCAACTGTGTTCTGCGACAGGCGCGGCAGAATGCGCTCGATCGTGGACTTGCGGTAACTCTTGCCGACACGGTCGAAGGCACGTGTCAGGATCTCGCGCCCCAGTTTGCCGTATTGAACGCGCAGCGCTTCCTTGTTGGCGCGGCGAATGGCCGAGCGCGCCTTACCCGTGACGACGATCCGCTCCCACGCTGCCGGCGGCACCTGGGACTTGGAGGTCAGGATCTCGACCTCATCACCGTTCTTCAGTTCCGTCATCAACGGCATGGTGCGTCCGTTGATCTTGCAGCCGACGCAGGAGTTCCCGACATCGGTGTGCACTGCATAGGCAAAATCGATCGGCGTTGCCCCTTGCGCCAGCGCGATGAGCAGTCCCTTCGGCGTGAAGCAGAACACCTGATCGTGGAACAGTTCCAGCTTGGTGTGCTCGAGGAATTCCTCGGGATTGTCACCTTCAAGCAACATATCAACCAGTCGTCGCAACCATCTGTAAGCATTGCTTTCTTCTGTGAGAGCCAGAGATTTCTTCTGGCCGTGATCGCGGCCGTTGCCGTTGGTGCTGTCCTTGTAGAGGGCATGTGCGGCGATGCCGTATTCCGCGACGCTGTCCATCCGTTCGGTGCGAATCTGCAGCTCGACACGCTGATGACGCGGGCCGACCACGGTTGTGTGGATAGACTGGTAGTCGTTCTGCTTGGGCGTCGAGATGTAGTCCTTGAAACGCCCCGGCACCATGCGCCAGCGCGTATGAACGGTGCCGAGCACGGCGTAGCAATCGCCGGGCTTCTTGACGATCACCCGGAACCCGTAGATGTCGGAAAGCTGCTCCAGTGAGATTTGTTTGCGCTCCATCTTGCGCCAGATGGAATAGGGTTTCTTCTCCCGGCTGATGACCTCGGCCTTGATCTTGCTTTTGGTGAGTTCCTCCTTCAGCGCCGACTTGATCTCTCCGATCAGGCCCTTGTTGCTCCTGCGCAAGGTCCCGAGGCGCTTGACGAGAATGCCGTATGCTTCCGGATTGAGGGTTCTGAACGACAGATCCTCCATTTCCTCACGGAGCCACTGCATGCCCATGCGTCCCGCCAGCGGCGCGTAGATGTCCATGGTTTCTTCGGCGATCCGCTTGCGCTTTTCAGGGCGCACATGTTCCAGGGTGCGCATATTGTGCAGGCGGTCGGCCAGCTTGACGAGCAGCACCCTCACATCGCTGGTGATGGCGATCAGGAGCTTCCTGAAATTCTCCGCCTGTTCGGCTTTCCGGGTGACGAGATCGAGCTTGGCGATCTTCGTCAGGCCGTCGACGAGGGAGCCGATCTCCTCACCGAAGAGTTTGTCGATATCGGCTCGCGTCGCCGAGGTGTCCTCGATCGTATCGTGCAGCAGTGCGCTGGCAATGGTCGCATCGTCGAGCTTGAGATCCGCCAGAATGGCCGCAACCTCCAGGGGATGAGAGATATAGGGATCGCCCGAGGCCCGTTTCTGCTGACCATGCATCTGCATGGCGTAGACATAGGCGCGGTTGAGCAGCGCCTCGTCGGCATGCGGGTCGTAGGCTTTGACCCGTTCCACGAGTTCGTATTGCCGCATCATTGCGCGAACCCACGAGGTGAGCATGACGACCCCACCGCAGCTGCGCAAACAGCGTACCGCAATACGGCGATGGTCGGAAATTTCAGCCGGGAAAAACGGGACTCAAAAGCAGACGCAAGGCGTATGCCTGTTGCTGGTGCGCTGGCGTTATCTGCTCCGCTGGCCCGCATTCGATGAATCACCCGACGCCAAACTCTCCAGGCCCCGAAGCAGTTCCTCTTCCGTCATCCGGTCGATGGTCGTATCCGTCGACGGATCATCATGGGCCAACACCGGTGCAACGCTGTCGGGCGCCATCAATGGTACTTCTTCCGGCTCCGGTTCATCCACTTCGACATATTTCTGCAGCGAATGAATGAGGTCTTCGTTGACGTCCTCGGGTGAGACGGTCTCTTCGGCGATTTCGCGCAGGGCAACGACCGGGTTCTTGTCGTTGTCGCGCTCCACGGTGATCGGCGAACCGGCGGAAATCGTACGCGCGCGGTGGCTCGCCAGGAGCACGAGCTGGAAACGATTCGTAACTTTGTCGACGCAATCTTCGACGGTGACGCGTGCCATTGGTCGATTCCTCGAAATGTATGAGAGTTGCGACCTCTTTTAGGCGCTCTTTTTGATCAACGCAAGCGATTGTCCTGCGTCACGTTTAACGCCACCTTACACGCGTTTCAGCACCCGGCCGGAGCGTGCGTTGCGCAAACGCGTCCACAATTGGCGTGCGGTGATCTTCAGGACAGGATGGCGCCATGCCGGCGTAATCTCGTCGAGCGGTGCGAGAACGAAGGGCCGTTCATGCATCAACGGGTGCGGGAGGAATATCCGGTTTCTGAGCGCCGCGGCACTCAGGCGATCATGGGTGCCCCAGCCGACAACGCGGCCGCGGTAGTCCAGAATATCGAGATCGAGCGGCCTTGGGCCCCAGCGCCGGGCCGAACGTGGACCGGCTGCGCGTTCGATCATCTTGAGGCGGCGCAGCAGGGCATCTGGCGTGCAGTGACACTCGACCGCAAGTGCCGCATTGACGAAGACACCTGGCTGGCCGGGGCCAACTCCGTCGGTCAGGTACAGTCCGGACCGGCGCAGGATGCGTGTTCCGGCAGTTGCGCCAAGCACATCCACAGCCCTCTTCACTGTTGTTTGAGGATCGCCCCATGCACCGGCACGGTTCGAGCCCAATCCGATCAGGATCACAGTTCGGTTCTCCGCTGAAACGTGAGATGCCTTAATTCGCGCGTATTGTTATACCATTGGAATCTACTGGAGCCGGAACCGCCAATTGCCCGGATATCCGTGAATTTTTGCCGAACGCCTGTTCGTCACGAGGTGTGCTGAAATGAATATTTACCCCAATGAACGTATTGCGCTCTTTATCGACGGGGCCAATCTCTATGCAACCGCACGGTCACTCGGCTTCGATATCGACTACAAGAAACTGCTTGAGATTTTTCGCGCCAAGGGCCGGCTGATCCGCGCCCTCTACTACACCGCCCTCGCCGAGGATCAGGAATACTCGTCCATTCGCCCGCTGGTCGATTGGCTCGACTATAACGGCTACACGATGGTGACCAAGCCAACCAAAGAGTTCACCGATTCCTCCGGTCGCCGCAAGATCAAGGGCAACATGGATATCGAGCTGACCGTCGGAGCGATGGAACTGGCCGATCATCTCGATCATCTCATAATCTTTTCCGGAGATGGCGATTTCCGCAGCCTCGTCGAGGCGTTGCAGGAGCGCGGCAAGCGCGTCAGCATCGTTTCGACTCTTGTTTCACAGCCGCCGATGATTGCCGACGAGTTGCGGCGTCAGGCCGACCATTTCATCGATCTGGCAGACCTCGAAAATGAAATCGGCCGCGATTCCGGCGGGTCCGAAGACGGCGCACCCGATTTCGACGATGAGGCGTTCGAAAACGAACTCGACGACCACGCAGCCTGAGCGTGAACACGCCCGTTTCCGAAATAGCTCAAGCCGAGCCGCCGCACGACTGCCGGCAGTGCGCGCGGCTGGTTGCATTTCGCACGCAGAACGCCGAGGCGCACGCCGACTGGTTCAACGCCCCGGTGCCTTCTTTCGGGCCGGAGGACGCGCGCCTGCTCATCGTCGGCCTGGCGCCCGGGCTGCAGGGTGCCAACAAGACCGGTCGTCCGTTCACCGGCGACTATGCCGGCGATCTCCTGTATGCCACGCTGGAAAAGTTCGGTTTCACGTCCGGAACCTACGCGAAGCATGCGGGCGACGGGCTGACGTTGCGCGACTGCATGATCACGAACGCGGTGCGGTGCGTTCCGCCCCAGAACAAGCCGACAACCGAGGAGATGCGCAATTGCAGCGGCTTTCTGGCGGCGCGCATAGCGCAATTGCCACGGCTTGGCGTCATTCTCGCGCTTGGACGGATCGCACATGAGAACACGCTCGCCGCGCTCGGATACCGGAAGTCCGCTTTTCGTTTCGTGCATGCCGCGGCCCATGAACTCGAAACGGGGCATGTGCTCGTCAACAGCTACCATTGCTCCCGATACAACACCAACACCGGGCGCCTGACGACGGAGATGTTCGAAGCGGTTTTCGACGTCATCCGAAGACATGTTTCCTGATCCGCATTCTTTTTGTCCCAGATCAAGACAAGCGGCACCCTTCCACGTTAGCATCCACTCGTGTCAGGTGATCATGGGAGCCAAAATCGATGCTTGAGATTGCCCCGGAAAAGGTCGCGCATATCATTGTCAGGGCGCGCGAATATGACGGCAAGGTTGCCGCGTGGGACGATGAAGGCAGCAAGGGCGGTGAAGACGCTGATTCGATCCTCGAAGATCGGGCTTCTGATGCAACACGCAGCGAGCTGGCAGAGTTCATCTCCAATTTGAACGAAGACGAGCAGGTCCATCTGGTGGCGTTGATGTGGGTCGGACGAGGGTCCTTCCTGCCCGAGGAATTCGAGGAAGCCATTTCGACGGCGCGGACCGAACGCGTGAACAAGACCGAAGATTATGTGCTCGGCGAGCCAATGCTTGCAGACTATCTGGAAGACGGGCTCGACAAGCTCGGATATGACATCGAGGACGCCGAAAAAGGTATCCTCTGAAAGGTGAAGATCAGTTGCGGCGCTTGCCGGTCAGGCGGGGTTCTCTGTCAGCCACGCAAGGACAGCCTCGGCGTGTTTGTCCGGCGGGAAGACCGGATAAAACACATGCTCGATCGCACCATCGTGCAGTATGAGCGTGAACCGCTTCATCAGCGTTACATCCGCAACAACCATGGTTGGAAGACTGAGCGCACGCGTCAGCTCGAGCCGGTCATCGCTCAACAACTGGAACGGCAGGTGCAAACGCTCGGCGACCTCCCGCTGGAACGCGGTGTCCTGGGTGCTCAGTCCGAACACCCGGGCCCCGGCGTCGCCGAGTTCCTTGTGGTGATCGCGAAAGGCGCAGGATTCTGGCGTGCAGCCGCGCGCGCCGGGAATCATCTCCCAATTCTCATCCAAAGCCTTTTCGCCCGGCACGCCGGTACGCGGATAGGCGTACACAACCGTTCGCCCGGAAAACTGGGACAGAACGACGGCGCCGCCGGCCGTTGACGGCAGCGCAATATCGGGCATGCGCGTGCCGTTCAGGTGCGCAGCCGCGCCATCGTCTTCCGGCGCCGGCAGGTCCGCGGGGAGCTCAAGCAGGTTCTTTGGCATGATGTCTTGTCCTCGGTGCAATCAGCATGGCGGGAACCGGCCCACGGGTGTGATCGATGCCGGCTTGTCCGGCATGCGCCATTTGCAAACAAGGGCCAAACGGCAAATAGTGCGGGAACCAATCCTCCGGTCAGCCCTTCTCGCGCATGAGCCGTGCCTTCTGCCGGTCCCAGTCGCGCTTGCGTTCCACTTGCCGCTTGTCATGGAGCTTCCGTCCCTTGGCAAGCGCAAGTTCGAGCTTGGCGATACCGCGCTCGTTGAAATAGAGCTTCAGGGGGACGACAGTCATGCCCTCGCGCTGAATGCCGACGATCAATTTGTGGATCTCGCGGCGGTGCAGGAGCAGCTTGCGCGGGCGGCGCGGCGAGTGATTGAAGCGGTTCGCCTGAAGATACTCCGGAATATAGGCGTTGTAGAGGAACAGCTCCCCACCCTCCTCTGACGCATAAGCGTCT
Organism: Hyphomicrobiales bacterium; assembly: GCA_028280515.1. GTDB lineage: Bacteria > Pseudomonadota > Alphaproteobacteria > Rhizobiales > Methyloligellaceae > UBA2767. The sequence continues at coordinate 14,303 of JANQLP010000221.1, forward strand.
GAGATATTCGCCTTGCCGGTGCGCAACGACTTCACTTCGGTGCCCGACAGAACCAGGCCCGCTTCGAAGGTTTCGTCGATTTCGTAGTTACGTCGCGCTTTCCGGTTGTCGGCGACCACCTTGCGGTTACCGCCCTTGTTCGCCATGCCTGGCCTCCGAAAAGCCTCTAACCATTCAGAATGCCGGCGTGAACAAGTGCATCATCGACGACCTTCTTCGCGGCATCCGACAACGGTGCGAGAGGCAGCCGCGTGTTCGAACTGCAGAGTCCGAGGCGTTCGGCGGCATACTTCACCGGACCGGGATTGGATTCGACGAACAGGGCGTCGTGCAGCGGCATGAGCCTGTCCTGGATTTCAAGCGCGCGGCCGAATTCGCCGTCAAGGCAGGCGTTCTGGAATTCGGCGCAATGCGCCGGCGCGACATTTGCGGTCACGGAGATCGCACCGTCACCACCGTGCGCCATGAAGCCGAGGGCGGATCCGTCCTCGCCGGTGAGCTGGTTGAAGGCCGGTCCCATTGCGCCGCGCTGCTGGCTTGTCCGGGCCATGTCGGCGGTCGCGTCCTTCACGCCGGAGATGTTCTCAAGCTTGAACAGCCGCGCCATGGTGTCGACCGACATATCGATCACGCTGCGCCCCGGGATGTTGTAGATGATGATCGGAATGCCGATGGCATCGTTGATGGCCTTATAGTGCTGGTAAAGGCCCTCTTGTGTCGGCTTGTTGTAATACGGGGTCACGATCAGCACCCCGTCGGCACCGGCTTTTTCGGCATGCCGCGAAAAATCGACGGCCTCGGCGGTACTGTTCGATCCCGCGCCGGCGATCACCGGCACGCGCCCGGCGGCTGTCTCAATGCAGAGCTCGACAACGCGTTTGTGTTCGTCATGGCTCAATGTCGGCGACTCGCCGGTGGTGCCCACAGGAACCAGGCCATGGCTGCCCTGGTCGATCTGCCACTCCACAAACTTCTGGAAGGCCTGCTCGTCGATACCGCCATTCTTGAACGGCGTGATCAACGCGGTGAAGGACCCCTTGAACGTCATGACTGAACTTGCTCCCGGCGGCCGACTGGCCGCCCTCATGCGCGACTGCATCAATTGTTTTACAATTTGGGTGGACAATAGTCGCTTGGCTGCAGCCGGGCAAGAAATTGGGAATTCTATGATAAATCAAGGCCATCATTCCGCCGGATTTTCGTCGAAACTGCAGATCGCGAGATTCTTGATTTGGTAACTTATGTGGTGTGAGGTTGTTCGCCGGGATGAAACGCGCTCAGCCGCCGTGTACGGCGGCTGTGACATTTTTGCCAAACCCAAAGACGATCTTGAGCAGCACCCCCGTGCATTACCTGTGCCGGTACCCTATATCCTAATGACTCAGGGGCACTCACAGGACCATTGCGGCTAGTCATGTTGAAATCCGGGTCCACGACGGCGATAGCAATGTTTGCGGCCATTTGCTTTGGCGCCGTGTCATTGACGGAATCGTGGGCAAGATCCGCGAAGGTTCCCCTTCCCGACCGCAATCCCAAACGCGTGGCATCGCCGCCCCCTCAGCCACAGGTGGCGTTGCCCAATCAAAAGCCGGCATTGCTCGCCCCGGCTTCCGCGTCAACCGGTTCCGGCATCCCGTTGCCGTCACGCGTGCCCGGCCGCAAGCCGACCACGCTCGACGAGCTTGTGGCCAAGGTCGCCCCGCCGGAAGACGTCGAGGAGCCGGACGCGGCGACTGCGCAGCCCGAACCTCCGAACGCTGAAGCGCAAAATGCGGAGGCACCGCAGACGGGCGCTCCAAAGACCGAGACCCAGCAGGCTGCGCTTCCTCAGACAGACGTTGCGCCGGTGACGCAAGCGCCCGAGCCGGAGGAGACACCGGACCCGGCACCGAATGCCGAGGCCACATCTCCGGCGGAAGCGCCCGATCCTGCGGCTCAGCCCGCCGCTGCTCCCAGCCCGGAAACCTCGCAGACTGCGGTGCCGCAAGCAAAGACTGCAGCGCCGGAAAAGGAGCCCGAGGCCGAGCCCAAAACGAAGAAGGTTGCCTCGCCTCATCCCGACCTCGTTCCGCCCAAGAGAAAACCGAATTCGGTCAAGACCGCCGCTGTTGCAGCTGCCTCGAATGTCGTGCTGCCGAAGCGCAAACCGGAAGCGCCGTCGGGGCCGCTCGCCCGGATCGGCGAATTGCTTGAATACAGGCTGAGCGCTTCCGACAAGGGCGCTCTCAAGGCGACGGTGAATGCCGTCTATCGGGGGCGTTTTTCTGATGCGCGCTCCTCGCTTGCCCGGATCAAGGACCCGACGGCGCGCAAGCTTGGGCAGTGGTACTACTACCGGCGCCGCGGCAACACCGCCGACCCGAGCAAGATTGCGCAATTCCGCCTCGCCAATCCCGACTGGCCGAGCCAGAAGCGTCTTCTGCTGAATGCGGAAGAGGCGCTTCTCAAACGCAAATCCAGTCCCAGTACGGTGAAGGCCTTCTTCGGCGAGGGCAGACCGGCAACGGGTCCCGGCAAGGCTGCGCTCGCCGGGGCGTATCTGGCATCGGGAGACGAGACAAAGGCAAAGCGTCTGATCAGCGAAGCGTGGCGCCAGCACAATCTCGGCGCAGCGACCGAGAAGCTCATCCTTGCCCGTTTCGGCGAGCACCTGACAGACAACGATCACAAAGCCCGTGTCGATCGGCTGCTCCTGCTCGACAGGAAGAGCAAGATCAAGGCGGTCCTGCGCACGGCGAAACATCTCGATGAGATGGAGCGCAAGAAGATCGATGCACGGATCGCGGTTGTCAGGCGTCAGAAGAAGGCCAAGAAACTCCTTGCCGGCATTCCGAAGGCCGCCAAGAAGGACGACGTCGGTTTCCATTTCTCGCGGATCCAGTGGCTGCGTCGACACAAAAAGGCAGAAGAGGCGTGGAAGCTCCTGCATGACGCACCGCGCGATCCCGACGCCCTTATCGAGATCAACGAATGGTGGATCGAGCGCAGGATAAACGTCCGAAAGGCGCTCAATTCCGGACATCCCGAGATCGCCTACAAGATTGCCAGCAATCACGAGCCGTTGTCGGGCAATCATTATTACGAAGCGAAGTTTCTCGCCGGGTGGATCGCGTTGCGCTTCCTGAACAAGCCGGACGTCGCCATGGAGCATTTTCTGGCGCTCCGCACGGCAGCGCACGGTCCGAAGACGACTGCGAAGGCCGAGTACTGGCTCGGTCGGACGTCCGTGGCCCTGAAAAAGGACCAGGAGGCGATCACGCACTATCAGGCGGCCGCAAAACTGCCCCTCACCTATTACGGGCAGCTCGCGGCCCAGACGCTCGATCCCCGCCACGCCGCGCTGCACCTTGCGCCGGCGCCAAAACCGACCGATGAAGATTTCGAGCGGTTCAAGTCCCGTGACGCGCTCCAGGCCATCGCGGTGATGCGTGCCGTGGGCTTCGAGAAGCTTGCGCCCTTGTTCTTCCACCAGCTTGCGCGGACGATCGAGGACCCGGTGGAAGGCGTGCTGCTGGCCAGGCTCGCACATCATTTCGATCAGCCCCATTCGAGCGTGCGCCTCAGCAAGATAGCCCTCAACCGTGGTCTCCCGCTGGCCGAGCTGGCATATCCCACACACATGTTCCCGGATTACAAGAAGATCAATGATCCGGTTGAAGAAGCCCTCCTCCTGGCGCTGTCGCGTCAGGAGAGCGAGTTCAATCCGTCTGCCAAGAGCCCGGTCGGCGCACGCGGTCTGATGCAAATCATGCCGAACACCGCCCGTGCGATCGCGCGCCAGCACAAGGTGCGCTACCGGCTTTCGGCATTGACGGCTGACCCGTCCTACAACGCCATGCTGGGCGTTGCCCACCTCGGCGACCTGATCAACAGTTACCGGGGCTCGTACATCCTGACCCTCGTCGCCTACAATGCCGGGGGTGGCCGGGTTCGCGACTGGACGCGGGAGTTCGGTGACCCTCGTCATCCCGACGTCGACCCGATCGACTGGGTTGAACGTGTGCCGTTCACCGAGACCCGGAACTACATCAAGAAGATCATGACCGGACTGCAGATTTTCAGGGCGCGCCTGAACGGTCCGGACCGTGCATTGCGGTTATGGGAAGACCTCAACCGGGGCCATTCCAAGGTTCCGGCGCAAGCGCGTGCAGCGTCGACCGCTGCCAACAACTGATCTAGTCTCGGCACGCATGAGCGAGAGTGAGCCAGAGAGCGACTGGGACGACCTGTTCTACTCGTCCCACGATGGCCTCCGGCTTCATGCGCGTTATTACCCCGCGCGCCTCTCCAATGGGCAGTCCGCGGCGCGCCCGGCCCTGTGCCTCGCAGGGCTGACGCGCAACGCAAAGGACTTCCACACCCTTGCCATGCGTCTGTCGCGCGAAAGTGACACACCGCGTGACGTCTACTGCCTCGACTATCGCGGCCGGGGCGCGTCCGAGTACGACCCTAAATGGCAGAACTACTCGCCTTACATCGAAATGCTGGACACGCTTGACTTCATGACGCTCTCGGAGCTCGATCACGTTGCGCTGATCGGGACGTCACGGGGCGGGATCATTGCCATGCTGATGGGCGTCGTGCGTCCCGGCTCGTTGGGTGCGGTCGTGCTTAACGATATCGGGCCTGTGATTGAAGCGCGCGGCCTCGCCCGCATTATCGGCTATGTCGGCAAGACACCGACCCCCGACACCTGGGAAGACGCCGCCTTGATCATGCGCGATATGCGCGCGCGGTTTTTTACCGATGTCAGCGATGAGGAATGGCTGGAGATTGCCCGGGAGACATTTGGTGAAGTGGACGGCCGTCCGGTGCCTGGATATGACAGCGCGCTGGCGAAGACGCTTGCGGAAATCGACCTTGCCAGCCCCATCCCGCAGATGTGGCCCCAGTTTGGCGCCCTCGCCCGCCTGCCGATGCTCGTGTTGCGCGGTGAGAGCTCCGACTTGCTGACCAACGAGACGGTGGCCGAGATGGCCGCCCGGCACCCGGGCATGGAGAGCTACCTCGTCGAGGAAGAAGGTCACCCGCCGATGCTTCGCGATCACCGCACGCTACGCGTGGTGGATCGGTTTCTGTCCGAGGCGGATGCCGCCACATAGCATCGTTGCGCAAGCCCCGCATCCCGGGTTGGGAAACCGCTAGCGCGTTTTTTTTCGCTGTGGCGCGCGCTTGCGTTTGGAGGCAGCCTTTCCGGTGCCACCGCTCGTGGCTGTGCTCACAGCCTGACGGTATGCCCGCGTGCGCCGTGCAAACCAGCATCCTGCTGCACACCCGAGAAAGAAGGCGATGCTCAGGAGCACCATTGTCTGGAAGGTTATTATTATCATTGTACCGTCTGCGTCCGGTCACGCCGCACGCAAATACCCTCACTCGGCCGACGCCCAGCCGATCACGAATCCTATGGCAAAAACGAGAATGGCGTAAGGCAGCAACTGCGCGAGCAAATAGTCCATCAAGGGTTAACCAGGTTCATGTTGTGGGTCGGTCGGAAACGCGGTTCAATTCACCGGAGGTTTTTGCACGGGCGGTTCCTCGCGAACGCTTAAATTGTCGCTCACCTTGTACGCGGACGGAAAGCTGAAACTGATGGCCTCGACGATGTCCTTCGCTGTTCGTTCGTCAGCAGCAATTCCCTCCAGTTCCAGATCATTGTCCTCCATCTTGACGCGCCCCGAGACAAGCCTGCGCAATTGAATGAGCGAGGCGGATAGCGCCCATCGCCACTCATCGGGCGCACCGGATGCGATCTGCATTGCATCTTCGATTCTCTTGTCGGGAAACAGACTGCGCGCACGCCTCATGACCTCGTCGCGGGCCGACTCGCTGACCACATGGCCGCGGAACGACAATGTGGTGCCATTGAATTTCACGCGCGTGGAGTATGGTTTGACAACCGGTGGCTCGACCTTCTCGACATTCAACTCCATACGGGCCGGCAGTTGCCCGGCCGGGAGCGTGACAAGATTTCGGTAGGCCAGCGTGGTCTCGGCTTCTCCCCGAACCGTGAGTCTGGTGCCGTCCAGATGAACCGACCCCTTTTTGAGCTGTCTGAGCTGGACCACCGCGAAGCTCACCGAACCAAGCCACTCCTGGCGTGGCGGAGAGCCGCCTGCGAGCATCGACTTGTCGTCGACCTCCAGATCGGGCATGGCCGCCTTGACGAAACCCACAACGGCTTGCCGGTCTGCCGCTGTCGGCACGTGCCCCCTGATCTTGATCTTGCCATCCTCCTTCGCGGCGAGCCACGTATAGGTATCCGGCGAAGCGATCAGGTCGGACTTGTCGACGACTTTTCGAACGCCCCAGATGTCGGAGATGATCCGAAGGGCGGTATCGCGTTCCGTGCGTGAGAACGAGAGACCTTCAAGCACCGCGTCTCGGCCGTCGAAGCTCGCGGTTGCCCAAGGCAACCCGGCCTCGCGCAAGGCGACCGAAGTACGCTCCGCCAGATCGCGCTCGACGCGCGTGCTGGTGGCGTATTGGGCCAAGGCGCCGACAAGCACGACGACCGGCAGCCCCCACAGCCACTTCACAGGTCTACAACCCACTCTCAACTCCCCATTCCGTCATTCCGAACAGAACGAATCGGGCAGCTTCCATGCAACCGCACAATTTCGCTCGTGGCAATGGTACGCCTCGACTTTTGCGAGTTTTTGCGGCTGGCGGAGAGGAAGGGATTCGAACCCTCGATACGGTCTCCCGTATACTCCCTTAGCAGGGGAGCGCCTTCAACCACTCGGCCACCTCTCCGCTGCCCGGAATACAGGGGATTCCCGTTCATTTCAACTGCCGCCGGCGGCATGAGGCCGGACTGTGCCGCAGTCACGGTGATGCCTGCTGGCGGAAGCGGAGGCAAAAATTGACATGCAGCGGTTCTTCAGGTTGATGAGACCGGCGCGGTGACGGCAATCCGCCCCTAGCTCAACTGGATAGAGCATCGGACTTCGAATCCGAAGGTTGCAGGTTCGAATCCTGCGGGGCGGGCCAATCGGGGCCATGTAGATCAAGTCGCGCGTATCCAGTCCGGACAATGGCGCGGTATCCTAGCGCAGCCCGAGTTTCTCAATCAGCCGCGCGCGTTTCATCAGCCACCAGCCCGCCTCCGGCGGCCACATGTTGTGGTTTTCATCGGCGTTGAGCTGTGCTGCCGCGTGAAGTGGCCAGTTCGGGTCATCAAGCATTTCGCGCGCCAACGCCACCATGTCGGCCCGCCCGTCCGCAATGATTTTCTCGCATTCCTGCGCGTCCCAGAGAAAGCCGACGGCCATGGATGCCACGTCCGCTTCGCGTCGAATGCGCTCTGCAAACGGGACCTGAAATCCCTGTTCAATCCTCATACGTCTGGGACGCTCGCGGCCGCCGACGCCGCCGGTCGAGCAGTCGATCATGTCGACACCTTCCCGCGCAAGCGCACGCGCCGTCTCCACCGTTTCCTCAGGCTCGATCCCGCCGTCAATCCAGTCCGTCGCCGAGAGCCTGAAGACAAGCGGCAGGCTTTCGGGCCACTGTTTGCGTATGGAACGTGCCACTTCGACCGCGAAGCGCCGCCGTCCCAACGCGTCCCCGCCCCATGCGTCCGTTCTGTGATTGGCGATGGGCGAGAGAAACTGATGGATCAGAAAGCCATGCGCGGCATACACGTCAAGCACCCGAAAGCCTGCTTCCAGGGCACGCCTTGCCGCGTCACCGAACGCCGCAATCACCCGCCGGATATCGTCTTCGTCCATTTCGTCAGGTGTGGGCCAACCCTCGGCATAGGGAACGGCTGACGGTGCAATGGCCGACCAGGGCTTTTCGCCACGCTCGGTCAAATCCTCGTCGGTCACAGGTGTTTCACCATGCCAGGGGCGGCGTTCGGAGGCCTTGCGTCCCGCGTGGCCGAGTTGAATCCCGGGCACCGCACCTTCCGCCTCAAGAAACGCGGTCACAGGCCGGAGCGGTTCGATCTGTCCGTCTTCCCAAAGACCCAGATCGCCATGGGTGCGTCTCCCGTCGGCCTCCACCGCGGTGGCTTCGGCAAAGACCAGCCCCGCACCGCCGAGCGCGAACCGCCCCAGATGGACGAGGTGCCAGTTGTTTGCGTAGCCGTTTTTCGCCCGGTACTGGCTCATCGGCGACACGGCGATCCGGCTCTTGAGTGTAACGTCGCGCAACTTCAGAGGTTGGAACAACTCACTCATGGTCGATCACTCCTTGACGCGGAATGCTGCGCCGTCCGGCCTGACGTAACTAGCAGGCGTGCTTCGCGGACGCGACCGCGTCGCGAGACAAACTGATTGTTCAGATCGAGATGAGTGTGATTGCGCTTGCCGGGCGTCGGGGACAAAGACGCGGGTGCCGGCGGGCAGATGGAGCAAAGTCCTCACATCTGCCCGCCGGGAATGCGTGAAGTGTCGTCCAGCGGTTAGAACGAACCGCGGTATTTTTCCGGCAGCAAGGGGGTGTCGATCACATGGATCACGCCGTTGTCCGCTACGATGTCCGCTTTGACGACCTTCTTGCCGTCCACCATCACATCTCCGGTTCCGTCAACCATGACCATGGTGCCCTCGACGGTCTTGGCGTCCTTCTTCTTGCCCTTGATATCGGACGCCATCACCTTGCCCGGCACGACGTGATGCTTCAGAAGGCGCACGAGATGCTCCTTCTTCGCCGGATTGAGAAACAGGTCGACTTCCGCCTTGGGCCACTTCGCAAACGCCGCATCGGTCGGGGCGAAGACTGTGAAAGGTCCGGGACCCTTCAGCGTTTCGGCAAGGCCGGCCGCGTTGATCATCTTGACGAGGATCGTGAAATCCGGATTGGCCGCGGCAGTTTCGACGATATCCGCCGCCTGCGCCGGCGCCGCTGCGAACCCGAGCGGGATGGCGACGGCCGCGGCAAAGATCTTCGAGCGAATTGACTGCATTGCAAACTCCCTATGTGTTGAATTCTGCAGAGATACGCGACGGTAACGTGCGGGACCCGCTCACAGATGCTGCCTGACAGTTGTCATGTGTTCACGATGTCGCGAGATGCGTTTTAATCCGGCGAACGCAACCGGATTGGCGTTGCAATCAGATGCGCCCGACGGCTGCGGATATCTGAAGAGCCCTTTGACGGGCGGTCTGCCGGCACTCGCAGGCATCGTGCTTACCCTGTCCGCGAGGCGTTGCCTCGAAAAGCGATCAGGACGAGCGCGCCACGAGGCCCCGGTCGGCCTCACTGCCGCTCACCAACTGGCTCATCTCGTCGAGCCCTGCGACCTTTCCGTCGCGCAAGGAATAGAATGCGTTCACTTGGATGATGGAGTGGCTCTCGGTGTCGGTGAAAAAGTCAACGATCAGGATCGCTGCGATACAGTCCTGCGAGGCGATGATCTTCTTGAACTTGACCTCGAAAGTTCTCAGTTTCTGGCGCAGCAGATCGAGATGCGCCTCGAATTCCTCACGGTTCATCGTGACGCCGTCGGAGTAAGCGATGAAATCATCGGTGAGGTAGCGTGAGAGCGTTTCCAGGTCGGGTGTATGCCGGATCAACCGATCATAGAGCCCGAGCAAAAAGGTCCTGGCCTCCTCTTCGGTCATGCAAGATGCATCCTCGCCTTTTTCCTGGGAAAGCGATGGGTGTTTGCTACTCGGTCGAGACCCATGTGAAGCGCGCATTGTAGCGCGTGTCCTGAGCCCAATCCGGCGGAACGGCGCGGCCCGTCCCTTGTTCCTTCTCGGCCCTGCCGGCCTTGGCTTTCTTCAATTGCTTTTCGCTCAGTTCGGCCTTGGCGTTCTTCTTGTGAAGCTTCTTTCCAGCCTTGGATTTCTTTTTGGACTTTGAACTCATTGCTGCACCATCGCATCATGTCATATCAGGCATTGGATCATAGCCTACACAATCATTCGTGTGATGCCTACAAGCACGCAAACAGGATTGCACGACTAGATCATCATGCGTTCAGATTGACGCGTTTCGTCGCGAAATCTGAACGCATAAAGATGCTCTAACATTTGAAGATATAGAGCAAATTTATCCGATTAGGTTGAAACAGGGTGAGGCAACCTAATCGGATTTTGCTCTAGGGATCATTTTCGTGTCGGACCGTTGCATGATACCGATCCGGCGCAACGGATTGCGAATTGACGTGAGCGGTCAGTCCGGGAAATGGACGAACCGGGCTTAAGGTGACAGAGACCTGCGGTGCGCGAGTCCAACGCGGTTTTCCTTGGTGGTGACGCCGGGTCGGGCACGACTCTGTTGGTCGCCACCTGATCGATATTCTGGGCTGCCGCGACGCGTGATGGGGCCCCGCCCGACGGGCTGCACGCGACCCGCAGATCAAAGAACCTCAGGATGCGGACGGCTTGGTCACTCCTCTCTCGAATGCGTCATGCGCTTGCTCTGAGCCGAAACAGATCAGCACATCACCTGGCGAGAGTTCGGTCGGACCGTCCAGATGACGAAAGGCGCGCGTCTCGCCGTCCCGCACGGCCAATATCCTGAGTTGATTGTTCTCGGTCCAGATGTCGGCCTCGTCCTTGGCATGGGAACGCCCGACCGTGTGTTCCGCAATGCTGTATCCGTCGTCAAGTTGCAGAATACGATGGTAGTTGCGGTCCCCGAGCGACGTGGTCCTGGCCAGAATCAAACCAACCAGGTCGCACATGGCGCGATCGAGTTTCTTGAAAGTCGTCATGACAAAAATAACGGCGATGGCTGCAACGATCGCGAAGACTTGCCAGGCGATTGATCCGACCCCCTCACCCGCATCGACAAGCGCAACGATGAAGGTCGCCGCGACGGATACGAGGCCGAGATTGCCAATGATCATGAGGGCCACGAGAATCCGCCGCCGGACCGGATAATTCACAATCATCTCTGATTCATGAGTGGTAAACCCGGTGCCGGTGAGTGCTGAAAGGCATTGAAAACGCGCAACGTTTTCCGGCAGGCCGGTCATCCGCATCGCCACGCCGGCGATGCGGACAACGGACACCGAGAGGGCAAGAAGTATGGCTATTGTGAGTGCGGCGGCCACGGCTGATCATGCTCCCAGTTCATTGCGTCCGGACGAAAAAGCGCTTTCAAGAAATTCCCGTGTGCCAAGAGAGACATCCGTCAATTCGATGATGTCTTCTGCGGTGGCGATGGCACCGACGAAACCCTGCGTGTGCCAGAATCCGGGCGCCGGCAAAGCGGGAAGATTGTCCGGTTTCAGATGCGGCCACGGATTGACGTAAAAGTAGGGCTGATCGTAGCTCTCGTCTCCCGGCGACATGCCGACGCCGATGCCGCGTGCGGTTTCGAAATCGCCCTCCTCCAGACTGACATAGGTCGCGATGTCGAAATGGTGCGGCCAGCAGCGCACCGGACTCGGGCCCGGTTTGAGATTGCCGTGTTCGACGACGAAATCGCTGATCAGGGCGTTGGCGAGATCGAACCAGGACGCCAAGGTGCCGAGGTTTGCGTCCCGCGTGTTCGCCGAAAAGGCCTCAACCGCGTCAACATCCGCCGGCAGGGCATAGGGTATCGTTGCGTCCGATGCGGGTTTCAGACCGGCCTTTGCGAGGACTCCATCGAGCCATGCGACGGCGTCCGCCATGGTGAAATTGTCGAGCGCCTTGCGTTCGACGGGCTCATTGTCGCGAACGAGTGTGACATTCAGCGGGCTGAGAGACACGGCAACGGACCACGTTCCCCCGGCTCCGGTGATCGGTTGAGAGAGGAACCGGCGCTCTGTGTTGTCCCACCCCAGACTGGAATGACTGTCGTCCGGCACCGCTTGCAGGTTGGCCCGCGCCGCCATGGTCGCGAGTTGAACGGCCTTGTGGGCAATCGCACGTGCCGGTCCGAGTGCACGTGGTGGAACCCGGCGCAAATTGCTTTCGACTGACATCGAAGGCTACTCCTCTAAATTTCTGACCTTTCTGGCCTTAAACCAGCTCCGCATCCGTAATGATCTCGATCAGTGACGGTCCGTCATGGGCGAGCGCGGTGGTAATGGCCTCCTTCAGGTCTTCCGGCTTTGTGACCTTCTTGCCGTGCCCGCCGCACAGCTTTGCGAACGCGGCGAATGAGGGGTTGTGCAATGCGGTCTCCCATACGGGCCACTCGCCGGCGCGCTGTTCTTTCGAGATCTTCCCCAGTTCGGAATTGTTGAGCAGGATGTGCGTGATGTTCATGCCGTACTTCACGGCGGTGGTGAACTCCATCGCGTACTGGCCGAATCCGCCGTCTCCGGAGATGGAAATGACCTTGCGACCGGCAAACTGCTCGAAGTCCTGCGTTGCGCACCACGCCCCGATGGCGGCAGGAAAGCCGAATCCGATCGAGCCGAGATAGCCGGACATCAGCACGCGTTGGCCCTTGGTCTCGAAATAGCGGCCGAACGAATAGGTGTTGTTGCCGACGTCGACGGCGATGATTGCGTCCTCCGGACAAAGCTCTGTCAGAACCTCGAAGATCGACGCGGAATGGACGCCGCCGGACTGATCTTCCTCACGCCGCGATGCTTTCTCGGCGCGCCATATCTTCCAGCGCTCAACAAGCTCGGAAATTTGGTTGGCGGCATCCTGCGGCCGTTTGAGTTCGGGCGCGATGGCCTGGCAGAAGGCGCCGATCTCGCCCCAGACCGGCAATCTGACGGGATGGAATTTGCCGAGCTGCATACGCTCGAAGTCAACCTGAATGATCGGCTTGGACGGCTCGATGCCGGTGTGGTTGGCGAAGGAAGATCCAAGCGAAACAATGAGATCCGCCTCGTTCATGAACCAGCTTGCGATCGGGGTCCCGGACCGACCGAGCACACCTGCGGCGTTGGGATGCGAATCGGCGATCAGCCCCTTGCCCTTGAATGTCGTCATCACAGGCGCACCGATGGCCTCAGCAAGGGCGATGACCTGCTCCCGGGCCGCGATAGCGCCGTAGCCCATGACGATGATCGGTCGTTTGGCGTCGTTGATGAGCTTGGCCGCTTCTTCAATGTCCTCTACGGAGGGCACAACAACCGATCCGCCCAGGCGACCGGACGGACCGCTTGGTTTTTCGCCATTGGCAATGGTCTGCACGTCGTCCGGAAAAATCAGATGGGCGACGTCGCGCTCAACGATGGATGTCTTACAGGCGAGCGACATCAGTTCGGCATGGTTGGAAGTCGGCAGCACCGGTTGTGAAAAACGCGCGACACCTTGGAACGCAGACTTCAAGTCGATGTCCTGAAAGGCGCCGGGGCCGAACACCTGTGTTTGAACCTGTCCTGTGAGGGCCAGCACCGGTGCGCGGTCCACCTTTGCGTCCCACATGCCGGTGAGCAGATTGGTGGCCCCTGGACCCGCGATGGTCAGGCATGCTGCGGGCATTCCGGTCAGCTTGCCGTAGCCCGAAGCGGCGAACGCAGCGGCACCCTCGTGTCGGACGCCGACATAGCCGATCTCGCCGTCGGCGGCGCGCACGCGGATCGCGTCGGCAAGGCCGAGATTGGAATGACCGACCATGCCGAAGACGCGTTTTACGCCCCAGTTGACCATGGTCTCGGCCATAACGTCGGTGACCGTCCGCTCCCGCTCCGGCTCGGGTTCGAGGCCGACGAAGATTTGACTATCGCGGACCTCGACCGGGTAAAGCGTCTGGCCGGTATCCTCATGCCCGCCGGGTGGCGCGCCGGTCAGAGGGTCGAAATCCCATCCGTGCCAGGGGCATCGAATCCAGCACTTGCCGTCGACGCCCCGCTCGATAGACCCTTCGCCCAAAGGTCCACCCTGATGCGGGCAGTGATTGTCCATGGCTGCCCACTGGCCGTCGAAACGGGCGAGACAGATCGAGACGTTGCGGGCGGTGACCGATTTGACGCGGCCATCGATCAGATCGTCCACTTCGCCGACCTTGATCCAGTCGAGTTGCTTGTCATTCATCGCTTGGCTCCAAAATGTTCACGGCTCGCGCAGGCCCTGACTACCGGACGCCGCCATAGGCAACACCGGATAGCTCGGACATGTCCTTTTTCCAGGTCGTCAGGTCATTGTGTGAGAACTCTGAGAGGTGGTCATGGCCGCAGGCGCGCGCCATGACCTTCATGAGCTCGGTCGAGGCTTCGAAGAAGTTCTTCAGTTGCTGCGCGGATTTCTCCACCACCAGCCGGTTCACCAGATGCGGTTTTTGCGTGGCGATACCTACGGGACAGTTGTTGGTGTGGCAGGCGCGCATGGCGATGCAGCCGACGGCCTGAATGGCCGCGTTCGACACCGCGACAGCATCGGCGCCAAGCGCCAGCGCCTTCACGAAATCCGCAGGCTTGCGCAGACCGCCGGTGATGACGAGTGTGACGTCCTTGCGGTCGGTGGCGTCAAGATGGCGTCGTGCGCGGGCCAACGCCGGGATCGTCGGAACCGAGATGTTGTCGCGGAAGATGATGGGAGCGGCACCCGTTCCCCCTCCCCGCCCGTCGAGAAT
>JANQLP010000069.1 GCA_028280515.1 Hyphomicrobiales bacterium
TAATCGGATAAATTTGCTCTATATCTTTAAGTGTTAGAGCATCTTTATGCGTTCAGGTTTCGCGACGAAACGCGTCAATCTGAACGCATGATGCTCTAGCATCGACCTGCGTGCGGCAATTGTAATTCGATGCGAACCTGCAGCGAGGATGCGCGCATATGTCGTTTCCGGAGGACTCGGAAAGCGTTTGATTTCGCGGCGCAAATCTAGTGTAAAGTGGGTCATTGCGGCGCGGCCCGCCCGCGTGAAGTGTCGTTCGGCATGAAGGCAGTTGTGCGACAAAAATGAAAAAAAAAATTTCATTTTTGTCGCACTGTGTCCTAAACTGATCGCATTGTGATCATGGCTGATTTCGGTGCTGCATGAGCGCCCGATGATCACGATCACAGGCGAAAGATCAGGGCGGAACGAACGAACGAGCGATCGTCGAATCGCCGCGCGTGTTTTTGGATTTTTTGGGGGAGTAGTCAGGCAATGACCAAGATGACGACGGAAGAGGCCTTCGTTAAGGTCCTGCAAATGCACGGTATCGAGCATGCGTTCGGGATCATCGGCTCGGCGATGATGCCGATATCCGACCTGTTTCCGGCCGCGGGAATCAAGTTCTGGGACTGTGCACATGAGGTCAATGCCGGCATGAGCGCGGACGGATACACGCGCGCCACGGGCAAGATGTCGATGGCGGTCGCCCAGAACGGTCCCGGCATCACGAACATCGTGACCCCGATCATCACCGCGTACTGGAATCACACGCCGTTGCTTCTGGTGACGCCGCAGGCTGCCAACAAGACCATCGGGCAGGGCGGATTTCAGGAAATCAAGCAGATGGCCATGTTCGAGGACACGGTCTGCTACCAGGAAGAGGTGCGTGATCCCTCCCGTATCGCAGAGGTCCTGAACCGCGTCATCGAGAAGGCCTGGCGGGGCTCCGCTCCCGCGCAGATCAACGTGCCGCGCGACATGTGGACTCAGGTGATTGATATCGAATTGCCGCAGATCATCAATCTCGGCCACCAGCGGGGCGACGAGGACGGTATCGCCGCTGCCGCAAAGTTGCTTTCAGACGCCAAGTTCCCGGTGATCCTGAATGGCGCGGGCGTGGTGCTCGCCGGCGCGATCGACGCCTCGCGGAAATTGGCGGAACGGCTCGACGCACCCGTTTGCTGCAATTACCAGCACAATGATGCATTTCCGGGATCGCACCCGCTGTCTGTCGGGCCGCTGGGCTACAATGGCTCGAAGGCGGCGATGGAGCTTATCGCGAAGGCCGACGTCGTGCTTGCGCTCGGCACGCGCCTCAATCCGTTCTCCACGCTGCCGGGCTACGGGATCGACTACTGGCCCAAGGACGCGACCATCATTCAGGTCGATATCAACGCCGACCGGATCGGGCTCACGAAAAAGGTCACCGTCGGCATTCAGGGCGATGCCAGGCTTGTGGCGGAGCAGATAATCGAAAACCTTTCCAAGTCCGCAGGCGACAAGGAGCGCGACAAGCGCAAGGACCTGGTCGCGACGACGAAGTCTCGCTGGCTGCAGCAACTCTCGTCCATGGATCACGAAGAGGACGATCCCGGCACGACCTGGAACGAGCGTGCCCGCACGCGCGAGCCGGGCCGCATGAGCCCGCGCCAGGCGTGGCGCGCCATCATGGCGGCCATGCCGAAGGACGCGATCATATCGACGGACATTGGCAACAACTGCGCGATCGGCAACGCCTATCCAACGTTCGAGAAGGGGCGCAAATACCTTGCGCCCGGCATGTTCGGACCCTGCGGATACGGGCTTCCGTCCATTCTCGGTGCCAAGATCGGCTGCCCGGACGTGCCCTGCGTCGGTTTCGCCGGCGACGGTGCGTTCGGAATTTCAATGAACGAGCTCACCGCATGCGGGCGCAACGATTGGCCGGCGATCACCATGGTGGTGTTCCGCAACTATCAGTGGGGCGCGGAGAAACGGAACACGACGCTCTGGTTCGATGACAATTTTGTCGGCACCGAGCTCAATGTCGGTGTCGAGTACGCCAAGGTCGCCGATGCCTGTGGGCTGAAAGGCGTGAAGGCCGAAACGGTAGAGGAATTGACCTCTGCGCTCGATACAGCGATCAAGGAACAGATGGATGACAACGTCACAACCTTGATCGAGGTCGTGCTCAATCAGGAGCTGGGTGAACCGTTCCGCCGCGACGCCATGACCAAACCGGTCGAGGTGGCGGGGATCGACGCAAAAGACATGCGTCCGCAGCAGGGCGCTTGACGCGCCCCCCGCATTGCGGGCTGCAACCAAAACGGCAACACCGGCAAGGACGCGGCTTCACGTCGCGTTGTCTGGGGGAATCTGAGGCGTTTTTCGCGCTGAATTGAAAGTGGTCAGACGTGTCGACTGAAGTACCGGTCCAATGTCCGAGCTTTCTCGTGGATGCGGCCGCGGGCTTGCCGCCGCTGCGCACCGCGATCGTGAACGCCGGCACGCGTCTGGTAATGGAGAGTGTCCAGCTCGCAAGCGACGTGGGTATCCTGGAACCCGTTCTGTTCGGAAGGCGGGACGACATCGAGGCCGCGGCAGGCGATCTCAACTGGGATATTTCGGACCTTGAGATCGTGGACGCCGGTGATGAGAGTGTCGCGGCGACGCAGGCGGCATTCGCCGCGGGATCGGGGGGCGTTTCCGCCCTGATGAAGGGCCACGTCCACACAAACACCTTGATGCGGGCCATCCTGGACAAGAAGGCTGGTCTGAGGACCGGCCGCCGGCTGGCTCACATCTTCGCCATGTTCCTGCCGGCCCGGCAGCAGCCTTTGCTCATCAGCGATGCCGCGTTGAATGTGGCGCCCGATGAAGAAACCCATCAGGCGATCATTCTGAACTGCATCGACGTCGCGCGCGCGCTTGGCATTTCACGGCCGAAGGTCGCGCTTCTGTCGGCAACGGAAGAGGCGACCGAAGCCGTGCCGTCAAGCATGCATGCGGCCCGGCTGAGCGATTGGGCGGCGGGCGAAATCCATCATGCGGACGTCTTCGGTCCACTCGCGTTCGATCTGGCGGTCTCACCGGACTCGGCGCGGATCAAGGGCATTACAAATCCCGTTGCCGGACATGCGGACGTGATCGTGGTGCCCGAGATTACCGCCGGCAATGCGCTGTTCAAGGCCATGGTCCATTTCATGGACGCGTGCGCAGCGGGGATCGTCACCGGTGCCAAGGTTCCGGTGCTGCTGACCAGCCGGGCCGATCCGCCTGCGGCCCGCATGGCGTCTGCAGCCCTTGCCGCCGTGTATCAGCATCACATGGCAGATGTGGCAGCCGGGGAGGCGACATCCGAACTCAACCCGGCGGAGCCGGCATCACAGCGCGCGGAGACCTGATCGATGTGCGCCGCCAGACCGAATCCCGCTCAGCCTCGTGTCGACACGTCCGCAAAGGTGGCGGACGAGGTCAAGACGACGACCTGTTACATGTGCGCCTGCCGGTGCGGCATCAAGGTCTATCTGCGTGACGGCAAGGTCCGGTACATCGACGGAAATCTCGACCATCCGGTGAATGGCGGCGTGCTGTGCGGAAAAGGATCCGCCGGCATCATGCAGCATTATTCGCCGGCCCGTTTGCGTACACCCCTGCTGCGTGTCGGTGAGCGCGGCAGTGGCGAGTTCAAGGAGATTTCCTGGGACGAGGCCATGGAAATCGCCACCGAGTGGCTAGGCGAGGTGCGCGACAGGGACCCGCGCCGGCTTGCGTTCTTCACCGGCCGTGATCAGTCCCAGTCGCTCACAGGTTTCTGGGCGATGCAATTCGGCACGCCGAATTTCGCCGCCCATGGCGGTTTCTGCTCGGTGAATATGGCGGCCGCCGGTCTCTACACGTTCGGCGGCGCATTCTGGGAGTTCGGCGACCCGGACTGGGAACACACCCGCTATTTTGTGATGTTCGGCGTCGCCGAAGACCACGCGTCCAATCCGATCAAGCGCGGTATCGGAAAACTCAAGGGAAAAGGCGGCAAATTCGTCTCCGTCAATCCGGTTCGCACCGGCTACAGCGCCGTCGCGGACGAGTGGGTCGGGATCAAGCCCGGTACCGATGGCCTCTTCGTGGGCGCGCTCATCCACGAACTGATGAAGGCGCAGAAGATCGATCTGGACTATCTCGTCCGTTACACCAACGCACCCTGGCTTGTGATCCAGGACAAGGGCGCTGCTGACGACGGACTGTTCGCCCGGGACAAGCAGGGCAATCCGCTCGCCTTCGACAAGAAAAAGAACAAGTTCGTCAACGCCATGTCGCCGGACATCACACCGGCGATGGTTGGTGAGTTCAAACTGCCCGACGGGCGCAAGGCCGTCACCTCACTGAACCTGCTGGCAGACCGCTTCCTGTCGATGGAATATGCGCCGGAAGCGGTCGCTGAAAAAACCGGCGTTCCCGCGGAGACCATACGGCGTCTCGCTGCGGAAATGGCGCATGCGGCGTTCGAGGAGGAAGTGGTTCTGGACGTTCCCTGGACCGACTGGGCCGGACGCAAGCACGACAAGATGATCGGCCGGCCCGTCAGCATGCATGCCATGCGGGGCATCTCGGCGCATTCCAACGGTTTTCACAGCTGCCGGCTGATCCATATTCTGCAGATCCTTCTCGGCAGCATCGATTGCCCCGGAGGCTTCCGCTACAAGGCGCCTTATCCGAAACAGGCGCCGCCGTGGCTCAAGCCCACGGGCAAGTCGGAGGAAATTGCGCCGCGTGAGCCGTTGGGCGGACCGCATCTCGGCTTTCCACAGTCGCCTCAAGATCTGCTTCTGGATGACGCTGGCGAACCTATCCGCATCGACAAGGCCTTCAGCTGGGACGCGCCGCTCGCCGCGCACGGGCTGATGCATATGGTGATCACTAACGCCGCGCTCGGCGATCCGTATCCGATCGACGTCCTGTTCATGTATATGGCGAACATGGGCTGGAACTCGGCGATGAACGTGCCGGACACCCTCAGATATCTGACCGAGAAGAATCCTGAGACCGGGGAGTACAAGATCCCCAAACTCATCTATGCGGACTCATACTATTCCGAGACGGTCGCCTACGCCGATCTGATCCTGCCCGACACGACCTACCTGGAGCGGTGGGACTGTATCTCGCTGCTCGACCGGCCGATCTCGGAAGCCGACGGCCCGGCGGATGCTATTCGCCAGCCTGTCGTGCAGCCGGACCGCGACGTCCGCTCGTTCCAGGAGGTGCTTATCGACCTCGGCGCGCGCCTCGGCCTGCCGGAGTTCACCAACAAGGATGGCAGTCCGAGATATCCGGGCGGCTATCCGGACTATATCGTCAATCATGAGCGCAAGCCGGGGCTCGGACCGCTTGCGGGCTGGCGCGGCAAAGACGGCAAAGAGATCGGTACCGGAAAGACGAACCCGAAACAGCTGGAGAAGTACATCGAGAACGGCTGCTTCTGGTTCCATGAACTCGAACCGGGCCTGAAGTACTTCAAGCACGCCAATGCGGACTATCTCGACTTCGCCGTGAAGATGGGTTTCCGCGTCGAGCCGCGGCCGACGATCTTTCAGCTCTATCTCGAGCCCATGCAGAAGTTCCGGCTTGCCGCGGACGGTCATGGGGATATCGTGCCGCCGGCGGAGCACCGCGAACGCATCAAGGCTTTCTTCGACCCGCTGCCGTTCTGGTACGAACCGTTCGAGGATGCCATGACGGACCCGAACGCGTTTCCGCTCCACGCCATCACCCAGCGTCCCATGCACATGTACCATTCCTGGGGATCGCAGAACGCGTGGTTGCGGCAGATCACGGCCGCGAACCGGCTCTACATCCACCATGATCTCGGCCGAAAATTGGATCTTGAGGACGATGACTGGGTCTGGGTGTCGAGCCACATTGGCCGCGTGCGCTGTCAGGTGAAGCTGATGGACGGCGTGAACCCGGACACGGTCTGGACCTGGAACGCCATCGGCAAACGCCAGAGGGCGTGGATGCTGGATGAGGACGCGCCGGAGTCCAATCAGGGTTTCCTGCTCAACCATCTCATCGCCGAGCTGTTGCCGGAACGCGACGGCGGTTACCGCTATTCGAACTCCGACCCCGTGACGGGGCAGGCGGCCTGGTACGATCTCAAGGTCAGCATCGAGAAGGCGAGCGGCGCCGACATTCACGAGACGTCTCCACTGTTCGAGCCGGTGGAACGTCCCTTCGACGTCAAAATCCCGAAAGTGCTGCGGTTCGGCGCGGAGTTTCGCGGCAAGAGTTCTCAAGGGGGTGGTTCCCGATGACCTCGCTGCCGCGCAAGACGGACAAGAAACTGGGGCTCGTCATCGACCTGGACATCTGTGTGGGATGCCAAGCCTGTGTGACGAGCTGCAAGGAATGGAACACTGGCGGGTACTCCGCGCCGCTGACCGATCAAGACCCTTACGGGGCCGACCCGCACGGCGCGTGGCTCAATCGCGTGCACGGTTACGAGGTGGGCTCGGGGGAGGAAGGACGGACCGTCCATTTCCCGCGCTCGTGTTTGCATTGCGAGACGCCGGATTGCGTGACCGTGTGTCCGACCGGCGCGTCCTACAAGCGCGAGGAAGACGGCATTGTGCTCGTCAATCCGGACACCTGCATCGGGTGCAAACTCTGTTCGTGGGCATGCCCCTACGGCGCGCGCGAGTATGACTATGACGACGGCGTCATGAAGAAATGCACCCTGTGCGTCGATCGCATCTACAACGACAATCTCGAACCGCGCGACCGTATTCCGGCCTGCGTGCGCGCATGTCCGACGGGCGCGCGCCACTACGGAGACCTTGGCGATCCCGAGAGCGACGTTTCACAGCTCGTGCGGGACCGTGGGGGCTATGACCTTCTCCCGGAGATGGGCTATCGCCCGGTGAACAAATATCTGCCGCCACGCGAAGCGCAGTCCGTTCCGGCCGAGGCGCCGGTCGAGACGCAGTCTTCCGGCAAGTCGGGCAAGACGTCCGCCGCGGATCGTTTCTTCACCTGGGCCGATCAGGTTCTGTCGCGGTAACGGAGGGCGTACGTCATGCATCCCGCCTATTCCGTCATTCTGTTTACGACGGCGTCCGGTGCGGGGTACGGGCTGCTTTCTCTGCTGTCGCTTGCCGGTTTGTTGAACCTGGTGCCGCTGGACCCATGGCTCGGCTTTGTCGGCTTTTTTGTCGCGTTCGCGCTGATCACCGGCGGACTGCTCTCGTCTACTTTTCACCTCGGTCATCCGGAGCGGGCGTGGCGCGCGTTTTCGCAATGGCGGACATCCTGGCTGTCGCGCGAGGGGGTGGCCGCTGTCGCGACATACGCTCCGACCGGCCTGTTCGCGCTCGGCTGGTTCCTGGGATGGACCGAGCACTGGATATGGATATTTCTTGGCTGGGTCGGTATCGGCTGTTCGGTCGTGACGGTCTATTGTACCGGCATGATCTACGCGTCGCTCAAAACCGTGCGCCAGTGGTATATGCCGCAGGTGGCGCCGTTGTACGTTCTGATCGCGGCGGCGACGGGTGCCTTGTTGCTCAATCTGCTGCTGGTTGTGTTCGGCGAAGCAAGCGCATGGTCCTTCTGGACGGCGATTTGTCTGCTTGCCTTGGCGATGCTCACCAAACTCGCCTACTGGATTGCGGCGGACGCCGAGAGCAAGACCCATACGGCAGGGCGTGCAACGGGGCTCGGGCGCTTCGGTGACGTGAGGGCCTTTGAACCGCCGCACAGCACGCCGAATTTCGTCATGCGGGAGATGGGGTATCGGGTCGGCCGCAAGCATGCGCGCACCCTGCGCACGCTTTCCCTGGTTCTCGGGTTCGCCATTCCCATCGTGGCGATGGCGATGCCGTTGCTGACATCGGGTGTGGGGACAGGGCTCTGGTCGACCCTTGCGGCAATCAGCGCCGCAGCCGGTATACTAATGGAGCGGTGGCTTTTTTTCGCAGAAGCGCAGCACGTTGTGACGCTCTTCTACGGTGAACAGGAGGCATAGTCAGGGGCATCCCTATCAGACGGCACGGGAGATAAAAATGCATCCGGCAGTTCAGGCCAGGCTAGAGAGAACATTGGGGCACGCGGCCCAGCGGCGCAGGACGCCCGTTGTTCGCGGGTTCGGCACGTTTCTCTGGGAAAAGCGTTGGTTTTTCATTGCGCTGGCCATCGGTGCTGCGCTCATGACCCTGCCTCCGCCGGAAGGTCTCGACAAGCGCGGTCTGATCCTCCTGTCGATGTCGATCGTCGCCATCATCCTATTTGTCACTGAGCCGGTCCCGCTGCCGACGGTTGCGCTCATGATCATTCTCGGTCAGGTGCTCCTGCTCGGCATCGATTCCACAACCGTGGCCAAGAGTCTGATGAGCGACTCCGTCCTGTTCATCATGGGATCGCTGATGCTTGCGGTCGCCGTGGTGAAGCAGAAACTGGACAAGCGGATCGCGTATCAGATCGTACGCATGACCGGCACGAAAACATCGAGCGTGTGTATCGGCATCTCGCTGGTGTCGGGAATCCTCGCCTCCTTCATCGGCGAGCACACGGTCGCGGCAATGATGCTGCCGGTCGCCATCACGCTTGTCACCCTGACGTCAGACGATGCGAGAAAAGTCCGCGGCCTCGCAGCCGTGCTCCTGTTTTCGATCTGCTACGGTTGTTCGGTGGCCGGCATCGGCACACCGTCTGGCGGTGCACGCAACGCGATCATGATCGGTTACTGGAAAGAGTTCTTTTATGATCCGACCAGTCCGGAGACGGCAAAATACCTCGTCGATTACGTGACGTGGATGCTCTACTGCTATCCGGTCTTCCTTATCCAGCTTCCTTTCGTCACCCTCATTCTTCTCTACACGTTCAAGCCCGAATATTCGAACATCAACCGGGCGGTGGTGAAGCTGCGTGAGCAGATCCGCTCCGAAGGACCGATGAAGGCAGCGGACTGGGTGTCCGTTGTGGCCTTCGCGGTGGTCTTGTGCGGTTGGCTGAATTTCTCCGACACCCTCGGCCTTGGCACCGTTGCGATATTCGGTGCCGTCGTTTTCCTGGTGATCGGTCTGGTGCAGTGGGAAGACGTGAATTCCGGCGTCAACTGGGGTGTGGTGTTGCTCTATGCCGCCGCGATTTCGCTCGGCGTCCAGATGAAGGACAGCGGCGCCGCCCTTTGGGTTGCGAACAGTTTCCTCAGCCTCCTTTCGCCGCTCGGGGTCGATGGCGGCGTGCCGCTATGGACGGCCATTTCCGTTCTGACCACGGGCGTGACCAATACCATGTCGAACGGTGCGGCGGTCGCGGTTATCGGTCCGATCACGCTCAAGATGGCAACCGCTGCAGGCGAAAGCCCGCTGCTCATCGGGTTCATCACCGCGATCTCGTCGGCATTCGCCTACCTCACGGTGATCGGGACGCCGGCCTGCACGATCGTGTATGCGTCCGGTTATCTCAAGACGACCGACTTCCTCTTGGTCGGATACAGAATGGTGGTGGTCTCGACCATCTTGTTGATCCTTTCGGCCGCGTTTTACTGGCCGTTGGTGGGACTCTAGACATGGCACGCGCAGCAACGAAAAAGAAACCGGCCGCGAAGGCGAAAACGCCGCAAAAGCCGAAACCCAAGCGCCGGGCGCGCAAGCCCAAGGAGCCGCCGCGCTTCAGCATTCTGGTGTGCATCGATGAATCGGAAGAATCGCTCGAAGCACTGAAATATGCGGTGCGCGTCGGCTCGGGCACCGATGCCGACCTGACGCTTCTCTATGTTCGACCGATCGATCAGGGCCTGAGAACGGGCGGGCTTCAGATTTCGGTGGTTCGGGAGAACCTGCTGGACTGGGGTCTGGAGCTTCCGGGTATGGCGGCGTTGAAACGCGGCCGCGAGCTGCTAGTCGAACTTGGCTGGCTGGACAAGGACTGGGAAACCGAGTTTGCGCATGTCGACGTGACGGGCGATCCGCTCGGCGACAACGCGATCGTCTATTCATGCCCGACTGGTCGTTCGATCGTACTGAGACTGCTGGTCGCGCCGTCCGTCGCCTACGGCATTCTCGACGAGGCGAAGCTCGGCGAGTTCGACCTGGTGATGATCGGTTGGAACGCCGCTGAAGAGGAGTCGGGTCCGGGACATATCACACCGGCGATAGCTGACCGTGTCGCCCGCGAACATGTCGGCTCGGTGCTCGTGACGCGGGCGCTTGAGGAAAGCCACGGGCACCTCGTCTGCGTCAGTGAGCACAGGGGGTCGATATTGTCGGCGCGCAAGGACGCGCAGATTGCAGCCCGTTGCGCGTGTCCCGTTTACCTCTTGTCCGTTGCCAAGAATGAAGCCGGGCTGAAAGTCGCGAAACGCGCCGTGGCGTCCGCAAAGAGGGAAATAGAGAAGGTCGGAGTGCGCGTTTCGGGCGAGTCGGTGCACGTCGGCGACCCGGTCTCGATCATTGTCGAGGAAGGAAAGAAGTACTCGGTGATCGTCGTGTCCCGGTTCCAGAGGCGATCGGGTTGGCGTCAGATCTTCTCGAACAGCATCGCGTTCAAGGTCCTGGACCGCGCCGAAAACTCGGTCATGGTGGCGCGGTGAACCTCCCTTGGAACCGCGATGCTGCCGGATGCTCTCTGGTCTGGCTTAACGGCTCTTCGCCGCGTCAATCTTCGCCTGGACCCAGACCTTAGGCCCGTTCATCACGCACCAAGGAGAACGCCCATGTACAAGACGATACTCGTTCCAATCGATCTCGCTCATGTCGAGCAGGGAAAACCGATGATCGATGTCGCGAAGGCTCTGGCCGACAAGGGCGCGGCGATCATTCTCGTCTATGTCGTGGAGGACGTGCCGGCGCGGGTGACGGCGGAGCTTCCATCCGGCGCACACAAGAAAATTCTTGAGCACGCGCAAAGCGAGTTGGACGCCATGGCCAGCCTCGCCGGGCTCGACGTGGACGCCATCGTACGTGAAGGGCACCCGCCGACCGCCATTATTGCCGTCGCCGAGGAAAAGGGCGCCGATCTGATCATCGTCGCGTCGCATCGGCCGGACTGGCATGACTATCTTCTGGGCTCTACCGCTGCGCGTGTCGTCAGGCACGCGCAGTGCTCGGTGCTTGTCGTCCGTTAGCGGCGCCGGCTCACCGCTTTGCGCACTTTGAGCGCATCCACTTGTCGATTGCGTTTCTTTCCCTGGTGGAAAAACGAAGGCCAAGTTTCGTGCGCCGCCACAACACGTCGTCGGCTGTGCAGGCGAATTCCTTGTCGATGAGATAGGCCACTTCGCGCTCGTACAGATCGGCGCCGAAACAGATGCCGAGGTCGTCATAGCTCTCCGCATCGCTTAGAATCGTGTGTGCGCGCAAGCCGTAGGTGCCCATCAGCCGGTCGGTGTGGGACCGAAACGCCCATTGGAACGTGTCGTGGAGGATGGCAGCTTCCGTGTCGAAGCTGTCAGCCGGAAACTCACCGCCTGGCAGAGCGGCGCCCGCCGTCCAGGCGTTTGCATCCTTGCCGAGGTCGCTGCAGGCCATATCGGTCGCCTCTTCGGCAAGGCGGCGATAGGTGGTGATTTTGCCGCCGAAGACGTTCATGAGACCACCTTTTCCGGTGCTGCCCTCGCTCTGCAGCACATAGTCGCGCGTGACCTCCTGTGCTTTCGAGGCGTCGTCATCAAACAGCGGTCGGACGCCGGAGAAACTCCACACGACGTCCTCCGGAGCGGTGGTCTTTCGAAAGTACCGGTTCACCGCTCCGCACAGATAAGTGGTTTCGTCAGGCGTGATGGCGGCCTTGCCCGGGTCTCCGTCATAATCCTCGTCGGTCGTGCCGATCAGCGTGAAGTCGCTTTCGAAGGGGATGGCGAAGACGATCCGATCATCGGCATTCTGAAAGATGTAACACTGCATCCCTTCATACAGGCGCGGGACCACAATGTGGCTGCCCCGGACCAGCCGCACGTTCGCCGCCGTGTTGCGTCCGAGCGCCTCGCGCAGCACATGATCGACCCACGGCCCTGCGGCGTTGATGAGCAGGCGTGCGTGCGCGGTCTCCGGTTTATCCGTCTGGCCGTCGTGCAGGGTAAGCCGCCAATGATCGCTCTCCGGCTGCGCCTTGGTGACTTTCGTGCGCGTTCGGATGTCGGCTCCGCGATCCGCCGCGTCCTGGGCATTGAGCACGACCAGGCGGGCATCGTCGGTCCGGCAGTCCGAATATTCGAAACCCGCTTTGAATTCAGGCTGAAGCGGTTCGCCGGTTGCGTTCTTGGTCAGGTCGATGGCGCAGGACGCGGGCAGCTTTTCGCGGCCGCCGATATGGTCATACAGAAACAGGCCGAGGCGAAGCTGCCAGGCCGGACGCATGCCGGGATGGTGTGGCAGCACGAAGCGTGCCGGGTGAATGATGTGCGGCGCCATCCCCCACAACACTTCGCGTTCCTTGAGCGACTCGCGCACGAGCCGGAACTGGTAATGCTCCAGATAGCGCAAGCCGCCATGGATCAGCTTCGTTGACCAGGACGACGTGCCGCTCGCAAGGTCATCCATTTCTGCCAGCAGCACCGACAGACCGCGTCCTGCGGCGTCCCGGGCAATTCCACAGCCGTTGATGCCGCCACCGATGATTGCGATATCGTACATGGCGTTACCTGATATGATTTTCCCCCATTGCGACACAGGAAATTTACATTGACCACACCAAATCCGTTGTCATCCAGTCCGGATGATATCTGGCGCGGGATTCGCGGCGTCTTTTGCGACATTGACGATACCATTACGACGAACGGGCGCCTTACGGCAGGCGTGTTCGACGCGATGGAGCGTCTGCGCGCCGCGGGACTGCTGTGCGTTCCGATCACCGGCCGTCCCGCGGGCTGGTGCGATATGATCGCCCGGCAATGGCCCGTCGACGCCGTCGTCGGCGAGAACGGCGCATTCTATTTTCACTATGACGAAGCCGCGCGGCGCATGATCCGGACCTATGCGGATTGTTCTGAAACGCGGGCGCGGAACGCCCGGAAACTGGAGGCGATCAGGGACGAGGTGCTCGATGCGGTTCCCGGCGCTGCCGTGTCGGCCGATCAGGCGTTTCGGATCAGCGACCTTGCCATCGACTTCTGCGAGGATGTCAGCCCCCTCGACCGGGTCGATATCCGGCGCATCACCGAGGTCTTCACCCGTCACGGCGCGACGGCGAAGGTGAGTTCCATTCACGTGAACGGCTGGTTCGGGGATTTCGACAAGCTGACGATGACCAAACGGCTGATGGCGGAGCAGTTCGCGACCGATCTGGACACGGATGCCGACAGATTCACGTTCATCGGCGACTCGCCGAACGACGCGCCCATGTTCCGGTTCTTCCCGAACGCGGTCGGTGTTGCGAACCTGCGCGAGCTTCTGGATCAATGCGATGCCGCGCCCGCATGGATAACCGCGCACGCGCGTGGTGCCGGGTTCTGTGAGCTTGCTGACTGCATCCTCACATTCAAATGATGGCGTGCCGCACCTTCGCCGACACCCACTCGCTGACAATAACCGTGAAGATGATAACCAGCAGGATGAGCGACACCTGTGTCCAGGCAAGGCTCATGATCGACGCGTTGAGCTGCAGTCCGATCCCGCCCGCGCCGACGAGCCCGAGGACCGTCGACTCCCGGATATTGATGTCCCAGCGGAAAACCGAGATGCCCGCGAAGGCGGGCAAGACCTGCGGCCAGATTCCGTAGGTGATGACCTGTGCACGGCTGGCGCCGGTGGCCGTGACCGCCTCGACCTGGTTTTCGTCGATCTCCTCAATGGCCTCGTACAGGAGTTTGGCGCAGAAGCCGATGGATCTGAGGCCGATGGCGATGATGCCCGCAAAGACGCCGGGGCCCACGATCGTGACCAGCATCAGCGCCCAGATCAGCGAATTGATCGATCGTGACGCGACAATGATGAACAGGGCCACGGGCCGCACGAACGCCGCGCTCGGGGTCGTGTTGCGGGCGGCACAAAAGGCGATCGGGACGGCGAGAATGATGGCGAGCAGGGTGCCCAGCGTGGCGATGTTGATCGTGTCCCAGATCGGCCACCAGAGCCGCGACATGTAATCCCAGTCCGGCGGCACCATGCGGCTGCCGAGATCGCCCGCCTGTTCGTGGGCGTCCCAGACGAACATCCAGACCGTCTTCTCGGAGATGAGCTGCCAGCAAATGACAAAGATCGCGACCAGCACGAGCCACCCGAGCCAGATGGCAAGCTGAACAGGCGTTTCGCGTCTCTGCCATTCCTTCTCTGAACCTCGCGCGGCGACCGGCATCACTGCACCCATCGCCGGACAAAGCCGGAGGTATACTCGACCGCCATGACGATGCCGATGATGATGAGAAGGATCGCGGCAGCGGAGTCGAACTCATAGCGGTCGAACGCGGTGTTCAGCGTTGCGCCAATCCCGCCTCCGCCGACAATGCCGACGACGGCCGATTCACGGAAATTGATGTCCAGCCGGTAAAGGCCCAAGCCGATCATGCGCGGCATTACCTGCGGCTGCACGCCATAGTTGAGCCACTGGAACCATCCTGCACCGGTGGCGCGCACCGCCTCGGCCTGGGAGGGGTCCATGTCTTCAATGTCCTCGGCCAGCAACTTTCCATAGAATCCGATGGTCGCGAAGGCGAGAGTGACGAACCCCGCGAATGGCCCGAAGCCGAACAGCTTGACGAAGAAGATCGCCAGAATGATCTCCTGAAAACTGCGCGATACGGCAAGGATCCCGCGGCAGAAGTAATAGACGGGCGCCGGCGCAAGGTTGCGTGCGGCACCCAGGCCAACGGGGATCGAAATGGCGATTCCGACTACTGTTGAGGTCACGGTCATCCACAGGCTCTCATAGATGCCGTCGACGATTTCGTCCCAGCGGCTGACGAAATCGGGCGGAAAAAATGCGGCGATGAACTGCTGCCCGCGCGGCAGGCCGTCCCAGACGCGCGTCCAGTTCACATCCGTCGTTCCGAAGGCTACGGCCAGATAGAGCGCAGCGCCGAGAGCGAGCGTCCAGCGCAGCCAGGCCCGTTTGATGAAGGGAGGCTTTTTCCAGCGCCGGGGTGTTATGGCGACGTCGCTCATCGATGAGGTGCTCAGGTCAGCCCGGCCATGCGGTCACGATCGAGTTCCGGACCGTGATGGTCCTCGTCATGCTCGTCGACATCGTCGCCTGCGTCCTGGTCCTCCTCCTCGACCTTGCCGATCGTCGCCTCCCAGTCCTCCTCGCCGTAAATGCTGGTGAGCACATCCGCCGTCAGACCGTCGGGCGGCCCGTCATAGACGATCTCACCAAGCTGAAGGCCGACAATGCGCTGCGCGAACATTT
The DNA here is from genome assembly GCA_028280515.1 of Hyphomicrobiales bacterium. Classification (GTDB taxonomy): domain Bacteria; phylum Pseudomonadota; class Alphaproteobacteria; order Rhizobiales; family Methyloligellaceae; genus UBA2767. The sequence continues at coordinate 15,298 of JANQLP010000069.1, forward strand.
GCGCCAGCATAACGTCGTGAATGTTGACGATGGCCGCGAGCCCGCGCTCCCCGCACAGCTCGACGATGAGCCGCATGATTTGCCGTGAGGTCTTGGGGTCGAGGGACGCGGTCGGCTCGTCGACGAGAAGCAGGTCCGGATTCTGGATGAGGGCGCGGCAGATGCCGACGCGCTGGCGTTGCCCGCCGGAGAGTTCGTCGGCGCGTTTGTCGACCATGTGATCGAGACCGACGCGCTCCAGAAGACGGAACGCCTCGTTGATGTCCGATTGCGGATACTTGCGGAACCAGCTGCGCCAGAAACTCACATAGCCGAGGCGGCCCGAAAGCACGTTTTCCATGACAGACAGCCGCTCGACCAGGGCATATTCCTGGAAAATCATGCCCATGCGCCGGCGCGCCTTGCGCAACTGACCCTGGCTGAGGGAACTGAGTTCGGTCTCGTTCAGATACACCTGGCCCGAGGTCGGCTCGACCAGCCGGTTGACGCAGCGGATCAGTGTGGACTTGCCGGCGCCGGAGGGGCCGATGAGGGCCATCACCTGGCCGTCCGGCACTTCCAGATCGATACTCTTCAACGCGAGATCGCCTGTCGGATATCGCTTGGTCAGGCCTGCAAGCTTGAGCATTGGGCCGCCCCCACATTGCCCATTCGAAGTGATGGTGCCGTCCGGCCCCGTGCGAGTCGCGGGCCGGACGGCAGTTTCATTGACCTACTTGCAAGCGTAGGACACGCCATTCGCCTTGTCGATCTTGCGAATGATGTCCCAGTCGTTCTTGTAGACGATGGGGATGAACTTCCCTTCCTTCTTGAATTCCTTCTGAAGGTCGGAGCCCTCCCACGGGAAGGTGAAGAACGATTCCTTGATCTTCTCCACGAGTTTAGGATCAAGATTGTGCGCGTGACCGTAGCCGGTGGTCGGGAAAGTCTGCGACTTGTAGATGGACTTGATCTTGCTCGGGTCCACGACCTTGCGGTCGATCATGCGGTTCAGAACCGAATTCGCGACCGCGGCGGCCTCGTAGTCCTTGTTGGCGACGCCGAGGATCGAGTTGTCGTGCTTGCCGGAGAAGGCCGGCTTGAAGTCCTTCTCGGCTTCGAGGCCGAAATCCGCTTTCAGGATCGCTGACGGCGCCTTGAAGCCCGAGTTCGATGTGGGCGACGTAAACGCCAGGCTCTTGCCCTTGATGTCGGCGGGCGACTTGATCGGGCTGTCGGCGGGTACCAGAATTTCCATCTCGTAGCCGAACGAGCCGTCCTTGGCGGCCATCATGGCGAACGGTACGAATCCGGCGCAGTTGACGGCAACCGGGTTGCCGCCGGTGTTCACGCCGGCGATGTGCAGACGTCCCGAGCGCATGGCCTCATACTGGGCGGCGTAGGATTGGACCGGGAAGAACACCACCTTTTTGCCCGTCACCTCGGCCATGTGTTTGATGAAACCGTCCCACACTTTCTGGTACACGGCCGGGTCTTCGACCGGGGTGTATGAGAAGATGATCGTGTCGGGATCGACGATCTTGCTCTTGTCCGTCGGGAGATCCGCGACGAGATCACCGTCCTTGTCGCAATAGGCTTTGTCCAGTGTGCCGCGCGGGCAATCTTCGGCGCTGGCCGGATGGTTGATCAGCAGAACCGTGGCAAATGCTGCGCAAGCTGAAACGGCGAGCCCGCGCAATACTGACTTTCGATACATTGTTTACCTCCAAAACTCCCCTGCACCGAACGGCGATAACCACCTTTTGTGACGTTTTCGTATCAGTGCTGATGATGTCCTCAGTTTAAGCATGGCGGAGACACGGCTCCAACCATTCATACTTATGGGGCCGGTCAGCGTGGCTTCTCGAAAAGCGGCTCTCGCTTTTGCCGGTCATACGCATGCCAACGCGGCGCCGCGGACGAAGATGAAGATGATGTCATTCATCTGAAACTCGCCTAGAGCAAAATCCGATTAGGTTGACTCACCCTGTTTCAACCTAATCGGATAAATTTGCTCTATATCTTGAAGTGTTAGAGCATCTTTATGCGTTC
>JANQLP010000080.1 GCA_028280515.1 Hyphomicrobiales bacterium
CCTATTACAGCGACCTGCAATACAATATCCCGGACGGCGAAATGCGCCGCGTGCAACGGCAGGCCTTCGCCGGCATGCTGTGGTCGAAGCAGTTCTACCACTACGATGTAGCGCAGTGGCTCAAGGGTGATCCGACCGAGCCGACGCCGCCGCAGGCACGCTGGCAGGGCCGCAACGCCACCTGGCAGCATTTCGATGCCCGCGCGGTCATCGCCATGCCGGATAATTGGGAATATCCCTGGTTCGCCGCTTGGGATTGGGCCTTCCATTTGGTGACATTCGCGCGGATCGACCCGCAATTTGCCAAACAGCAGCTCGTCCTGTTGTGCCGGCCCTGGTACATGCATCCGAACGGGCAGCTTCCCGCCTATGAGTGGAATTTCTCCGACGTCAACCCGCCGCTGCACGCCTGGGCGGCGCTGCGCATCTATCTGGTCGACGCGCGGCAGTCCGGCACGGCGGACCGCGCCTTTCTCGAGCGCGTCTTCATCAAGCTCCTGCTCAATTTTACCTGGTGGGTGAACCGCAAGGACATCGGCGGGCGCAACGTGTTCGAGGGCGGCTTTCTCGGCCTCGACAATATCGGCGCCTTCGACCGCTCAAAGCCGCTGCCATTCGCGGGCGTCCTCACTCAGTCGGACGGCACCTCGTGGATGGCGATGTTCTGCCTGCACATGATGCGCATCGCGCTCGAACTCGCGCGCAAGGACGACGCCTATGAGGACATCGCCTCGAAATTCTTCGAGCATTTCCTCTTGATCGGCGGCGCCATGACCAATCTCGGCGGCCAGGGCCTGGGGCTGTGGGACGACGAGGATGGTTTTTATTACGACTGGCTGGTGCTGGCATCGGGCGAGAAGATTCCCATGCGGTTGCGCTCGTTCGTCGGGCTCATCCCGCTATTTGCCGTCGAGGTGGTCGAGGAGGAACTGCTGGCGAGCGCGCCGCACTTCGTCAAACGCATGGATTGGTTCCTGGACCACCGTCCCGAACTCGCCGAGCTCGTCTCGCGGCCGCGGACACCGGGCGCGGAAAAGCGGCGGCTGTTCGCGATCGCCCGTGCCTTCCGCATGAAGCAGGTTCTCGCGCGCATGCTCGATGAGACCGAGTTTCTGTCGCCCTACGGGCTGCGCGCGCTTTCGCGGGTCTATCTTGACCACCCTTACGTCTTTGAGTCGGAAGGCTTCCGCGCCGAGGTGAAATACACGCCGGCCGAGTCCGATTCCAATTTGTTCGGCGGTAACTCCAATTGGCGCGGGCCGATCTGGATGCCGGTCAATTTCATGATGGTCGAAAGCCTGCGCCGGTTCGGCCTGTTCTATGGCGAGGGTTTCCGGGTCGGGTGCCCGAAAGGCTCCGGCCGGATGATGAGCTTGACGGAGATCGCCGACGAGCTTCGCCGGCGCCTGACCCGCATCTTCCTGCCCGATGCGCATGGCCGCCGCCCGGTCTTTGACGGCTATGAGAAGCTGCAGACTGACCCGCATTTCAAGGACAAAATCTGGTTCCACGAGTATTTCGACGGCGATAACGGGCGCGGCGTCGGCGCCTCGCATCAGACCGGTTGGACCGGGCTCGTTGCCAACCTGATCGACGACCTCTGTCCACCCAAAGCATGATCCCGAAAAACCGGCAGACTTTTCGGACAAGATCATGCGACCAGACGAAGGAAGATAGAGCGCGATCGATTCGATCCGAGAAGATCGCACTCCTGACCGTTCGTCCCCGCGAAAGGG
>JANQLP010000087.1 GCA_028280515.1 Hyphomicrobiales bacterium
AGAAGAAGGGCATCATGAGAGAGCGCCTCGAGGCGCTCTCTCAGACCAACTGACATCTTAACTTTGCACGCCGACTGACATCTCAAAATGGTTGCAACAACGCGTCTGTTGGTGGTCAAAGTTCGCCGATCCCCTCGGCTCAACGCCAATCGGTCACGGATGAAGGCTGCTGTCGCTCTTGAAGGCTTCGCGACGGTTTTGACTTTTGTCATGTAGTTCCTCCAGCTTGGCTGTACCTCGCCGCAGCCCGCTAGACTTGCGTCGTTAACAGATGTTGCCATCGCTGTGGCGATGGCGCAGGAAAGGCCTCACTCGGGCATTTGCGTCAGGCGAAGAGTCGTCCGCAGCAGCCTCTCTCCGACAGGTGTTCGCACGTTAGATTGTTGAGCAGACCAATCTCGGTTTCGTCGATTGCAGCGATGGTGCAAACTGCCGATGACCAGTTCGAGCATACATGTCGCGGTGTCTTCGTATGTCATGCAACCACGGGCCGAGCGGAAGTAGCGTCGGGTGAAGATACCGACTTCGTGCGCGACATGATGGCGTTCGACGACCTGAAACCGTCCCCAATTCGCCGGATCACGGACCTTGGTGTGCGCTTGCGCATGGCGGCCGCGGCACTGCGTGTCGGCGCGGAAGCGTAGAGGTCCTGGCATCGGTGACGCATGTCGACGTCTGAGCTCAACAGGGCGAGGAACGAAATGACGTGTGCTCGGATTGTAGGGCCCCGTTGTTCTGACGATCGTTCGACTGTTTGAGCCGACTGTCTGTCAGGAGACCTGCTCGTTCGAGGATAGGGTAAGCGACGGCTGTAATGTGGCTGTTGATGCGCTTGAGATCGCGAAGGACGTCCAAGTGCAAGGAGGAACTCTCCATCGAATCCGGCCTGCGACCCTCCAGCCGCGCAAAGTGCCGTTCGACGAGGCCGTACTCCGTTGCACGAACCACGGATTTCTGACGCAGGAGCTCGCGTGCCGCCTCCAGATCACCGGATATGAAGACCGAGAGCGAGAGCCTGAGGTTAGCCAGCACCTGGCGGTGAAAGTCCTCGAGCTCATCCATGCCTTCGGTGGAGAACGAGACATGGTGCTTGCATTTGCGCGCGGCAAGATCCATCAGGTTCTTGTCAATGATGTCGCCGATGTGCTCGAGGTTGGTGGCGAAGGCGAGCATGTCCACAATACGATTGCTCTCTTTCTCATCCAGCTCCTCTCGCGACATTCGCGTAAGGTACACTTTGATCGCCTCGTGCAGATCGTCGACCATATCATCGTCGGCCTGGACAGCCCTTCTCACTGCTTCGTCATCACCTCGCAACGCAATCATGGTGCGCGTCAACATTGACTCGACGGTATCGCCCATGCGCAGTGTCTCACGCGCGGCGCAGGCAAGCGCAACTGTCGGAAGTTCAAGCGCGTCGTCGTCAAGATTGGTTGGATGTCCCATATTGCCCGTGCTCGTGCGGTCCGGAATGCCAAGACATAGAACACGGGCAACAAGCGTCAGCAGCGGCAACCAAACGATGGCAAGCGCCAAGTTCAAGGCTGTATGGGAATTGGCAACCAAACGACCGGGGTCTGGGTCGATCCACTGCATGACCTCCGTTAGCCAAGGAAGTCCCAGCAGTGCAATCAGTATCCCCGTGGCACGCATGGCAAGGTTCCCCAAGGGAATACGTCTGGCAGCCGGCGATCTACCCGAAGTCAGGACAACGGGGACGACGGCGCCGCCAAGATTGGCTCCCAGAACGAGAGCAAGCGACAAAGGAAAAGAAAGCACACCGGTCGACGCGAGCGACATGATAAGCACGACCACGGCAACGCTTGAGTGAATGACGTAGGTCAGCAGCGCGGCGATCAACAGGGCGAGCATCGGTTCGTCGGAAAGTGATCCTAAGATCAGGGCAAGCGTTTCGGACGAGCGCAGCGGTTCGGACGCGGATACGATGAGTCGTATCGACAGTAGCACCAGACCTAGACCGATCGCGACGCGTCCCAGGTTCTTAGGGCGCGTTCCAGAGCTCGTCAGAAAGATAGCCACCCCCACGCCGGCCAATAGAGGCGCAAGCCAATGAAGGTCGAGTGACAGCGCTTGAACGACCAAGGTCGAACCAAGATCGGCGCCTAGGACGGCGGCGAGGCCAGCCGTTAGTGCAATGGCCCCGCTGCCGGCAAAGGAGACAATCATGAGTCCGGCGGCCGTACTGCTCTGCAAGATGGTCGTCACCACGATGCCGATTCCGAATGCGCCCATTCGGTTTCGAGTCGCCTCGCCGATGGCTTGCCGCAACCGCGTCCCCCAGGCACGGGTAATCCCCGTCTGAACCATCCGCAGACCCCAGATGAGGATCGCGACGGCGCCGACTAGGTTGAGAACGACTTCGATTGCCACGTGAGATCCCCTTAGTCGGCCTTCGCGCACGAAGCCGGACGATCCGTTTGGTCAACCAGTTCGATGGCGGTGCCCTCAAGCAGCGCTTTGCCTGGAACGGCGTTCAGCAGCGATCGTGTGTAGTCCTGCTGAGGCGATTCGAACAGCGACTGAGTCTCCTGCATCTCGACGATTTCGCCCGAACGCATGACGGCTATCCGCGAGCAGATTTCCGCAGCGACCCGCAGATCGTGCGTAACGAAGAGGACGCCGAGATCACTGCGGTCGCGGATCTCGCGGAGGAAGTTCAAGATTTGAGCCTGAACGGAGACATCAAGCGCCGAGACGATTTCGTCGGCGATCAGTAGAGCGGGCTGCATCGCCAAAGCCCGCGCGATACAGATGCGCTGGCGCTGACCTCCCGAAAACTCGTGAGGAAAACGTGTGACCGCCCTGGCGTCGATGCCGACGTCTTCAAGAATGGCCCTTGCCCCTTCCCAGGCCTCCTGACTTGACACGCCCATGTTGAGAGGGCCCTCGACAATCGACTGGCCGATAGACCGTCTGGGATTGAGCGACCGATAGGGATCTTGAAAGACGATTTGGAGGCCCTTGCGAAAGGCACGATTGTCCCTGGCGATTAACGCCTTTGTCTCTTCACCACGAAATCTAATCTCGCCGTGATCGCTTTGCTCCAGATTGGCGATTATCCGAGCCAGTGTCGACTTGCCACATCCGGACTCGCCGACCAGGCCAACGATCTCACCCTCATAGACCTGTAGACTGGCATCTCGGAGCGCCTGTACCTGCCGGCCCTTTGCCGACAACGACCGACCGACATAGGTCTTGGATATGTCCCTGGCCTCGATCAGAAGTCTGTAATGGTGCGGCTGATTGCCGGTTCGCGGCTGGAACCTGGGAACCGACGCCATGAGCATGCGGGTGTAGTCCTGGGCCGGGCTTTCGAGAACCGATCGTGTCGGGCCGGACTCGACGACCCGGCCGTAGCGCAAGACCGCAACTCTGTCGCCAACTTCCGCGGCGACGCCCACGTCGTGTGTGATCAGCAAGACCGCGGCGTTGTAGTCAACACAGACCTTTCTGATCAGGCTTAGGATTCGTGCCTGTGTCGTGACATCGAGCGCTGTTGTCGGCTCGTCGGCGATAAGCAAGGCCGGCTCCAGCGCAAGCGCCGAGGCGATCATGACCCGTTGTTGCTGGCCGCCGGATAGCTGATGCGGATAGGCGGCATAGAGCCGTTCGCAGTCAGGCAGCTGCATGTCGTCCATCAAGGTCAGGACTCGGTCGCGGCGCTCCTTTTTTCGGAGCTTGGTGTGAGTGCGCAGAACTTCAGAGATCTGGTCGCCAACCGGCAGCAGCGGATTGAGCGCCGTCATGGGTTCCTGGAACACCATGGAGACCTGCTGCCCTCTCATCTGGCGCATGCGGCGCGGTGAAAGGGCAAGCAGATCCTGCCCATTCAGGCCGATGCGCCCGGAACGGACATTGACCACGGGTCGCGGCAGCAAGCCCATGATGGCAAGCGCGATGATGGATTTGCCCGAACCGGACTCACCCAGAAGACACAGGATCTCGTTCCGCGCGACCGAAAAGGATACATCGTCTACAGCCAGGCGCCGTTCGGCATCCGGCGGCAAAGTGACGGTCAGGTTCTCAACCTCCAGCGCCTTGTTCACCGTGTCTGGCAAAGTTGCCACGGACTTTGCGGCGCCCACTAGATCTTCTCCGCCAACTTGGGATCGAGGGAGTCGCGCAGGCCATCGCCGAGCAGATTGACGCCGAGCACAGTGATCGTCAGAAACAGACTGGGAAACAGGATCAGCCAGGGCGCGACCTGAAACGAAATCCGCGCTTCTGCAATCATGTTGCCCCAACTCGGGTATTCGGGCGGCACGCCGACACCAAGAAATCCAAGGGTCGCCTCGGTGAGGATTGCCGCGGCGCAGATATAGGTCGCCAGCACGACGAGTGCAGGAAGCGCATTGGGCACGATGTGGCGCTTAATGATGACAGGTCGCGGCGTGGCGACGGCGACGGCGGCCATCACATAGAGTTCCTCGCGCAGGCTCAGGACCAGGCTGCGTACGAGGCGAACGACGCGCGGGACTTCGGGCGTGGCGATCGCCACGACAACGGTCATCAGACTATTGCCAAAGGTTGCCGCCAGGGCGATTGCCAGCAACAGGCCCGGAATGGCCATCAGACCATCCATGATGCGCATTACGACGGCGTCGAGCGGCCGGAAGAAACCCGATGTCGCGCCGATCGTCGCGCCGAGAGCCACGGTCACCAGCGTAACGACCGCCCCAACAACAAGCGATGTCTGCCCGCCATAGAGCGTTCGGCTGAACACGTCGCGGCCGAGCGCGTCGGCGCCAAACAGATGTTCGGGGCCAGGTTGCGCGAACCGTGAGAAGGGTTCGATCAGGAGGGGATCTGCGCTGGAGAGCCATGGTGCGAGCAGTGATGGAACTAGCACTGCGCCCAAAAGCACCGCGCCCATCCAATAGGAAGAGTTCATTCTGCTGGAGCCGCGTCTCATAACCTGTGCCTCCGTGATCAGAGTCGAATGCGCGGATCGATGTAGACATAGAGAATGTCGATGATCGTGTTGATGATGACGTAGACCGCCGACGTCAGGATAATGATGCCCTGGATAAGCGGATAATCTCGCTTGTTGATGGCATCAACGGTCAGACGGCCGATACCTGGAATGTTGAAGACCGTCTCGGTGATTACGACGCCGCCGATGATAAGCGCGAAGCCTAGTCCGATGACCGTCACGATCGGCACCGCTGCGTTGGGTAAGGCATGGCGAATCAGCACTTCGCGCTCGCTGAGTCCGCGCGACCGCGCCGTGCGGATGTAGTCCTCGTTCAGCACATCCATGACGGTCGCCCGCGTGATACGTGCGATAAGAACAATGTAGACCGTGCCGAGCATCAGTGTCGGCAGCGTTATAGCGAGGAGAAACGGTCCGATGCCATCGCTGATCGGGACGAACCCCTGGACGGGAAACAGGTCAAGCTGCAGAGAGAGGAGCAGAATCAGGCAGTAGCCAAGGACGAAGGCTGGCATAGCGAAGCAGATGGCCGAGAACAGCATAAGCGATCGGTCGATGAGGGACCCCGAGCGCCATGCGGCGATCACACCGAACGGCACCGCAACCAGTGTTGAGAAGATGATCGTGGTCAGCGTCAGGGAGATCGTTGGATCGAGGCGTTGACCGATCAGTTCCAGCACCGGGATATTGCTGAAGATCGAAATGCCAAAGTCGCCCTGCAAAATGTTGCCGAGCCAGATGAGAAACTGTTGATGAAACGGCTGATCGAGGCCAAGGCCCTTTCGGATCCTCTCGACGTCTTCCGGCGATGTATCCTCGCCGGCGATAACGGTCGCGGCGTCCCCGGGCGCGAGATAGAGCAGTGAGAAAACAAACAGGGCGACAAAAAGCATCACCCAAATCATGGACGCTAAACGCCGGGCGGCGAAAACAGCAAAGGCCATCCGTCTCACGCTCTGCTTCTTGAGTTCAAGAATGCCTGTCCCGGCGCGCGCACCTGGACAGGCACGAGGTTCTGAGTTCTGTCTCGCCTAGTCGGCGGCGCTCTCGGATTTCCTCATGTTCCAGAACACCACCACACCAGTGCCTATCGGGACGAAGTCGGTGACGGTTTCGCTGTGGGCAACCGGCTCTGCCCATTGACCGAATGGGATCCAGGGACTGCCGACGGTAAAGGCGCGCTCCTGATACGCGCGCGCGATCTCCTGGCGTTCCTCGACGGTTTCCCCAAGCGGCCATGCAGCACGCAGCGTTTCGAGTTCTTCGTCACAGGCCCAACCGAACCATCCGTCCGCGCAAGCTGCGGAGTAGCTCGCGTTGAAGAACGGGTTGTGCCGTGAGCCAGCAGAGCCGTACGTGATGAAGATGTTCCAGCCGCCATCCTCGGGCGCGTCCGTAGACGTCCGGCGTTTCGCCAAGGTGGACCAGTCCATGGACTGGACATCGGTGGTCAGACCGATACTGCGAAGGGCTTGCGCCGTCAGAAGGATCGACGAGTTGATCGCCGGGTCGTCCGCGTTGAGCAGCACGATCGGCTCATCAAAATCCCAGCCGATTTCCTCAAACAGCTCGCGGGCTCGTTCCTTATCGAAACCAGACAGCGCCTCGCCACCGATGTCCGACGACATCGGCGTGCCGCACGCGAACAGCGACGCGCACGGTTTTGAGTACTCCGGATTGCCGGCGATCGCCTGGAGATAGACCTCCTGATCGATCAGCCAGGCGAGTGCCTCATGTGCGCGCGGATCGTCAAATGGCGGATGAAGGTGGTTGGGGACCACCATGCCGACCCAGCCATCCCGGTTGACCTGGGTCGTCGTCAGGCCTTCCGTCTGGTCGACAATCGGCAGCATATCGATCGTCGGGCTTTCCAGAATGTCGACCTCGCCGGCCATGAGGGCGGACAATGCGGTTTGCTGATCAGGCATGATCAGCCATTCCACACGATCCACATGGACATGCTTGCCGCCCGCGACATCGCTGGCCGGCTCATCGCGCGGCACGTAATTCGGGTTCTTTCGATAGACGATCTTGCTGCCGGGGACCCATTCCTCCTCAACAAAAATGAACGGTCCCGAACCGACATACTCCGTAATCTGCTCGTCGGGGCTGGTTTCGGCGACCCGCTTGGGCATCATGAACGGCACGTTGGCCGCACCCTTGGCGAGCGTGTCAATCGTCGCGCCGAACGGTTCGCTGAGTACCATTTCGAACGTCTTGTCGTCGATGGTGTTCATCGCGCTCATGTATTCCATGAGCACCTGGCCGGCCCCGTCCCGCGCGCCCCAGCGTTGGATTGAGGCGACACAATCCTCCGCGGTCACCGGCGTCCCGTCATGCCATAGCAGCCCTTCGCGAAGCGTGAAGGTGTAGGTCAGGCTATCGTCGGAGATATCGTAGCTTTCAAGCATCTGCGGGTGGGTGAGGCCATCGGCGTCTTTCGCCAATAGCGTGTCATAGACCATGTAACCGTGCCGGAAAGCGCCGCCGGCGGTAGTCCAGATCGGATCAATCGATTCGAGGTCATAACCTGTGGCGAACCGGATTGTCGTCTCGGCGAGAGCAAGTGCCGGTAACGACAAGACCAGGGAAACCGTCAGAGCCAGGGTCGGCAGTGGATTTCGGAACTTCATGATGCACCCTCTTAAGTTTGTTCTGTTCTCAAAAAGCGAGACTGGTCGCAATCAAGGCATGCGAGGTCCGCACGCGGCGTCCGAACCGGCACACCGTCCCGGCCGATTAGCTCATCGACCGATCCATCGATGTCGATGGGTCGGCCATTTGCGAGCCTTCGCCGCCATGCCATCCTCTCGTCCGACAACGCCTTCTAACCGAGTTGAATGACCGTTTTGCATGAAGTTATTTGTTTGTTCGCTTTTGTTTGTGTCTAAGTTTGGACTTAGCTGCGATGCAGACGAGACGGCGGAGCGGTTTGGACGAATGGAGTTCTGATGAAGTTTGCGGAGAAGCGCCGTGCCCGTATTCTCTCGATCGTTCAGGAATACGACGCCATCGAGGTCGCGCGGTTGGCCAGCCAGCTTGACGTTTCGAAAATGACGATCCGGCGGGACCTCGCCGTGCTGCAGCAGCAAGGTCTTTTGCACCGCGTGCGTGGTGGCGCGGTGACCAAGCGCCAGCGGTCGCTGGATCCGCTCTTGGAGCGCGAGACGATCAATGTGGCGGCCAAGGCCAAGATCGCTGATCTGGCCATGGAACTCGTTGCCGATGCGCGAAATCTCTTCATCGGCGGCAGTTCGACGCTGACCTTTCTGGCGCGGCTGTTGGTGGATGTTCCGGACATCAACATCACCACTAATTCGATGCGCATCGCCCAGATCCTGGCGGAAGCCCGGAAACCGGATGTAACGCTGATTGGCGGCGCTCTGATGCCTAACGCCCAGGTGCTGATCGGCGGTGAGACGATCGAACTGCTGCAAAGGCGCTTTTTCGATCTGGCTTTCGCCGGCATCGCCGGCATCGATCTTGACAACGGCTTTCTCGAATCGAACGAATGGCACGTAGCCCACCACCATGTGATGCGCCAGAGAGCCAAGAAGTTTGTGGTCCTTGCCGATCACACGAAACTGGGCACTCCGGCAGACTTCTGCGCCTTGCCGCACAACGAGGTTGACGTCCTCGTGACCGACCGAAAGCCTGATGCAGCTTACACCGCATGCTTGGCGGACAGCGGCATCACCCTCGTGCATCCCTGACTCCGGCTTGATACCTGGCTGGCTCGGCTCCATCGACTGATCGCTAGCGGCGGAAACGTGAATCGTGGTTGTCGAGGCGCTCACGCCGACCTGGTCAGTCTTCCTCGCCGTATTTATCAAGGCCGTCATACTGACGCGCCGTGTTTTCGCCGAACCCGGTCAATGGCATGCAGATGCCCGCTTCGCCGGCGGTGGCTATGACCCTGTGCCGCGTGGGGGCAGCTCTGTTCCAGATTGTTCATCAGCTTGAAGCCGCCCGAGATGGCGTGGCCCGGGCGTCCCTTGGTCGCGGTTAGCCCCGAACCTTCCAGCCCGAGCCACAACCAGCAACCACATGCATCGCAAGGGTGCCGTCAACTGATCGCTTTTGATCATGGTTAGTTCGATCGGCGTCGCCCATTCCTCCGGTGTTATGTCGTCTTGAGCGAGCAAGTTGCGGGCCGCTTTGGATGCGGTCATGGCGTCGCTCTCAAGGCGATGGTACCGACGCACGGTTCGGTGTGCACAAGCCGGGTGCCCGCAACCAGGGCCGTAATCTTGCCGAAGGCGGTGTCTCGCCCGAGGTACCGCATGCCGCAATCGGACGCTGGATGCAGGCGCTCTGGCGGCACGATGGCCAATGCGGCTTCGAGACGTTCCGCAATGTGTGATAGTGTCTCGACGGCTTGGTTGCCCAGGTCGAGCAGACCCAGGATTACATGTTTGTCACCGCAGTGGCTCAACACGTCTGGCGTATGGCCGGGCTGATCGTACTCCAGGCTGATGCCGGCGATCGGTGTATCGGACAGGATCTCAAGGACTTCCGGATAAGACCTGCTCGCCGATTTCTCGCGGTAGACCAGCGCATAGCCATAGCAGACATGAATGATGACCGGGGCTTTGATGCCGGTCACCAGACGTTCGACGGATTCCACACCGAAGGCGCGGACTTCGTCCAAGGCGAAGTGGAAGCTTGGTTCGTCGACTTGGAGAACGTCGGCGCCCGCGGCATCGAGCACCTTGAGTTCCTTGTTGAGCGCGGCCGCCAGCGCCATGACCAGCGGCCTTTGGTCTCCGTAGAAGTGGTCGGCGAGCTGGCGTGACAGGGTGAGCGGGCCGACCACGTTCGCCTTGACCGGTTTCGCCGTGTTGGCCTTCAGAAATAGTAGTTCATCGACACTTATCGGACCGCGCCAGCTGTCGGCATCGATGACCTTGGGTTTCAAGGTGCTGCGTTCGGCATATTCCTCGAGACCGGTCTCATCACGCTTGGCGCTCTCGGTCGGCGTCTCGGCGGCGACCTTTTCAGGATGCGCCGTATCGACGCCGGTCAACCCGGACAAGAAGTGTCGGTCATAGGACGGGCGCTGCGCCTCGCCATCGGTCAACAAGTCCAGCCCCGCGCGCTCCTGGTCGTAGATGGCGAGCCGGGCCGCGTCCTCCTTCGCCTCCTGGACTCGGCCTCCGGGCGCCACCATGAGCCGTCCATCGCTCGCATGCGTTGATGGTACGCCAGCGGCCCTGCGTCTGGCCAACGGTGTCGAGTCCGGCATGCGCGCGATCTATGAGGCACTGGACGAGGTCAGAGGCGTCACGAATCGAGAGCCGCATCTTCAGGTGCTGGTGCCAGCGACGCTAGCGTTCTATTGGCTGCTGCCGCGTTTGGCCGCCCTGCGGCAATCGGGACTGAAACTGAAAGCTGATGTCCGGCACACCAACACGCACGAGAACTGGCTGGACGTGCCGTTCGACATTGAGATTCGGTCCGACCGGGAGATCCCATCCGCCAATGCGCGGGTCTCGATCTTCCATGACCGCCTGGGCCTCGTCGCTGCGCCAAAGCTTGCCGATGTATTTAGAAAGAAGGGCGGCGTGTGTGCTCTTACATTCTTGGAGAGTGAGACCCGTCCTGGCCAACTCGACGATTGGCTTACGTGCGCCGGTCTGGCGCGAGACGAGCTTCGACGAGTCGAGGCTTTCGAGCGTAACTACATCGCCATCGAGGCGGCGTTGATCGGTCAGGGCGCCATCGTCGCGCCGTTGGCCGTGGTCGGCAACCATCTGGTGCGCGGCAGCCTGGTGCAACTGTTGGCGGACATTACCGTCGTCGGATCCGAGTTTTCCGCCGTCTATGACCGGCTCGCCGACAACGCGCGTTACGCACGGGCCTTTGCCGGCTGGTTGCAGACGATGGCGTTGACGCAGAGCTCGAACAGCCCGCCGGCCGGCGCCGACCTCTCGGCAGCGCCGGCGTTGGGGATCATTCAGTAGCGCCAGCCGCTACGATCCACGGGTCAGGTGTTGTGCGGATTCCCGCAATCAGCCAGGAGCCCGAACGGATAGAGACTTATTGCTTGCCGCCTTCCGTGGCTCATGCCGTCATGAGCGGGGACAGCGCTCACGTCGTCGCAGAGCCGACGCAAAACCGGCGCAGGCATATGCGCGTGAGAATGGTGAACGCGCTATCTTAGAAACCGCCGTTCGGTCTCCTTCATACCGTCCATATCCTGCAGTCGGAAGATTTCGGTCACAGGGACGATGGCGGCGTTAACATTTTGGATGCCGCCGTCCGCGCGGATTTGGGCGAAGGTCGCCTGCATGGCGCTTACGGCAGCCCGAATGGCATGATTGCCCCAGATGACGAGCCCCACCTTGTCGGTACCCTTGATGCGTTCGACCGTCATCTGCGGATAGGTTGTGGGGACGAGGGCGAGTGGGACCGCTCCGTCCCAGCCGGTGATGAAGGTCTCGATCTCGTCGGGCGTCTTTTGCCTGGAGTGGACGAGGATCATGTCGGCGCCAGCTTCGGTATAGGCGCGGGCGCGTTTGTGTGCCTCAGCCTGGCCAAGGCTCGCGATCAGCGCTTCGGTACGGGCAATGACTAGGAACTCGTTTGACGTCCGTGCCGCGCTGGCAGCTTCGATTTTGCCGCAGAACTCCTCGATGCGCACCAGCTCCTGCCGACCGTCGACAACGAGGCTGGTCACTTTGGGGAAGGTCTTGTCCTCGATGACGACGGCGGCCGCCCCGGCGCGTTCATACTCGGTGGTCGCGTGCACCACGTTAACCGCGTTGCCGAAGCCGGTGTCGATATCGGCGATGATCGGTAGCAATGTTGCGCCGGCGATAGCGCGGACCATCTCCAGATGTTGTGTCATGGTGATCAGACTGACATCTGGCAGGCCATAGAGCGCCGACAGCTCGAAGCCCGACGCCCACAGTGCTTCGAAGCCGGCCTCCTCAGCGAGTTTGGCTGACAGAGGTGAATGAGTCGCCATTGCCTGAACCGTACCGTCTTGGGCGATCAGCGCGCGCAGGCCGACCATCAAGCTGTCTCCGCCATCAGCGTATCGCAAGCCTCCTGCAGCCGCTCACAGGCGCGCACGACGTCGCCGGTCGAGGCGGCAAAGGACAGGCGCATGTGGCCGGGCGCCCGGAAGCTCGAACCGGGCACGACCGCAACGCCAAAGCGCTCCAGAAGGAGCATGGCGAAATCAACATCGGAGCCAATGGGCGTGCCGTCGGGCGCCTTGCGACCGATCATTGCCTCGCAAGAGACGAGCACGTAGAAGGCTCCGTCCGGCACGCGGCAGGCGAGACCTGGCATGCGGTTCAGGTGTTCGCAGATCAGATCGCGCCGCTTGCGCAGCGTATCGCGGAACGCCTTGAGATGCGCCTGGTCCCCGACAACGGCTTCAAGCGCGGCACGTTGGGCGATCGAACTGGCATGCGAGGTGGTCTGGCCCTGGATCGTTGTCATCGCTTTGATGAGCGGCTTGGGGCCGGCGCCCCAGCCAATGCGCCAGCCCGTCATGGCATGCGCTTTCGAGACGCCGTTGACGATCAGAATGCGGTCAGAAAGGTCGGGCGCCATAGCGGCAAGTGAAGCGAAACGTGCCGGCGAATAGACAAGCTGCTCGTAGATCTCGTCACAAAGCACGGCGACGTGATCGTTGCCGCGCAACACTTCGGCGAGTGCGTCCAATTCGCTCGCGGTGTAGACCGCGCCAGTGGGATTGGACGGCGTGTTCAGGATCAGCCAGCGCGTGCGCGGCGTGATCGCGGCATCCAAAAGTGCCGGCGTCAGCTTGAAGGTGGCGCTCGCCATGCCATCGGCGATAATCGGCACACCGCCGGCCAACTTGGTCATTTCCGGATAGCTCACCCAGCAGGGTGATGGCACGACCACCTCGTCGCCTGGGTCGAGCGTTGCCAGCAGAGCATTGACGATGACCTGCTTGGCACCGCTGCCGACGATGATCTGGTCCGGCGCATAAGCAAGGTCATGGTCTTGATCGAGCTGGCCAGCGATCGCTTGCCGCAGGTCCGGGATGCCCGCCACCGTTGTGTAACGGGTGTGTCCACCGCGTATGGCTGCCACACCGGCGGCACAAATCGCTTTGGGCGTATCAAAGTCCGGCTCGCCCTGAGTCAGCGCAATGATATCATGGCCTCCAGCGGACAGTGCCCGTGCCTGGGCGGTCATGGCCTTTGTGGCCGACGGCGCGACGTCAAGCATACGTTGCGCGAGACCTATTGGCATGTGCATTCCTTGGTCGCAGTGTGCCCCGAACCTCCCAGCCCGAACCGCTTCCGGCAACCGCATGCATCGCAAAGGCACGGTCAACCGATCGTTTTTGATCATGACTTGTCATGATGCCGTGCCGGTTTCGGTCAACGATGGGCGGCAAAGCCGAACCAGCCAGCGGCAAAACGCGCGGGCTAGGTCGGGATTGCGGCTTCGGTCGACGGCATAGGCGCGGTAGCGCATGCCGCTGGCTGCCCGGCTCTCCGGTAAAATGCCCAGCATCCCTTCACGCACCAAGTCCCTGACCAGTATCTCGGGCGCCACCAGTAGGCCAAGGCCGGTGGTGACGGCCGGCAGCGCCAGATAGTGGTGATCGTATCGGGCGCCGATTGTCACGTCGGCCGGCTCCATCCCCATAGCCGTCAACCAGCGCGGCAGGATGTCGGGCCGCGAGGTGATGGTGAGGATCGGGACGGCGGCGGTAAGGTCCAGTCCCTTGCTCCCGGTCAGCTTGGGCGTCCCAACACAAACCAAATGTTCCTCAAGCAGCTCCCAATGGTCCGATGGTTCCGTGACGGTCAGATCGCGGGTGATCAGCACGTCGTAGGCATCCGTCAGCGTTGGCGCCGACAGCGACGTGATCAGGTCGACAGTGGCGCGGCCTGTCGCTCCCGAGAAGGTCTGAAGGTTGGGGATCATCGTGGTGTAGGCGAAGGTCGACAGCGAAGTGCGCACGACGATGCGATTGATGTCAGCGGAGCTCCGGCGCATGCGCCGCATGGCGAAAGAGATCTCGTCAAGCGGTTCACTGACGGCATCGGCCAACAGTTTGCCGAACTCGGTCAGCGCCGATTTGCGCCCGCGCCGCTCGATCAACTTGGCGCCAAGATGAGCTTCCAGCACCGCTAGATGTCGGCTCGCCGCACTCTGGGTGATGCCCAACACCCTTGCCGCTCCGGTGACGCTCTGCTCACGCGCGATTGTCACAAAAACGCGTATGGCGTTTAGCGGCAACGTCTCTTTCTCTCTACCGGCGTGTTCAAGCTCGTGCGTCATGCCGTCTCTCTGCCTCGCTGCTCGATGGTCCGGACCCTCGTCGCCGCAGCCGCTTCCGGCACGCGACGATGCTGTTCAAGTCATTCGTCTAGCATGCGCAGGGCAGGTGCACCCATCGCATTTATTCATGCTTGTCATCAAACTATCGCTGAACCACTCAGTGGTCGCGATAGGCTAGCCGGCGGCCTCGGGCCGAATTGGAGATCCCCTATGACCACAACCTGCCTACTTGTCGGTTTTGACGGACTGCGCCCCGATCTGGTATCGCCGGAACTGACACCTCATCTGTGCCGTCTCAAAGCTTGGGGCGTGACATTTGCGAACCATGTTACCGTCTATCCCAGCGAAACGCGCGTCGTCTTCGCCAGTCTTGTGACCGGCACTACCGCCGATCGGCACGGCATGATCGGCA
The DNA here is from genome assembly GCA_028280515.1 of Hyphomicrobiales bacterium. Taxonomy (GTDB): domain Bacteria; phylum Pseudomonadota; class Alphaproteobacteria; order Rhizobiales; family Methyloligellaceae; genus UBA2767. The sequence goes on from JANQLP010000087.1 coordinate 14,643, forward strand.
ACCGATTTTTGGACCGTTCCGCCGTGCCGCCGCGCATGGTCGACACCGCAGACGCCGCTCTACTAGAGCGCTTCGATGCCGAGACCGATGGCAGGCTCATGACAGCCACGACGCTGGGCGAAGCGCTCAACGATGCCGGCAAGTCGCTCGCCGTTCTTGCTTCCAATTCGCGCGGCGCCACACGCTGTTTGAACCATAAGGTGAAAGCGCTGGAGCAGTTATGTCTGTCGGGGCATTTTGAAGACATCGCCACGCCAGCCGATGCGGCATCCGATATCCTCAAGGCGCTCGGCCCGTTACCGCCAGCCGCCGAACCGGGCACGCCCGATCTCGAAGCGCAGACCGTGCTGACGACGGCGTTCCTTGATTACGTCTGGCCGAGGTATCGGCCGGACGTGACGTTACTCTGGTATTCGGAACCGGATCTAAGCTCGCACTTCTCAGGGGTGGGTGCGCCTGAAACGAAGCAGGCAATTGCGCATGCCGATGCCCAGTTCGGCCGCATTCTCGACTGGTGGATGGCCGAAGGCCATGAAGTCGGCGTGCAACTTTTTGCCACCTCCGATCATGGTCACATCACCGCGCATACGCGCGTCTCGGTGGCCGATACGCTAAACGCCGCTGGCTTAACTGCTGGAGCAGCGTTGGGGCCCGACGTCGACGCCGTTATCGTGCCGGGGCAGGTCGGTGCCATCTATCTGACTGATCCGACCGAGGCCGCAATCGCTAGAGCCAGCGCGGCCCTGATGGACACGGATTGGTGCGGCTCGATCTTCACGCGGGGCCGCAACGATATCGATGGTATCGCACCGGGCACGTTCGCGCAGGGCTTGGTTTTTGCCGAACATGCCCGCGCGCCAGACGTCAACTTCTGTTTCCTGTCGGAAGATCAAAATGATCAGTACGGGCTTTCCGGCCAGACCTATTACGACAGCGGTCTCGCGCCTGGTCTTGGTGTGCATGGCGGACTGCATTCGCGGGAACTAGCCAGTGTCGCGATCGCGGCAGGCTCTCATTTCGAGAACGGCACCACGTCTACACTGCCGACCTGTGTATCGGACATCGCCCCGACACTGCTGCAGTTGCTGGGTCTGGCACGCCCGCATTCGGTAACGGGGCGCGTATTGGAGGAGGCCTTTGTCGAGCCGGACTGCAAGAACTCCGTTCCCACTGAGACAATCGTGCTCGAGACGCATCTCGGAGAGTACGCGCAGACGCTCAACCGTATTCGCTATGGCGACGTCACCTATCTCTCGGATGCGGGAGCCAGTCGGCACACCTAATTGTGAGTGAAGACAAACAAGTCTTCATTTCCGGATCGATTGGATCACGTCGCGTAAGGTGTCTCGGTCTACTATCGCCTCAGCCAACAGACTCGGGGATAGTTCAAGGTTCCCAGAGGCGGCCGACTACATCAGCTCTGGACGACCCAGTTCGTTGAGGGTGAGACATGCTTCCCGCATTTCTGCTGCGCGGCGCAAGCCGTGTCTGGCTGAACCCTCAAGAGCGGCCACCGCCGTCTTGTCCCAATCAAGTCCTGGATAGCCCTCTTCAACGTTGTTGATGACTTCTTGTACAATGTGAAATCTGTTGGCTGTCCCTACCAAGTACTCCATCCGCCGATTGAGACTTGACCAACTGGTTTGACGGTCGAAGATCGGTCGCCATGTTGAATGTCCTGCGAACTCTATTGCGGTATCTGTTTTGTCGCTTGCTGTGTGGGCCAGCGACCGAAACGGACTTAATCGCGCTTCGTCATCAAGTCCTTTCGTTGCAGCGTCAGTTGAAGATGCGACCTAAGCTTACGCCGTGGGATCGCCTGTTGTTCGCGGAGCTGTACAAGGTGAACCCGCTATCGGTTCGATCGATATTGATCGTGAAACCGGATACGGTCGTTCGCTGGCATCGCGCCGGCTTCCGGCTGTTCTGGAGAATGCAGAGCCGGCAGGGTCCAGGACGACCGAAGATCCCTGCCGAGACACGTGCGTTGATCCGGGAGATGAGTAAGGCGAACGTCCTGTGGAGAGCGCCCCGCGTTCACGGAGAGTCGCTCAAACTCGGCGTCGACGTCTCTCAGTCGACGGTCGCCAAGTACATGGTCGAGCGAGTCGGCCCACCGTCTCAAGCCTGGACGGCTTTTCTCAAGAATCACGCGGATGGCATCGCAGCGATCGATCTCTCTGTCGTGCCGACGCTTGGCTTAAAGCTGCTGTGTGGGCTTGTCGTCCTGGATCACGGTCGACGCAGGATACTGCATGTGGCGGCGACACATCACCCAACGTCCGCGTGGATTGCACGCCAGATCGTCGAGGCGTTTCCATGGGAAGAGGGGCCAGAATACACCCTTCGCAATAGGGATGCCTCATACGGTTCTTCGTATCGACGACGACTACAGGGGATGCGCATTCGAGATCGACCAGTTGCGCCACAATCTCCGTGGTAGAACGGATACGTTGAGCGTGTAATTTGGTCGATCAGACGCGATCTGCTGGACCACGTTGTGGTCCTAAACGAAAGGCACATCAGAAGTCTGCTTCGCCGATATGTGATCTATTGAAACAGCTACCGAACTCATTTGGGATTGGCGAAAGACACCCCCGCCTATCGGCCAATTCACTCGTTCGGCAAGATCTCGTCGCAGCCATTCCTGGGTGGCCTGCACCATGCCTATCTGCAGACGGAATAATTGGCAGGGACACCCGTCCATTTCGGATTGCGGGGTTTGAGGTGGGCCTGCACCGCCTGCCATTCGACCTTGGTCACGATGGCGGGCACTTCCATGACGACATGTTCGAAATTTGGCTTCGGGCGCTTGGCTTTTGAGTCGTAGGTGTTGAAGCGATGCTCGCCGATATAGGTTGTGCGAGTCAGAATCTGATTGACGGCGGCAATACCGCAGCGTCCACCATCGCGGGTGCGGACGTCGCGTTCGTTGAGATGCTTGGCGATCGTCTTGAGCCCCGCCGGGTCGCTGTCGCAGTAGCCGCGTAGCGCTAAGCGATAGATGAGCTGCACTGTCTCTGCCTGGATCGGATTGATCTCCAACTTCTTCTTGATCTTGGCGCCGCGCTTTTCCGCCTCGATCTTTCGGTAGCCAATCGGCGGCAAGGCGCCGTTCCAGAAGCCGTGGCGCGCACTCTCCTTCATGGCCGGCAGCACGTGAAACGTTGTCACTGCCGCGCATGCGAGACATAGAAACTGCGCAACGACGCCTTATATATCGCCAGCCGCAAACGGCCCTCCATTCCGAATGCCACCGCTGCAACGATCTCGTGTGCCTGGTCAACGTCCGCGATGACCCTCCGCGCGTCGACAACGAACGCCCGCCCCACTTCTGTTAGGTGGGCACCCGTGCTTCTGCACTCGAATAGGGTGACGACGAGTGCGCTTTCGAGTGCCGTAATCTGACGGGACACCGCTGAAAGATTGCCGCCAAGAACACTAGCCGCTCGGCGGAAACTCAGTTCATCTGCCGTTGCCAAAGAGTAGTAGAGGCGCCGCAGCTCCATTCGGATCACAACCGTTCGCCGGATTGCCCAAGTGCTCCAACGTGTCGCAGCGTGACCGCGGCGAGGATCGCAAGTAGCGTCATGCTAATCGCGCTGACGATCGCCGAGCCATTTAACCCTGCTGTGAACGCAATCTGCGCCTCTTCGATCAACCTTGTTGGCAGGTCGGAGGCTATGGCTGATGCCGTCCAGAGGCTGTCGCTGACCGCTTCACGTTTGTCGTCCGCGAGATTGTCGGGCATGTGGTAGAGCATCGCGCGTCGATAGACGGCTGTGGCGAGGCTACCGAGAACGGCGATGCCGATTGAGATGCCAACGTCCTGAACGGTCTCGGACATGGCTGACGCTGATCCCGCCTTGGCGGGCGGCGCAGCCCCGATCACGAGGTCGGTCCCCAGTGCAGCGATGACCCCGTTGCCGAGATAAGCCAGCCCCAAGCCTGCCACGACCAGCGCCACGCTAGCGCCTCCATGACCGACCCCGGCGAGCATCAAATACCCGACGGCCGAAAGAACGAGCGATCCGGCGACGACGAAGCCGGGCCGGACAGACCGAGCAAGAAGCGGTGCACCGATACCGCCGACGATTATGCCGAGCGCTGCAAGGCCCAGCCACAGGCCTGCAACAGAGGGCGCATAGCCTGCCACCAATTGCAGGTATTGGGCGGTGAGCAACATTGTCCCGCCGACCGCCACCAGCCCGACCAACAAGACGATCAGAGCAACTGAAAAGGTCTTGTTGCCAAACAAGCGGATATCGACAAGAGGATCGGACAACCGCCTTTGCCGGCGCACGAAGAGCACGGCGAAGAACAGGCCAACGACAATGGCGGCGATCGCGTCGGGAGCAACACCGTATCTAGCGACTTGCTTGATGCCGTAGATCACCGGCAGCATTGCGGAAAGCGAGATCGCCACACTGAGAAGATCGATCCGCCCTCTGTTCGGCGCGCGATACTCAGGCAACAGAAAAGGGGCGAGCAGAAGCATGAAAGCGGCGATAGGCACTGCGAGTAGGAAGGTGGCACCCCACCAGAATTGCTCCAGCAGATAGCCGCCAACGACAGGTCCCAATGCGTAGCCGACTCCAAAGATCGTCGTCCATATCCCGAAGGCAAGCGCGCGCTCACGAGGATCAGCGAAGAGGTTACTGATGAGTGCCAGGGTTGATGGCATCAACGTCGCGGCGGCCACACCGAGCGCTGCGCGCGCTGCGATCAACATTGCTGCGCTTGTTGAGAAGGCCGCAATTGCCGAAGCAACCGCGAAGGATGCAACGCCGATCATTAACAGCTTGCGCCGTCCGATGCGGTCGCCGAGCGTGCCCATAGTGATGAGAAAGCCACCGAGCATGAAGCCGGAAGCGTCTATGATCCAAAGCGCCTGCGTGCTCGTTGGCTGAAGGTCAATCGCCAGCGCAGGCAAGGTCATGGGCAGGAAGGTGAGATCGAGTCCGAGCAGCATAGTCGGCAGGGCCAACAGCGCCATCCCTAGCCACTCGTGCACGCCGGCCTTGGTCGGCAACCGCGCCTCGTCTTGGGCCTTAGCAACCCCTGCATCGCACTGAACTGTCATGTCGCCTCCTTGTCTGAGGCGGACAATCCAGCTAAGCTATTCCTGTTACAATATTGGAAATTATCCTATTACTGTTGGCGATAGTCTTGTCTGACCGAACCCTCGCGCGCAACCGACCCGAGCTGTCTGACTTTGTCACGCGCCATCGGAAAAAACTCACCCCTGCGGATGTAGGGCTGCCGACCACTGGCGGGCGGCGCACACCGGGGCTTAGACGCGAAGAGGTCGCCGCACTCGCGGGCGTGGGGCTCACCTGGTATACATGGTTCGAACAAGGCCGCGATGTTCAGGTCTCGGAGAGCTTTCTGCTCAAAGTCGCCAAAGCGCTGAAACTGGATGATGCCGAGTGCAATCATCTCTTCCTGTTGGCCCACCGGCGCCCACCCCCTCCAGAAGCGCGTCAATGGCCATCGGTCGGTCCATTGATCCAGCAGTTGCTGGACGATCTGACAGAACGTCCAGCATATGTATCGAACCTTCGTTGGGACGTCATTGCCTGGAACGCAGCGGCCGATCGTCTGTTCGAGTTTTCTAGTCGGGCGCAACATGACTGCAACATCATCCGCATGGTCTTTGCCGATCCTGACTTACGGCGACGACTGCCAGCTTGGCGTGAGGATGCACCCAAATTGTTGGCGCAGTTCCGCTATGACATGGCCGCCACTCCGGACGATCCCGATATGCGTTGGCTAGTCGAAGACCTTAAGAAGGTGTCGCCTGACTTCCGACGCTGGATCGAACAGCCGAGCATGGAAAGCTATGCCAGAGGTCTCAGCAGTTTACTTGCCGACGATGCGCAATTCCGTTTCGCCCACGAGATGCTCACAGTAGACGAGCACCGCCATCTCAAGATGATCGTCTATTTCCAGCAATCCCAATAGCGTGTTTCGGCGCTCTATCTCGAAAGAAAACGAGCTTAGGCGAGTTCTGAGGTGCCGTTATCGTGTGGCTATGGCGAGCTCGTAGTTCTCTTGTTCATCCAAAGTTGCGCGCCACATACTCCAGTAGTTTTGCTGGCGCTAACCGTGTCGTGAGTTCGGATAGGCCGTATCGCGGAAAGTAGCGTCAGGCTTAGTGTGTGGTGGAGCGTCCTGATCGAGTACTCCCCAGTGAGCGATGAAGAGCATTGACTACGACCCAACTCTTCGTGAGATGCGCCAGATCATCTACCGGCTGACGCGCGGGGTGGACGCGTGGCTGGTGATGTCGAATCAGACGAAAAGGGGGCGTCCTGGCTTCGCTTCCGGTGATTCGGAAGTGCTGCGCATTGCACAGGGCATGGTGCACATGGTCGGCATATCGACACACTCCGTGCCGAACTAACGGAGGAGCTGAACTTACGCCCTCAATTAGGCCACACTCTCCATAATGCAGATTCTGCAACACGCGACCGAGCCACTGACTGTCTGACATCAGCTTGATGAGGCCGTCTTGCACTCCGTCCTACACAGCCAGCGCGACACCTTGGTTCCAGGGATCGGCCGCGCCGTGGAGCTCGTCTTCGGAGTCGATCAGAATGGCGTGGACGCGAGCGCACAGGTAACTCTTGTGACTCCGTCTGGCCTGGTAGCCCTTCGCCTCCAGCGCATCGCAAGTGTACTGCGGTATTCTTGCTGGAACATCAATGATGTCACTGACGGTGGAAAAGCGGGGCGCGTCGACGGCCTCGCTGATCGACATGCCGAAGTCAACGATGTTGAGAATCACCTGAAGCACGGCCATGGGTATGTGCGCGCCGCCTGGTGCGCCGAGAACGACGTAGGGATTGTCTCCCCGGAACAGCATCGTTGGTGTCATGAAGTTGGCACGTCGTCGGCCTGGCGCGAGAGATTGCCGGTTGCCTGATCGCGGGTCGAACGACGCTATGCCACCGTTGTACATGAACCCCAGTCCGGGCGTGATGACGCCGGACAGCTTGCCGTTTGTGTGGGTCAGGCTGACACAGGTGCCCTGTTCGTCGACGGCTGAGATGTGCGTTGTGCTCGGTGCATCGGCGGTCGCCCGCGCCACGTGACAGATTTCGCCATCGCGGATTGCCTTGGCCTCGCGCTCGGCCACCTGAGGATCGAGAAACTCCTGGTCCGGCGCGTCAAAGAATCGCGGGTCCCCGATCATACTGTCCTTCGCGACCTGACCGCGCTTCATGACCTCCGATACGAGAGCGATGTACTCGGGCGTGTTGTGGCCAAGTCCCACAAGATCGAAGTGTTCCAGCGTCTTGAGCATTTTGAGAAGCATCAGCCCGATCCCCGGCGGACGCGTCGCCGCGACCCGAATGCCGCGATAGCTACCCCACAGCGGATCATCGAGCTGAAGGACAAAATTTTCAAAGTCTGCCTTTGTCAGGAGGCCGCCGTTCTTACGAAAGTCGGTATCCATGCGTTCGGCGATATCGCCTTGGTAGAACACTTCTGCGCCTTCTTGAGCGATCTGTCTCAGTGTCGTGGCAAGGTCGGGGTTCCTGACGATGCTCCCGACGGGCAGGACACCGCCATCGCTGCCGAAGAACAGGTGTGCGTAGGCCTTCGTATACGCCATGCGTTCGACGTTCTGAACGCGGCCTGTAGGATCGTGAGCCGTCCAGTAGTCGTAGACATAGGGCGTAACGGTGTAGCCGTTCTCAGCGAAGTCAATCGCTGGTTCGATCAGGTCGCGCCAGGCCAGCCGCCCATGACGCGAATGCAGATGCTGCAAGGCCTTGATGTTCCCCGATGCCGCAACGGACGTGTAACCGAGTTCGTTGACGCGGCCTTCCACGACGAACCCATAACCGTCATACATTTGACAGTCAAAGATGTCCTCCCACATTCCTTCCTTTGCCGACATGGGCGCGGTGAAGACGGCGGAGATACACTCGTGAAGCCCTTGTGTCGGATTGAAGATTTGGCAGATGGAACTACCGGCCAAACCGCATTCGAACTGATCCATGACAAACTGGGCAAAAGCACATGCGATCGCAGCATCCGCGGCATTGCCTCCTTTCAGAAAGGTACGGGCGCCAACCTCTGTGGCATCCGGCTGTGGCGCGACGATCATGTTTTGTCGGGGCAAGTCCCTCTCCGTTCTTCTGGGTTGTCGTGGTCTTCGTTGTAAATCTGACAAACCGGGCCGCAGTACCGTGATGGATGCAAGGGCTGGTGTTCCTTACGTCATCTGACGAAATCTGACATCGAACACTAAGGCGCCACCGCATAGGGTGGGTTCCAGGTCGAACGCGACCGATGGTCGAGTTCACCATCGGCCGTCACGACGTAGGACAGGTGAGCCCTCGGAAGCAGCTCGACGCCGCGAATCAGATCTGCCGCGCGCTCCGCGATCATGACCGTTGGTGCATTGAGGTTGCTGCTCGTCTCGCTGGGCATGACGGAAGCATCGACGACGCGCAGGCCGTCAACACCGCGGACTCGCAACATCGGATCGCATACCGCGCCGCTATCGCTGCCCATGCGGCACGTGCCGCACGGATGATAACCGCTGGAGGCATTCTCCCGTATAAAGCGGTCAATCTCGTCATCGGTCCGTGCGTCGGCACTCAGATGATGTTCGCGACCGCGAAACGGATCGAACGCCGGTTGACACACGATCTCGCGCATCAGTTTGACGCCGTTACGCATATCGATGATGTCTTGGTGTTCTGCCAGATAGTTGGGATCGATCAGCGGCACTGCCTGGGGATCGGCGCTGGACAGGCGGACTGTGCCGCGACTCAAGGCCCGCAGCGTGCCGCCTCCGAGATTGAAGCCATGGGTCCGACTTGGTTGCCAGCCGTCGAGCAGAATGGGTTTGAAATGAACCTGGACGTCGGGGTGCGCAATGTCGGGTCGGCTTCTAAGAAAGGCGCCGACCTCAACGTGGTTGGTGCTTCCCGGCCCCCTGCGGGTCGTCAGCCACTGGGCCCCCAAGAGCGCCATGCGATGGGGTTGCAGATACCTCGCCAAGCATACTGGCTTCGTGCTTTCGTACTGGATCATGGCATACAGATGATCCTGCAGGTTGCTGCCGACCCCCTGTGAATCGACGACGACGTCAATGCCATGACCACGCAGGTGGTCTGCCGGACCGATGCCGGACAGCATGAGGAGCTGAGGCGATCCGAATGCGCCGGCACAGAGCAGGATCTCGCGTTCAGCGGTTGCCGTATGCAATTGTCCATGTAGGACGTACTGGACAGCGGTCGCTCTAGTCTGTTCGATGACGATCTTCTGAACGAGAATTTCGGTTTGAACGATTAGGCCAGCCGGTTGACCGTCTCGTCGCAGGTAGGCGTGAGCTGTGCTCGCGCGCACGCCGGCGTCGACGTTCATGTCCCACGGCCCAAAACCTTCTTGTTGATAGCCGTTGACGTCGGGGGTGTAGGGATGGCCGGCCTCGGATCCGGCCTCCAGAAAGGCGGAGACAACTGGATTCTCGACGGTGCCTTGGCGCACGACGATCGGACCCTCCTTGCCTCTATACGCGCTCGAGGCGCCTAGATAGGTCTCGCTGCGTCGGAAGTAGGGAAGCACCTCGGCATAGGACCAGCCTTGCGCGCCCTCCTCGTTGGCCCAGCGCTCGTAGTCGAGCGCATGTCCGCGTAGAAACACCATTGCATTGATAGATGACGAACCGCCCAGCACCTTGCCCCTGGGCTGATAGATCCTGCGGTTTGCGAGGTTGGGCTGGGGTGTCGACCAGTACGACCAGTTGTAGGGGCCGCCCTGGAAGTTGCGGGCAAAAGCGGCCGGCATTTGAATCGTCCAGCTTCTGTCGACCGAGCCGGCCTCAAGGAGCAGAACCGTCGTGCCGGGGTCTTCGCACAGCCTGGCGGCAAGGATACTCCCTGCAGTACCGGCACCGACAATGATGTAGTCATACGTTAGGGACATGGGACAACAGACGCATTGAGCTGAATGACAAAATTGCAGAACATATATTCTCTTTGTTCTGTAAGTATATCAAGTTGCTGGACCGTGCAACGACAAAGGCGTTAGGCATGTTGCCGATGTGTTGGGATAGGGGAGATCCCGTGTGCCGGTGAACAAGAAGCGCAAACGCCGTTCGGATCAGCCTGGGCCGCCAGCCAGAAGGGTGAGTCGGATGAAGGTTTCCGACGTTGCGAGCATAGCGGGTGTAAGCCCCTCGACCCTGCGTCTATGGGAGAAACACGGTCTGGTGGAGCCGGAGCGCACACCGAGCGGACACAGGTACTACAATGAGGAGTCACTCGCGCGGATCCGGGACATCGCTCGACTGCGCAGTGTTCAGGGGCTCAACTTTGCGGCAATCAAACAGGTACTGGGTGATGAGAGGTCCGACGTCCACGCCGTTACCCAGCCGCTAGGTGCGAGATTGCGTCAACTCCGAGAGTCCAAGCAGCTGACGCTTCGCGACGTTGCTGCGCTGACAGGCCTTGCGCATTCCTTCATCAGCGTCTTGGAACGCACGTCCGGGGGCGCGTCTATGACCAGCTTGAAGAAGCTTGCTGAATGCTATGGCACCTCGGTCACCGCATTGATAGAAGAAGCGGCCGGACCCGCGAAGAACCTCGTCATGCGGTCGAAAGACAGCCGCGTCGCACCGGTCCTTGGACCCAGTATCTTCATCGAACAGCTTTCCAACCACCTCGAGCACTTGGACTGTCAGCGTTGGCGCATCGCCCCTGGGGCGTCCAGCGACGGTTCCTATGACCACGACGGTGAGGAGTTTCTCTTTGTCCTACAGGGCAGATTCGAGATTTCAATCGAAGGCTACGGCAAGTACAAGCTGCAGGCGGGTGACTCGGTGGCCTTCCCCAGCACGAACCCGCACTCGTGGCGCAACCCTGGCAAAGAGGAAGCTATCGTCATCTGGGTCAACACGCCTCCGACATTCTAACGTCGAAGTCCCGTGCTGTTTGGCGAACGGTCTGCGCATCCGTCGCCCGCATCGTCGTAAGCTCCGAAGTCAATCATCGTCGGTGTGGTTACCTTGGCTTCATCGAGAAACCTAGCAATCGCCCCTCTTGGAAAGCGGCAGGGACAGCAATGATCCGCTCTTGCCGTGCAGGACCGTCAGAGACGGTAGTCTGCCGTGGGGTACCTGAGCGAAGTGGTCGACGTCCGCGCCTGCAATTGACAGACGCAGACGGCTCCCCTGACGGAGTGTCCATGCGACTGGAAGAAGCGCAAAGCGAATGCGTTGTGATCCGTCTATGGGCATGGGAGCGGCATCGTGTCGGGAGCAGCTATGATAGGGCCAGGTTGTTCTGTAGTTCTCTGGGCATGATGACTCCTTTCGATGGAGCGCGCGCAGCATGCCTTCAGTCACATACTGCACCTGGCCGTCCTGCTGCACCTCCGACAGGTAGGCAAAGATGGCGGCGTCCGGTTCGCTTGAACGTACGTTCAGCGACAAGACCGCGTGACCGCACAGTTGCAGGTCCTTCGGAAGGGGGTCGGAGGTGTAGGTCAACATGCACGCATCGCGACCCTGCCAGTCCGCATAGTAATCCACACAATCCAGTCCTGAAATGCGTTCATATCTCGTCTGTCGCCCGGTCGCGGTTGACGGATCGACCTTGTACGCGGCACCTCCCTCGTCAGGCGCGTCATGGACAAGCCGGCGATCGGGACCCAGGAATAGCTCCTCTGCTTGAAGAGTAGGCGGCCAGCTTGATGCAGAACGCCAGACCTCGTCGTGCATGACGAAGTAATGGACAGGCTCCTCATCGCGTAACCCGGTTTCCATTTCTGCAAGATACTGATCAAAGAACCGAAGGACCTCCGCCATGAGCGGAAAGCGTGGCGTCACCTCAGACCGCCAAGGTGACGTGTTGACTTTCGCGCCGTGATCCCAAGGTCCAATGAGGAGGTGCTTGTTGGTGTTTTCGAGAGTCAGATGGCGGCTGATAACGCCATTGCAGTACCCGGCGCCGTCCGTCCATCCACTCACCGAATAGACGGCAACGTCCTCTCGAATACCGTCGGCGTAGTTCGAGGGAGCGAGCGCGGCGACGGTGAACGCCGAATCATAGGGCAGCGGCTCGTCCCGAAACCTAAACTCCGCCATCAGGTCCGGCATTCTGAAGTTGCCACGGTGCTCCTTGAGCGCGGCCTCCAAGAGTCGGCCGTCCTGATCTTCATCGACAGGGTGGGGCCCATCCAGGTTGGTGTCGCGAAACGTCGAGTATCGCTCGAGCTCTTTTCCCTTAACGTTGTCCAGTGCATCCATCATCGCGCCGTAGTCTCGCGCCAGGCTTTGCACCAAGAGGCCGCCGGGATAGTAGTTGTCCGCGTAGGTGTCCCAAACGGAGAACAGAGGCGCGATCGCCTTGACGGCAGGATGGCCGGTCGAGGCTAGAAAATCGCTTGCGGCGCCGAGGTAAGAAATCCCAGTCGCGCCAATACGGCCGTTGGACCAGGATTGCTTTACAGTCCAATCTGCGATCTCGGCGTGGTCAAGTCTCTCCGCAGGAGAGCGAAAGCTATCGCGTGTGCCAAAGCTGGCACCGGTTCCGCGCACGTCTATGACAACCAGTGCGTATCCCCGCGGCACGAAGGTGTCGCGGTACGCCGCGATGCCGGGACAGGCTTCGGTGCCCGCGCTGTCGTCCTTAACGCGAAACCGACGATAGTAAGGCGTCATGATCTGGATGGTTGGCCAACGCGTGCCGGCAGCGCCCGTTCCGTCAGGCAGATAGACGTCGACGGCGAGTCGGCAGCCATCGCGCATTGCGAGGTACAGCGAGACCGGCTGAGCGATCGAGTGGGCTGGCAGACGTTGCGAGATATAGTCGCTTGGGGTTACGCGCCAAGCCTGCCCTCGAAAGTCATCATCTGACATGGACACGACCTCCAAATCTAACGCTCAAGTCCGGCTGGGTTGTGCTGTCGGTAAAGCGTGCTTTGTATGTCTGCGCGTAAGTGATCTCGCGCAGCGCTATGCTTTTGCCAAGAACTCTGCGGTGGAACGTGGAGGTCAGGAAACGAGCAGGATCAGTCCGCTTGCTCGTTTCCCAACAAGCTCCACCAGTTAGATCAGAAACCGGCTTTGATTTCTTCGAACACCTCTATGTAGTGCTCGCGAGTCGAAGGGGGGATCTCCGACAAGTAACGCGTGCCTTCCATAAAGGCCACGGGGTCGGAGATACCAAGTTTGTCGAGAGTTTCTTGGGGCACCATGTCGAACGCTTTCATGTTGCAATGGCCGTAGCCGCGTTCGGTTAGGTTGAAGATACCGCTCTCCGGCGACGAGACGGCGTTCAGGTAGTCATAGACCTTATCGATGTCGCCTTCGCCGTTGGTGATGTGCACGTCGCCGCACACCCAAGTGTAGATGCCTTCCTTAGGGTTCATGTATTCGATGTTGACGCCCTGATCCTTCAGCTTCAGCACCGAACCGTTCCATGCGTAGGAGGCGACGAGCTCGCCGGTCGCCAAGCCTTGTTCGACGGACGTGACATCCGTCCAGTACCAGCGCAGAAGGTCACGTTGCTTCTTTATCAACGGTATGGCGCGTTCAAGCTCCTCTTCTGTCATATCGAAGGGGTTCTCCGCACCGATCACCGCCCCAGCCACGCCAAACACGGTGTCCACCGAATCAAAGGTGCCAAGCCTGTTGGCGTACTTCTCGTCAAAGAGGATCATCCAGGAGTGATTCTCGGCGCCAGCATACTCCGGTGCCAAGTCTGGTCGAAACAAGACCGAGCTGTTGCCCCACGAGCGCGGTAGGAAAACCTGCTGGCCGTTGACCTGCGCACCTTCAATCGTCTTGAGACTTGGGAAGACATCGTCCCAATGCTCCAATCGGCTGGTATCAAGAGGTGCCAGGAACCCTGCGTCCCACCAGCGGCGCAGACTATAAGTGCATGGCGTCGCAATATCGGGTTGGAAACCAGCCCGCATTTTCTGAAAGCCTTCTTCTTCCTCACCCCAGAATGCGAAAGATGGCATCAGACCATGTTTTTCGACATACCCTGGAAATCGTTCGGGCAGGTCACTGCCCGCCCAGGTAAAGACCATCAGATCGGGATCCGCATCGTACTCTTGAGCGAGAGACGGCCGGCGCACCATCGGCAGCATGACTGTCGCGAGGCCGACTGAGGCCAAGACCTGGTTCACCTGGCGGCGCGAGATGTCGTTGTTGGCCAGCCGCGAACGGAATTCTTGAATGTCCATTACTCGTGTCATCTTGTGTCTCCCTAGACGTGTCGGCGGAGCGGTGCTCCCACGGCCCGGTGGTTGCTGTTCGGCAATGCGCTCAGCAACTGCGACTTTCCGCATCAGTCGATGGTAAGGCGTGGTCTGTAAGAATTTAGCTTTGGATATGCGAAAGCCTTATCCGTATGACCCAATTTCACCATCATTTGTGCGACTTTGCCGTGTCGAACCTTTCGCATTGTTAGCGAATCATGCATCACTGTCTACAAGATAATCTATATATGTTCTGTAATAATGAGATTGGCAATCGATGCAAGTTCGCGCCACACGACGAACCTCTTGTGCGTGCTTCGAGCCTTGTGGGCGGGCTCGCTGGCACCTCTAAACAACGGTCTTGGCGGCTTTTTTCCGTGGCCCAGACTGCACGTCAACTTGCCCATGGCGACGGCGTGGTTCGCTCGTCTGGTCAGGATCCCACTGTACGCCCCGCGGATGACTCAAACTACATGCTGTCAGGACAGATGGAGTAAGACGCTAAGAGCCTGCGGCACGTGCGCGCGCGCCCATGCTGCATCCTAGACGGCTGTGACGTTGTTTCCATAACGCAGATTATGGCGCCCGACGACGTAAGCGCGATGCAATGTCTGCCCTTAGCGACGTTGAGTGTTGATTGACGTGGCTACTGACCGTCATCATGTGCTCAGCGCGACAGCGATCAAACTGGCTCGTTGATCTTGGCACGGCTGGACACCTCTCTCTTTGACCCAACTAGGGTGACATCGCCTGCAACCGCCGTTAAGCCTGCTTTAGCGCCTTGGCGAGCACAAGCGTATCGTCGGCAAGAATCTGCAAATGATCGCGCATGCGTTTGCAGACTTCCTCTTCGTCACGGCGCATCAACGCATCCATGATGCCGTCATGCTCGCCAATCGATTCGGCGATGCGCCCCGGGCGGAAAGTGATGAAACGGCGATAAGGAACCAGCCGGCGATTCAGTGCGGTGGCCTCATCGGCAAGTACCGAGTTGTGGCTTGCGATATGGACCGCGCGATGGAAGGCGTGGTTCAGCTTGAAGAAGGTCTCCGCATCACCTTCGACCGCGGCAGCCCGACAAGCCTGGTGCGCCGCGACGATTGACTCCCTGTCATTGTCGGTCATACGCCGGGCGGCGAGTCGGGCGGCAAAAGCCTCGACTTCCGCCATGACCTCATAGAGTTCGATAATCTTTTCGACTGTCAGTGTCGACACAATGGCGCCCTGCCTCGGTCGAACCTCGATCAGGCCGGACGAAGCCAACTCCTTAAGGGCTTCTCGAACTGGTGTACGCGATACCTGAAAGCGCTTGGACAGACCGGCCTCGTCTAGACGGGTGCCGGGCTTGAGGCGCCCCTCAATAATATCTGTCTCGAGCTCCTTGCGTAATCGATGCGCAAGCGTGGCGGCGCGGGGACTGTCGATTCGGCCGCCTGTCGACGGCCCCTCGACACGCGCTGCATCGTCGACAGGGAAGTGATCGCTCATTGGCTCTTCACCGTTCGTTTCCCTTGCATATCGCCTGACATCGGACACAGCAAGCTTGACGCGAGCATGCAATAGAGAAAATATTGCACACAATTTGTTGCTTTGTGTATGCACATAGAGGGATGGTGATCGGCGTGCCCGAGCCGGAAGCATCTGAAATCGCCATGATTGAGCAGCGCAATCGTCACTTCGATGCGCTGTTCTCGGGGCAAGGGGTGAAGTGGCTTGGTCAAAACACCAACCATACCGCGCCTCATCCAGCGGTCAGGTCAGCCATGATCGAGTGTATCGATTCCGGCGAGTTCCATGTTTACGCTCCACCCCTTGGTTTTGAGGCGTTACGTCAGGCGATCTTGCGGGATCTCAGCCTGGATAGCGCATTTTCTGTTTTGGTCACCGACGGTGCGATCGAGGGTCTTTATCACGCGTGCCGAACATTCATCGGGCCGGGAGAAGAGTTCCTGGTCACCGATCCCGGTTGGCTGTGGCCGCGCCGATTTGCAGCAAGCAGCGGCGCCCGCGTTATCGAGCTTCCCATCTACGACAAAGCGGCCGGCTATCGGCTTCGCCCCGAGCAACTGCGCCAGGCCATAACGCCTAAAACCCGGCTGATCTATTTGGTCGATCCCAGCAACCCCCTGGGCTCCGTGCAGACCCGCGCGGAGATTGTTGAGATCGCGGAATTGGCGCGAGAGGCTGGCATCACGTTGATCCATGACTGTACCTATCGACACTTCGCCGGGGAACACACGCTCGCTGCGACGTATTACCCGGAAGGCACGATTACCACGTACAGTTTCTCGAAATGGCTCGGCATTGCCGGGCTGAGGCTTGGCGCGCTGGTGGCGGCCCCTGATGTGATCGCACGTCTTGCCGTGGCGGCACCGAACAACCTGGGCGCCTCCGTGCTGGCCCAGCGCGCAGCCCTTGCGGGTTTGGAGCACAAGGCGGATTGGTTCCCCGCCGTGCAGGATGCTCAGCTTGCCAATCAAGCGTCTATCAAAGCTGCAGTTGATGCTGTCCCGGGTCTCGACATTGCTGTCTACCCATCGAACGGGAATTTTCTTGCCATTGATGTTAGCGGCGCATCGGTCACGCCGGAGCGTCTTTGCGAGTACTACCTCGAGCGAAACATGCTCATTCGCCAAGGCAGCTATCACACGGCTCAAGTCGGTGATCGGTTCATAAAGGTAAGCACGACCGTGCCCAGCGAGTGGATGGCGGAGTTTTGCGATCAGCTTGGTGAGGCCGTTCAAGTGTGTCGTCGCCAAAACGCCGCGGGCTCTTTGTTCTAGCGAGGGACCTGCATGTCGGTGAAGGAGAAGAGGGGTCAGTTTTGGATCTTCGTCTGACGGGAAAACGGGCTCTGATAACCGGAGCGTCTCAAGGTATCGGTGAGGGGCTTGCGGAAGCTTTTGCCGAGGAGGGCGTCAATCTTCATCTGGTGGCGCGCAACGAGGACCGTCTGAAAGAGGTGCAGAATAGACTTGCTGATAGCTTTGACGTCGCCGTGGAGATTCACCCGTGCGATCTGACCGGCGCCAGTGTCATTGGCGATCTCGTATCCGCAGTCGGTGACGTCGATATCCTGGTCAACAACGCCGGCCGTATCCCGGGTGGCAACCTAGAATCCATCGATGACGCGGCTTGGCGTGACGGCTGGGAACTCAAGGTCTTCGGTTACATCAACCTGACCCGTGCGGTTTATCCGTTGATGCGGTCACGCGGCAGCGGCGTGATCATCAACAATATCGGCAATGCCGGTCAGATCTATGACGCAGCTTACGTCGCGGGCACGGCCGGCAACGCGAGCTTGATGGCACTCACCCGAGCGATGGGCGGTCGCAGTCTCGACGATGGAATCCGCGTCGTGGGGGTTAATCCCGGACCCGTCGATACCGAGCGCATCTACAATCTCCTCAGGCGCCGGGCCCTAGACTTGTATGGAGACGAGGCGAGGTACACCGAACTCCTCAAACGCTATCCGCTTGGGCGACCAGCGACCGTACGCGAGGTCGTTGATCTGATGGTTTTTCTGGCATCCGATCGCTCCGGCTACACCTCCGGCACCATTGTGACGGTCGATGGCGGCATCACGTCACGCAACTCGATCATCTAGGATCTGCGCCATGCCATTCGCGGAAACAGATGACGGCATCCGGCTTTACTACGAAGTCGAAGGCGAAGGCGTGCCGCTTGTCTTCGTGCATGAGTTCGCCGGGAATTTCTGGAGCTGGGAGCCGCAGATCTCTGCATTCACGCGTCGCTATCAATGCATCACGTTCGCGGCGCGAGGCTATCCACCCTCCGATGTTCCCGACGATCTAGGAGCCTATTCTCAAGCCCGCGCAGCAGACGATATTTATGCGGTCATGGCCGCAGCCGGGATCGATTCAGCCCATCTTGTGGGTCACTCCATGGGCGGATTCGCTGTGTTGCATGCGGCCATGCGGGCACCCGAACGCGTCCGCTCTTTGGTCGTGGCGGGAACCGGCTATGGCGCCGAGAAGGCGTACGAGGACTATTTCCGCGACATCTCGGAACAGGTCGCTTGCGGTTTCGAAAGCGGCATCGACAGATTTGCGCCTATCTATGCCGAGGGTGCGTCGCGTGTGCAGTTCCAGGCGAAGGATCCGCACGGCTGGCGCCTTTTTGCCGAACGGCTTGCCAAACACTCGGAAATGGGTGCGGCCAACACCATGCGCGGTGTTCAGGCTCGACGGCCTTCGCTCTACGACCTTGAAAACGAACTTCGTGGCATTGCCGCCCCAACCCTGATCATCAGCGGCGATGAGGACGATCATTGTCTGCAACCGGGTATCTTTCTGAAGCGTGTCATTTCAGCTTCCGGGCTCGCGGTCTTACCGAAGTGCGGTCACACCATCAATCTCGAAGAGCCCGAGCTGTTTAACAGGTTGCTTGGGGACTTTCTGACGTCAGTCGACCTGGGTCGTTGGGGCAAGCGGGATCCGCGGGCCGACCCGAGCCAAATCATGAGAACGTCATGAGCCAGACCGCTTCGAACACAGCGGTTTTGCCGTCACAACACGTCGATACAGGGCGATTGTGGGATCGCCACATGAAACTCGCCGAATTCGGCGCGACACCGGCCGGCGGCGTCAACCGACTGGCCTTGTCGGACGAGGAGATCGCCGCACGCAAAGTGCTTGTTGCCTGGGCCCAAGATGCGGGTCTGAAGCCGCGTCATGACCCCGTCGCGAATCTCTTCTTTCGTCTGGAAGGTAGCGATATCGGTGCGGCGCCGGTGCTTTCCGGTTCACACATCGACTCGCAGCCGACCGGCGGTAAGTTCGACGGCACCTTTGGTGTTCTTGCCGCGCTCGAGGCGGTCTCAGCTATCGCTGCCCACGGGAAACGGCCGCGCCGATCAATCGACGTCGTGGCCTGGATGAACGAAGAAGGCTCGCGGTTCTCTCCGGGTATGATGGGATCGGAAGCGTTCACGGGCCAGCGTCCTCTGGAAGATATCTTTGCGGTCGTCGATGCCGAAGGCGTTGCTGTCAAAGATGCTGTCGCGCGTGTTTTGGATGCGGATGCCGGGATTGCATCGGGGCCACTCGGGTTTCCAGTTCATGTGTTCGTTGAGGCCCATATCGAGCAAGGACCTGTCCTCGAACGGGATGGCCTGGCCATCGGAGTCGTTACAGGTATTCAGGGCAGTCGGCGGTTCCGTGTCACCGTGACGGGCGAGGCCGCCCACGCTGGGACGACGCCTCGTGGCGAGCGCAGGGACGCTGTTCTTGCTGCTGCTCGCATGATCAATGCGTTGGCCGGTCTAACGGCCGAACCCGCCGATGTGATGTTCACCGTCGGGTTGCTGCGCGTCCGGCCCAATGCACCGTCCGTGGTGCCGGAGGAAGCGTACTTCTCCATCGACCTGCGTCATCCCGATAATGCGGTGCTGACCCGGCTCGGAGACGCTATCGCCGCGTGTTGTGCGCAGGAGAAGGGGCCTTGCGGCCTGGATGTCCAAGAGATTGCCAGCGCGCCCTCACTCGACTTTCCCGAAGCGCTTCGCCGACGCATCAGCACTGTCGCGGAACGACTGGGTCTGGGTTGGCGAGAAATCTATTCCGCCGCCGGACACGACGCACGTCAGCTTCATTATCATTGCGATAGCGGCATGATTTTCGTGCCCTGTCGCGACGGGATCAGCCACAACGAAGCCGAATGGGCCGAACCCGAGCACTTGGCCGACGGTGCACGGGTTTTGACCGACGTTTTGTGGGATGCCGCCAATGATCCATGATGTTCGCGATACCCCACCGAACATCGGCGGAGCGTCCGATCCGCTCGTCAGCTTTGATCGTGTGTCCATGATCTATGGCGCAGAAACCGAGCAGGCGGTCCATGCCCTAAAGGATGTCGATCTTCACGTTGACGAGGGAACGTTTGTTTCGCTGATAGGGCCATCAGGCTGTGGCAAGAGTACGTTGTTGCGAGTCCTTGCTGATCTCATCGTTCCGTCCAGTGGTCTGGTCCAGGTCGGCGGACACCCACCGGAGGCGGCACGTCAGTCACGTGAAATAGGATTCGTGTTTCAGGATCCGGCATTGCTGGAGTGGCGCAAGATCCTCCAGAACGTTGCTTTGCCACTTGAGCTTCAGGGGATTTCCCGCGCACAGCGGGAGAAAGAGGCACGTCGACTGATCTCCCTTGTCGGTCTGGACGGTTTTGAGAATGTTCGGCCATCACAGCTTTCTGGCGGCATGAGGCAGCGCGCCGCGATCGCGCGCGCACTCTCGACCTCGCCCCGTGTCATGCTCATGGATGAGCCTTTTGGTGCGCTCGACCAGATAACCCGTGACCGCATGAACATGGAGCTGGTCGGTATCTTTGAAACGACTGGCATCACGGTGTTGTTTGTTACGCATTCGATCCGTGAAGCGGTGCTGCTTTCTGACCGGGTTGTGGTCATGAGTCCGAGACCGGGCCGGATCGTACGGATTTTCGACGTCGATTTGCCACGTCCGCGAACCTTGGCGTCGCGCGACAGTGACGCATTCGCCGAGCTGGTGAGCCTTGGCACGAAAGAGCTGGAAGAAGGTTATGGCGACCAGATCCGCTAACCCAGGTACGCCAGAGAGCGTGATGGCGAAGTGGCTCGGGGTCGCGGCGAGAAGCATATGGCCACCCTTGGTGACGGCTGTTGTGGTGGTGGCGACCTGGGAGGCGGTTTGCCGGCTGTTCGAAGTGCCTGCCTACATGATCCCGGCCCCATCGCGGATCTGGATGGCCTTCATCACCAATCCAGAATCACTTCTCTTTAATGCGGGCGTTACGCTGTTCGAGGCCGTAACCGGGTTTCTCATCGGTTCAATCTTGGGCGCTATGCTTGGCACGGCATTCGCCTATTCCCGCCTGCTTGCGCGCGGCATGATGCCGTACATCATCGCGGCCAACACAATTCCCGTCGTTGCCATCGCACCGATCATCATTCTGTGGTTCGGCCACGGCGTGCAATCGAAGATCGCGGTAACGGCGTTTCTGTCATTCTTTCCGCTTGCCCTTAACATGATGAAGGGTTTGCAGTCCTACGATCGCGTCATCATGGATGTGTTCCATGTTTCAGCAGCCAACGAATGGCAACGCTTCTTCAAGATGCGTTTGCCGAACGCGCTTCCCTACGTTTTTGTCGGACTCAAACTAAACGTCACATTCTCGGTAATCGGAGCCATCGTTGCTGAGTTCGTCCAGGCCGACAAGGGCCTGGGCTTCGTCATCATGACCACCTATCGGACGCTGAACATGCCGCGCCTTTGGGCGGCCATGCTGCTTTCGGCGCTGATCGGAATCATGTTCTTCGCGCTGATTGCGCTTATCGAAAGGTGGGCGATCCCCTGGCACAGCTCCATGCGAAATGACGAATAACAGGAGCAAGTTGTGAAGAGGCACAGAACAACAGGGGACGTCGAGGTAAGAGGAAAGGCATCAACAATAGGAGGTTTGCCATGACCAGGTTGTTAAGCACCACGGTGTGTTTTGTCATAAGCATGATGATGTTTGGTCTTGTCAGCGGGGCGAAAGCCGAAGAGACCTTGCGTCTCGAATGGGTGATGCAAGGTCAGTTTGCCGGACCGATCGTGGCCCTCGACAAGGGCTACTACAGCGACGCCGGCGTCGATGTCGAGTTGTTGCCGGCTGGCCCTGATATCAAGCCGGCCGTGACCGTCGCCCAGGGCGCTGACACTTTTGGTCTGGGTCATCCCAACCAGATTATCGCGGCACGCTCGAACGGTGTGCCGTTGGTCATGGTGATGCAATTCGGTCAAAAGAGCGCAACCACCTACATTGCGCGTGCTGACAGTGGCATCACCTCGGTCGAGGACATGCCGGGTCACAGCGTTGGTCTTTGGTTCGGCGGCGACGAGCACGAGTTTGTTGCCATGCTGAACGCCGCGGGTGTCGAACAAGAGGATGTCACGATCATCTCGCAGGGCTACGACATCATTGCGTGGCTGAACGGCGAGTATGACGTCATGCAGGTCACACGATTTAATGAGTTACAGCTTGTTTATGACAACGGCTATACGGCCGATGATCTCGTTTTCCTTAACCCGGAAGACTATGGCGTCGCGCTTGTTTCCGGTGGCCTCTTCACCACGGAAGAAGTGATTGCGGAACAGCCTGATATGGTTCAGGCCGTCGTCGAGGCAACAATGCGGGGCTGGAAGGATGCCCTTGCTGACCCTGAGGCTGCCGCGGAGATCGTCGTGCGCTACAACGACGAGCTCGATGTGGCCAGTCAGGTTGCTCAGATCAAGGCGATGGGTGACCTGATTTGTGCCGGTCCGACGTTGAATGGCGAGTTTGGCAAGTCGGTCCTTGCCGACTGGCAGACTTCCCAGGACGTTATGCTGGGTGCCGGTGTGATCGATAGCGAAGTCGTTCTTGAAGAAGGCTTCACCAACGACTTCTGGACAGCTGTCGCCGAAGAAAACAAGTCGGTGGTCTGTCCGTAACGTCTTGTGTGCAGGACAGCCGGCGCCCGTTCGCCAAGGCGCCGGCTGTCAGCTGATACAATGAGGACCCTTCCGATGCCGTCGTCGCAGGAAGAGCAAGTCATTCGTATACGCCTTCTATGGCTGCCGCAGGCGCAGTTCGCCGGCTATCTGCTGGCGCAAGCGCAGAGCCAAGCAGCCGACGAAAGTGTGCGTATTGTCTGTGAACCGGCTGATCTAAAGGTCAGTCCAACCGTGGCCGTGCTTGAAGGCGAGGCGGAGTTCGCTGTTGCCAGCCCGGCTCATATCGTGGAGTCCGGCGCACCGGACGATCTTGTCTGGCTGCTGACAATTCAGCAGGAAAGCCCGCTTCTGTATCCGGTGTGGCGTGACAGCGGCATCGAAACGCCACTTGATCTCAAGGAACGATCTGTCGCTATTTGGCCAGGCAATGAAGATCTTGAATTCCAATGGATGGTCAAACGGGCGGGCTTGGATCCCGCTACAGTGAGGCGAAAGCCGGTCGGTGACACCGTAACGCCGTTTCTGAACCACGACGTCGATTGTGCGCAGATGACCTGCTACCACGAACTTCACGTAGCCGAAGCACAACTGTCTGACTTCGACGCGATCCGTGTGTTCTATGCTGCTGATTACGGCGCAAGCCTGATAAAAGATGGCTTGATCGCTCGACGCGACTGGGTTGAACGTAATACGGACCAGGTGCAAACGGTCGTTGACGCGGTGCTATCGGGTTGGACCATCGCATTTGACGATCGGGCGATTGCACTTGAGGCTTGTGTTGCGGCGCGGCCGGACATGGATAGGGAAGACCATCAACGCCAGCTCGCGGATATTCGTGCGCTCTCGTTGTGCGGGCCGACCCTGACACACGGCCTGGGCTATCCTGATAGGGAACATGCGCGGCGTGCGGTCGAGGCTGCCGAGAGCGTTGGTATTGGAAAGTCTGGCCTTGTATCCGAGAGCATGGTCATGTCGAAGTTTTGGGAGTCTGCGCCGGAGGTGTCTCGGCGCAGGGCATGGTGAACGATACCGCCGAGGTTGTTGTCGTTGGCGCCGGAATTGTCGGCGCCGCCATCGCCTATGAGTTGGCGAAGCGTGGCCATGATGTTCTGATCGTTGAGAAGGGTACGCTTGGTGGTGCGGTATCGGGCGCCAGCCTGGCCTGTATCAGCACGCATATGATGGATCTCGACGAGTTGCCGTTGCTGCGGTGGTCGTGTGAAGCCTGGAAACGGCTTCATGATGAGTTTGGCGGCTTTGAGTATCATGCGTGTGGTCAGCTCCGTTTTGTCTTGAGAGATGATGATATCGATGTCGCCAGGCGTTGGGTCGACGCTGAGAGGGGAGTCGGACTGGCCCCCGAGTTGCTTGACCCAACACAGGTGCGTGAGGTCGAGCCGTTGCTCGAGGGCCCGGTCGTGGGAGCTTCCTGGTCTACAGCGGACGCTGTCGTGAACCCTTTTCTCGCGGTGCGGATGTTTCTGAAGGCGGCTCGATCGCAAGGCGCCCGTGTTCGAGCCCATTGTCCGGTGGAGGCGTTGGTCGAGAGCGATGGCGCGATCCGTGGTGTTCGCACGACGGATCGAGAGGTCGTTGCGGCGCGTCAGGTTGTTTTGGCGGCCGGGCCCTGGACCGCACGGCTAGCGGCCACTGTTGATCTGGCGTTGCCGATCAAACCTCGCAAAGCGCAGTGCCTCGCGACGGTTCGTATGCCGCCGTCTATCAGGCGTGTGGTTGGCGCCTGCGAGAGTGGCGGTGGTGTGGAAGCCGGTTACACGCAGATTCAGCAGGCGCATAACGGCCAGATCCTGTTCAATACCGTCTTGGCCGGCGGGCAATCGGATGACGGTGCTCAAGACAACGTATCGCAGGTCGATGAACCGTTCGTCAGGGATTCGGTAGCGACCCTTCTCATGCTGTTTCCGCAGCTCTTGGACGTTGCGTTGTTACGCTCCTGGGTCCGTTTTGAAGCTGTGACGCCGGACGATCGCTTTTTGATCGGCTCGGGCGGACCTGATGGTCTATGGATCGCGGCCGGTGACTGCGGCACAGGATTTGTGCGTGCTCCGGCAATAGCCCGCTGTGTTGCCGACATGCTCACGGACGAGACGCCGATTTTCGATACCTCGATCTACGCGCCCGGCCGCTTCGATGGTTCGAAGGCTGCCTGGGCATGACGCGGATTGTGGTCAACGGTGTGACGTGCGACGTACCCGCTGGGTTCACCGTTGCTGCGGCGTTGCTGTCGGTCGGTCACGTCGCCCTTCGACGCAGTATTCGACGGCACGAACCGCGAGGCCCGTTCTGTGGCATGGGGGGCTGCTATGAATGCGTGGCCCGTGTCGACGGGCAGGCCGACGTGCGGACATGTGTTACCGAAGTGCACGAGGGCATGCTGGTGGAGGTCGATCCACCATGACGCGACGCCTGAAAAGTGATCTCGTGGTGATCGGCGCCGGACCCGCCGGGCTTGAAGCGGCCGCCGTTGCGAGTGCGGCCGGCGTTTCCGTGACGGTACTCGACAATTTTGCCGCGCCAGGCGGGCAGTACCACATGCAACCCGGAGGCTCCGACTCCAGATTCTGCAAGGCATCGCAGGTACGCCAAGGCGTGGCGGCCATACGCCGTGTGATTGATCACGGTGGAGCCATACTGAGCGGCGCAGAGGTGTGGGGCGTCTTTCCCGGCTTTTCGGTTCATGCCCAGGACGGCGAAGGTGCGATCCGGCTGGATGCGCAAACCCTACTCATTGCCACGGGTGCCCATGATCGGACGTTAGCATTTCCTGGATGGACGCTGCCGGGTGTCATGACGCCCGGCGCGGCACAACGCCTTGCGAAGACCAGTGGCATCCCGCCGGGCAAGCGGACCTTGCTTGCAGGCAGCGGCCCCTTCTTGCTGCCGGTCGCCAATGCCGTGCTCAAGGTGGGAGGACGATTGGCCGAAATCCTGGAAGCGCGCCACCTCGATGCCGGCCCATTGACACTCCTGTTGAAACACCCTGAGAAGTGGCCGGAGGCGGCGCGGTTGTTGTGGCCGCTCATTGTTCACCGTCCACGGTTCCGCTTCGGTGAGGTTGTGATCGAAGCGTTGGGTGATGAACGGGTCGAGGCGGCTCGTGTTGCGCCACTGGATGCCGGCGGGAAACCACTTCCAGAACAGGCGCGCTTGGTCGAGAACATCGACTCGTTACTGGTTGGTTATGGTTTTCGCCCACAGATTGAGATGACCTCGATACTGGGGTGTGAGCATCGTTTTGACGCGTTATCCGGCGAATGGTGTTGTGTGGTCGGCGATGAAACTGGCGCAACGAGTGTGCCGGGTGTGTTCGCGGCGGGTGAGATTGTATCGGTCGGCGGCGCGGTGCCAGCGCGGCTCTCCGGCAAGATCGCTGGTCTTGGTATCGTCGAGCATCTAGGTGGGGATGCGACCGCCGAAGAGCGCCGGGCCTTGGTGCGTCAACTCGGTCGCGCCCGCCGTTTTGCCGATGCCCTCCACCGCGCTTTCGCGCCACCTCAGGGTCTGCCAGGGAATCTGCCTGACGAAACTCTGATCTGCCGCTGCGAGGACGTTACCGTCGGTGAGCTTCGCCGCGAGATGGTCAATGGTGTCGATGATGTCTATGGCGCAAAGTTATGGACGCGGGCCGGCATGGGCGTCTGCCAAGGCCGTATCTGCGGATGGGGTATCGCACGGTTTATCGCAGCCGAAACGGGAACGTCGGTCTCAGACCTTGGTTTCAACCAACCCCGTATCCCGCTTCGTCCCGTTCCTCTGCGGGTGGTTCAAGCGTCACTTGAGAACGGATACTCGGGACAAGCCGATGGCGTCGTTTCATAGGTCATGTTCGCACAACGGCCATCGTACTCATCTCGTATGGACGAAAAAACCACGCCAACTTCGACCTATTCACGCGATCGACAAAATCTTGCTACGGCCGGTCCCGACCGGACTGCACCTTGCCTGTTTAAGGATGTCGTGACTCGCAAGGACGGGGAAATCCGACCGGAGTCCGGATTGCTGGAAACTGCCCACACCACCATTTTCCATAATGCAGATCGTGGGGCTCGTTTCTGTAGGCGCAGAGTTAAAACGTCAGTGCTGAGCAAAGTTGAGATGTCAGTGTCCGTCCCTGTTGATGGTGATTTTGGGGATGGTGCTGGCGATGGTCT